>JADDQD010000127.1:0-9049 GCA_016781555.1 Pseudomonadota bacterium | reverse complement strand
ACCGGGTGCTCGGCGGCGGCTGGATCGAAACAACTATTGCGGCGGCACTGGAGCCCGCCTGACGGCCGCCACCCGCGCGGCGACGTAAAGCATCGTCCCCACCGCCACGAGCACGAGCAGCATCCGCCAGGACGGCCATTCCGATTGCAAGGCAGCCCATCCGCAAACTGCGATCGCGGCCGTGACTGGAATCCAGACGCCCGGCCCAGCGCGGCCCCCTTCCGCGCGGCGGCTAGCGCCAGGCAGCGCCGCTATGCTTGCTGAATAGACGATCATCCGGGCAAGCGTGCTGACCACTGCAAGCCAGACGAAACTGCCGCTCAGAGCAAGCAGAGCGGTCAGCAGGCCCATGAAGAACACGGAGTTAGCGGGCGTCGCGTAACGCCGACTTACCTTTCCGAACCACGCCGGCAGCAGACCATCGCGCGCGAGAGCGAAGGTCGTCCGGGGCGTGGCTGTGAGGCCGCCCATGATATTGCCGGTCAGCGAGAACAAGGCCGCGGCAGTAAGAATCAGGCCGCCGAGCGGGCCAGCAAGGCGGGTGCCGAACTCGACGAGCGGAGCATCGCCGCCGGCACCCCGCGGCATCACCGCAACGTAAGCAAGCTGAACAAGGAAGTAGAGCGTCATCGTTGCGATGAGGGTGGTGATAAGCGCCCGCGGAATGGTTCGGCGGGGGTCCGCCGTTTCGCCCGCAGGCACAACCGAATTTTCAAAGCCGACGAACGCATAGAAGACGAGCAGGGCCGCAGCTTCAACGCCCGACAGCTGAGGGAGCGGCCCGGGTGCCGGCACCGCCTCCCCGAAGCTGATCAGAGCCCAAATCGCAAAGAGGAGAAGTGGGGTCGCTTTCAGGACGGTCAGCGCGTCAAGGGCCCGGATCGCCTTCTTCACGCCCACGATGTTGACGAAGGTCAGCGTGCCGCAGAGTGTCACAATCGCCAGCGCACGCGGCAGACCTTCAGCCAATGGTGCCCACAGGGAAGAGGCGTAGGTGACAAATACGTTGCTGTTGGCCGCAAGCGCGGTCGAGCGGGCGACATAATAGATCCATCCGATTTGAAACGACACCAGCGGGCCGAAAGCGGCGGTATACATCACCGGTCCGCCCGAGGCGGGATGATAGGCTGCAAGACGGGAAAACGGATATGCGACGATCAGTACCAGCGCGCCGAACAAGGGAAAAAGCCAGGGGCTGAAGGCGCCGAACTGCGTGTAAAGCGTCGCCGGCAGGGCGAAAATGCCCGCGCCGACGACTCCATTGAACGACAAAAAGGCAGAGCCGAAAAAGCCGATGTCCCGCCGGAGCGACTTTTCTTCTGGATGATCCATTGCCACTCCTCGCTTGCTGTCCCTTTGTGACTTGCACGAAAGAAGACCACAAGCTGAACCAGCAATTGCGATCGATCAGAGCGGGGCAGCGAGAGGCAAAGACCGGAACCAATCGCGCGATACATTGCTCTTACCATGAGCCGGAGTGGAGCGCGTTGATCAGCCAGTTTGGAGTTCTCGCATATCAGGTCGGCCCGGACGGCGAACCGCGCTTCATGCTGATCACCTCACGCAGGACCAAAAGGTGGGTCATCCCGCGCGGCAATCCGATCCGCGGCCTCTCCCCCCCTCAGTCGGCGGCGCAGGAGGCGTATGAGGAAGCCGGGATAACGGGCGTCGTGTCGCGCCAAGCAATCGGCAGCTACCAATACCAAAAGATCCGCGGAAACGGCGCTGCGGTGCCGGCCGAAGTGCAGGTTTTCCCGCTTCGCACCACCGTGCAGAGCGACCACTGGCCGGAACGTCACCAGCGCGACACCGGCTGGTTCACCCGGCACGACGCGGCCGCAGCCGTCGATGAGGCTGGCCTGAAGGAGCTCATTCTTGGTTTCGTGCCTCCCGCTGCTGGGGCCAGCCGAGTCTCCACTGGCTTGCTTTCCGCCCCGCCACCGCCACCAGCGAGGTCCCGCGTGCTGCGACTGTTCACGGCAATCATGCCGCGCGAGAACTCCTTTTTCGAGATGTTCGCGCGCCATTCCGAAACACTGGTCAGTGGTGCCGACGCGATGGGCGCCATGTTTTCGGGCCAGGGGGGGATCGAGGAGTGCTGCGCACGGATCAAGGACTATGAGCATCAGGCCGACGCAGTGACGCGGGACGTGCTGCTCGCGGTCCGACGCAGCTTCAGAACTCCCTTTGATCCAAGCGCAACTTCCCGCCTGATCTCTTCAATGGACGATGCTATTGATGAGATGCGGCGGACGGCCAAGGCGATCATGCTGTACGAAGTCAAAAGCTTCGCGCCGCAAATGTGCGAAATGGCTGCACTAGCCGGTCAGGCTGCCCGCCTGGTCGCGGAGGGAGTACCGCTCCTTCGCGCTGTCGGAAGGAATAGCGCTCAGCTCGATCGTATCACCGAGAACATCGTTCACGTTGAAGGCGCGGCGGACGACCTGCACGAACAGGGGCTGAAGACGCTGTTCCAAACCTTCGGCGAAGATCGGCCAATGGCCTTTTTCATCGGCCACGAGGTCTATAACCACTTGGAGCGGGTGCTCGACCGCTTCGAGGACGTCGCGAATGAAATACAAGGCATCGTGATCAAGCACGCCTGACCCATGCCCCCCCTCCCGTCTTCCCGCCCATTGCCGTTCGACCTGCCCAACGAACTTCCCGAAGCCAATCTAAAGGTGGGCGATGAGCGTTGCAGCGGCGCACCAGACGGACACGTACGTTCATCCCGCGGCTGCAGATCGGGGTTGACGCGAGATGCCGGAATTTAGCGCTGGGATCCTGCTCTACCGCCGGTGCGCCGGAGGACCCGAGGTGCTTCTCATCCACCCCGGCGGCCCGTATTGGCGCAGCAAGGACGAGGGCGCGTGGATGATCCCCAAAGGCGGGGTCATGCCAGCCGAAGCCCCTGCCGCCGCCGCACTGCGTGAGTTCGAGGAAGAATTGGGCATGAAGCTTGTTGGCAATCCCGTGCCGCTCTGCCGCTTACGCCAAGCCGGCGGCAAGTGGGTCGAGGCTTTCGCAGTCGAGGGTGACTTCGATCCGGCGAACATCGTCAGCATGCACTTTCAGATGGAATGGCCACCGCGCAGCGGGGTTCTCCAGTCCTTTCCCGAAGCTGACAAAGCGGACTGGTTCACCCTCCCCGCTGCTCGCATCAAGATGCTGCCGAGCCAGCGCCCATTCCTCGGTGCCCTGGAGGCGCTGCTCGCCGGGCTGCCGGTGCCGGGCGAGTGCAGGGAGGTGCCGGATGTTGCCCCGGAAGAACGCCCTTGAACGCACCTTCAGCTGGCCTGCCGTGAAGCGCTCGCTGGTTGTAGCGCCCATCGTTGGCACCATCCTCAACGTGATCAATCAGGGCGGCGCACTTGTCGGAGACGAGCCGATCGTGATCTGGAGGCTTGTTTTGACCTATTTCGTTCCGTTCGCCGTCGCTTGCTACGGAAGCTACGCTGCCCTGCGGAACATCGCCTGAGCTGCGCAATGGCTGCTCGCTAGGGCCTGATCGGCTGAGGTGGAAGCGCTGCGCGCTTCCGCCGAAGGCGTGAATCAGGCCCTTTTCCTATGGTGGAGACCGTGATTCACGGATCAGTCTGATTCAGCCTGATCCGATCAAGGTCTAGCCGGATGAGAGGCGGTAAGTCCCCTCAATAACCGTCACGCAGTGGCCGCCTAAAAGGGCGCGATCACCAGCAAGGCGGCACTCCACCCGGCCGCCACGCCGGCTCGCCTGGAAGGCCGTGAAGCGCTCGCGTCCGAGCCGTTCCGCCCAGAAGGGCGCGAGCGCCGCGTGCGCGGAGCCGGTTACCGGATCCTCGTCGACGCCCCAGGCAGGCACGAAGACGCGGCTGACCACGTCGTCGTGGCCGTCCCCCGGCGCGGTAACGATCGCCATCAGATCGATGTCGCGCAAGGCCCGCATATCAGGCGCGCAATCGCGAACGGCTTTTGCATCCGCCACCAGGATGATCGCGGTTGCTTCCGCGCCCCGATAGGACAGAAAAACCTCGCCCTCCGGAAGCCCAAGCGCGGCAAGAAGGGCCTGGTCGGTCGCTGGCTTCACCAACGTCAGCGGCAGTTCAAGCGTCAGCTCACCACCGCTCTCCCGCCGCACCACCAGCACCCCCGCCTTGCGGGTGCGGAACCGGATTTCCTCGCCTTTCATGAGGACATGCCCGCTCGCGAGCGTTGCATGGCCGCAAAGCGCCACTTCGGTGGTGGGCGTGAACCACCGCAGTTCGTAATCGGCATCGCCCGATGCAGGCACGGTGAACGCCGTTTCGCTGAGGTTGTTCTCCATCGCGATCGCCTGCATCGTTTCGTCGGGCAACCAGCTGGCGAGCGGCATTACGGCCGCCGGATTGCCCCCGAAAGGACGATCGGCGAAGGCGTCAACCTGAAGGAAAGGGAGTTTCATGGGCGTTTTCCGAACCAGCTGGGGGTCACGTCAGTTTCGACGAGAGGGTTGTCCGGATGATCGACATGGCCCTCCGGATCGAGGTGGATGAGCACTTCCACGCCTGGAAATTCCCGCGCGATCCGAGCTTCAACGGCATCCATCACGTGGTGCGCCTCCGCCACGGTCATGTCGGGAGCGACATACATGTGGAACTGTGCAAAATCGCGCGAGCCGCTGCGGCGGGTGCGGAAATCATGAATCCCGCGAAGCTCAGGGTGTGTGGCAGCGGCGGCAAGAAAACGCTCCCGTTTCTCCTCCGGCCACTCCTTGTCCATCAGCTGGTCGATGGCGTGGCTCGACGCTTTGAATGCGCCCCAGGCGAGCCAGAGCGCGATGCCAATGCCGAAAACCGGGTCAGCGCCGGTGAGGCCGCCATACTGATCGAGGAGTAGGGCAACGATCACCGAGAGGTTGAGGAGAAGATCGCTTCGATAGTGGATGTTGTCCGCGCGTATCGCAACGGAGCCGGTACGCGCAATCACTTCCCGCTGGTAGGTGAGCAAGGCAAAGGTGGCGGCGATCGCAACAAGCGAAACGGCAACGCCATATTCGGCATGGGCGGTGGGCTGGTCCTCGTTCAAGCGAACCACGGCGCGCCAGCCGATCGCGGCCGCCGACGCCGTGATAAGAGCAACCTGAAACAAGGCTGCCAGCGCCTCGGCCTTGCCGTGGCCGAAACGATGATCCAGGTCGGCCGGCATCGCGGCGAGACGGACGCCGTACAGCGTCACCAACGAGGCGAGGAGATCGAGCCCAGTATCAGCGAGCGATCCGAGCATCGAGACCGACCCGGTCTGCCAGGCGGCGAAGGCTTTGAGGCCGAGGAGAAACATCGCCATCGCGACGCTAGCGATTGCCGCTCTCCTGGTCAGGGCCGCATGCGGACGATGATGATGGTGGCCGAGGCTCATGGATAGAGCAGTCCCTCGATCCAACCCTGATCGCCCCTGGTGAACAGCCGCCTTTCGTGGAGCCGATGCGCCCGGTCGCTCCAGAATTCGATGCGCTCTGGCGCAACCCGAAAGCCCGACCAGCGCGGCGGGCGTGGCACGTCCGAACCATCGAAGCGGTGCCGCATGGCTTCGTAGCGCGCTTCGAACGTCTCCCGCCTGTCGAGTGGCCGCGACTGATCGGAGGCCCAGGCCCCGAGCTGCGAATCACGCGAGCGCGTTGCGAAGTAAGCGTCCGCCTCTGCCTCGATTACGCCGGTCACCGGGCCCTCGATGCGCACCTGGCGCCGGAGTGACTTCCAGTGAAAGAGCAGCGCCGCATGAGGGTTGGCTTCGAGCTCAATGCCCTTGCGGCTGTCTTGGTTTGTGTAGAAGACGAAGCCCCGCTCGTCCTGTCCCTTGAGCAGCACCATGCGAACAGAAGGCCGCCCGGCCGCATCGGCGGTTGCCAAAGCCATCGCATTGGGGTCGTTCGGCTCCGACTCTTTCGCGAGCGCAAACCACTCCTGAAAGAGATGATGGGGATCGGTGGGCATGCTTGCCTCTAGACCAATTTCGGCTTGCGTGGGAACAGCCGAGCGGCTGGTGGACCGGCCAGCTGCGCCGTGAGCCTCGCTGATCATTCGGGCCGCACAGGTCCGCCTGCTTTGACGAAAGGCGCCCTTGCCCCCACCTCGCCAATCGCACAAGCAGCGCGCTTGCAGTGGGCAGGCGCACAACCCATTTGCAACACTATTGCAATAGCGCAACAGTGGACATTTCGCCTATGGTAGAGAACGAAGCTCGAATGGCTGACCTTTATTCACAGCTTGGCGTCGCACGAGACGCGAGCGAGGCCGACATCAAGAAGGCGTATCGCAAGCTCGCCAAGGAGCTGCATCCGGATCGGAACCGGGACAATCCGAAGGCGGCTGAACGCTTTTCTGCGGTGACACGGGCCTATGACATCCTGACGGACAAGGACAAGCGCGCGCAATACGACCGCGGCGAAATCGACGAGGAAGGCAACCCGCGAATGCCGTTCGGCTTCGGGGCGGGCGGTTACGGTGCCGGCTCACAGCCAGGCTCCGGCGGCGGCTTCCGGCGTCCCGAGGCGGGCATGGGTGGCGAGGCGGCCGACCTGTCCGACCTCTTCGAAGGGCTTTTTGGAAATGGCCAAGCCCGGAGCGGCGGCGGCTTCGGCGGCTTTGGTGGCCGGCGGCCCCCGCCACGGCGGGGCGCCGACGTCTCCTACCGTCTCGCAGTGTCCTTTGCCGATGCAGCGACGCTGAAGGAGCAGCGTGTCAGCCTCGGCAACGGCAAGACCATTTCGATCAAGCTTCCGAAGGGCGTTGAGGAAGGGGCGAAGATCCGGCTCAGCGGTCAGGGCGAGCAAGGCCCCGGCGGCAATGGTGATGCGATCGTGACCATCCACATCACGCCGCATCGCTTCTTCACCCGCGAAGGGGACGATATTCGCCTCAACCTGCCGATCAGCCTCGATGAAGCGCTGCTCGGCGCGAAGGTGAAGGTGCCGACAGTTGACGGAGCGGTAATGCTGAGCGTGCCGAAGGGCTCGACCTCGGGCAAAGTGCTCCGCCTCAAGGGCAAAGGCTTCACGGGCAAGAGTGGCGACCGCGGCGACCAGCTCGTCACGCTGATGATCGATGTTCCTGCCGACGATGCCGAGCTCAACCAGTTCGTTCAAAGCTGGAAAAGCAAGGGCAAACGCAACCCTAGAGCGGCCTTGGGCGTCTAGCCGACGTGCAAAATATATCGCCTGAGTCCCCCGAAGCCCGGCGCAAGCGCCTGGCAAAGGCGCGCGCCCGGGTCGGAAAGAGCTTCCACAGGGTACGGCCGGGCACGCGCGGCTTCGAAGTCACCAAGCGGGTTGCGATCGGCGTCTACTCCGATGGTTTCATCCACGCCGGGAACCTCGCTTACCTCGCGCTGATGACACTTTTCCCATTTTTCATTGTAGCTGCGGCGGTTGCTCGGCTGTTCGGACAAACTGAGGGCGGCATGGCGACGGTGATCGCGTTTCTGCAAACAATGCCGCCCGACGTCGCCGAAGTTCTGAGAAAGCCGGTCAGTGACGTTCTGCAGGCACGATCCGGTAATCTGCTGTGGCTCGGCGGCTTGGTGGGGCTTTGGACGACGGGGAGCTTCATCGAGACTATCCGCGACATCATCCGCCGTGCCTACGGAGTCCCTTACAGCGCGCCCTTCTGGGAATATCGGCTCGGCTCAATGGGACTGATCGTTGGTTCGGTGCTGATGATCCTGCTGGCGCTTGCCGCGTCCGTTCTGCTCTCGGGGGCGCAGGGGTTCATCCTTGGCTTACTGCCGCAGGCGGAAGATCTGATCGGCGTTTTGACGCTGTTCCGGATCGTTCCAGGGCTGATCCTATTCGGCTCGCTTTACCTCCTCTTCCTTTCGCTCACGCCTAGGCGGTATCGCAGATCGAAGTGCCTGAAGTGGCCAGGGCCTGCCTTTGTGACGTTTTGGTGGCTAGCAACCACCGCGCTTCTGCCGGTCGTTCTTTCAAGCCTCGGCGGATACGATCTCACCTACGGCAGCCTCGCCGGGGTGATGATCGCACTGATTTTCTTTTTCATGATCGGCCTCGGCGTCACCATCGGGGCGCAGCTCAACGCAGCGCTGGCGGAAACGCCTGAACCGACTGTAAGGGAGATCGAAACAGCGAAGGCTGAAGAGGAGGGGAAATGACGGGGTTGATGGCGGGCAAGAGGGGGCTGATCATGGGCCTCGCCAATGATCGATCGCTTGCATGGGGCATCGCCCAGGCGCTTGCGCAGCACGGAGCGGAGCTCGCCTTCAGCTACCAAGGCGAGGCGCTGCAACGTCGCGTCGGGCCCCTGGCCTCTCAGCTTGGCTCGGATTTCCTGATCGATTGCGACGTGTCGAACCCGGATGGCGTCGAGCGTACCTTCACCGCGCTCAAGGAGCGCTGGGACACGCTGGATTTTGTCGTTCACGCGATCGGCTTTTCCGACAAGAACGAGCTCCGCGGCAAGTTCGTAGACACCAGCCTCGATAACTTCCTCATGACCATGAACATTTCCGCTTACAGCTTCGTAGCGGTCGCGAAACGCGCGCGGGAGATGATGCCGACCGGGGGAAGTCTGCTCACGCTGTCTTATTACGGCGCCGAGAAAGTGATCCCGCACTACAACGTCATGGGTGTGGCCAAGGCAGCTCTCGAAGCCAGCGTCAAATATCTCGCCATGGACCTCGGCCCGGAGAAGATCCGGGTCAACGCGATCTCGGCAGGGCCGATCAAAACGCTTGCCGCCAGCGGCATCGGCGACTTTCGCTACATCATGAAGTGGAACGAATATAATGCGCCGTTGCGGCGCAACGTCACCATTGAGGATGTCGGCGGCGCGGCCCTCTATCTGCTGTCAGACCTGGCGTCCGGCGTGACTGGGGAAACCCACCATGTGGATGCGGGCTATCATGTTGTCGGAATGAAGGCTGAAGACGCGCCGGACATTGCCACCACCTGAGGCATGATTGCACGGCGCCTCGTCGTCCGCGGCCGTGTCCAGGGCGTCTTCTACCGCAACTGGACGGTCGCGACCGCCCGCGGTCTCGGGTTGGGTAAGGAACCTTTCGAGCGGCGAAGTTGAAATTT
>JADDQD010000255.1 GCA_016781555.1 Pseudomonadota bacterium | reverse complement strand
ACATTTTGCTCGGGCTGATCGCGTTGCACGTTATCGCGATCACCTACTATCACTTCGTGCGTGGCCGCTCCCTTGTCCGGCCGATGTTTACGGGCCGCGCGGAGCTGCCGCCTGGAGTGACGCCGATGAAGCCGGCACCGAAAGGACGGTTGGTCGCGTGCGCCGCCGCCGCCCTTATCCTCGCCGCAGTCATCCTCGGAGCGGCTCCGTCCCTCGCTTCCGAGGTCGAGAGCTATGCCTCGCCCTAGCTTCGCCCTAGCTTCGCCCTAGCTTCGCCCTAGCTTCGCCCGAAAACGAGGAAGGGTTCGAATCCGGGCCGTTCGCTCACTCCTCGCGTTCGACACCGCTGCACGTCGCGGCGATCCTCTGATATCTTCTCGTCAGGCGCGACAATCTCATTTCCGCGATGATCACCGGCAGGATGGACATGACGCGGTGACTCAGTGCCGGCGGCAAGCGGACGTTCTTCAACATCCTTGCCATAGCTGCCGTCAAATCAGACGGTCAGCATGTCGTACACGACCACTTTGCGCCACAAATGTCCGCACTTGGCGATGAAATCATGATGCACGGGATGGTCCTGGTAGATCTTCTGATCCGCGACGCTGTCGAACACCATCAGCTCGGAAACGTCAAAACTCGCGTCAACGACATCGCGTTGTTCGGTCGATGCTGGCACCCCGATTTGAAGCCTGCGGATGACGGGAATCCTTGCGAGGGCGCGCAGGCCTGCAATCAGCTGGTCACGATCGGCGATCGAATCGGGCGTCTTCAGCCAGAAGAAGACGTGATGGACGATCTTGGCCGCTTCCGGTCGTGCCGCCCCGGAAGCCGCGCCCGAGATCGCCACCGCACCACCTAGAGTAACCGCCTTCACGACATCCCTCCGCTTGACTGTCATCTTGTCACCCTCATGATCTTTCGCGCTTGAGCCTCAGTGGCATATCGCTTGCCGCAAAAACAGTCGTCGCACCATGCTACGCGGTCAAGGCGCACCCTTTTCCTATGGCGGAGACCTTGATTCACGGGCCAGGCTGATTCAGCCTGATCCGATCAAGGTCTAGAGGCTAAGGGTATGGCCACGACTGTGAATTTCCTCCGCTAAAGCCGCCATAGCCCGATCCCTCCTACGTGAGATGGTGACAAGCGACTTATCCCCAGGATCCTACTTATCCACAGGCAGATTCCCTTTGTGCGACTCAGCAAGGAGTGACAGTCTCTCTTTTGTGCCACGGAGTGGATGACCCGGAGACGGGACAGAAGCTCCAAGACACTGGCAGCCGGCAAGCGGCGGATATCCGCAAGGATGGAAGCTCGCAAAGCGGCTGGTAGGGCGATCGAAGGAAGAAGCGTGAGGCTGAGGCGAAAGCCAATGCCGCTCCCACTTTCCATCGAAGTCCAGCGAGCCCGAGCCTCCCGGCAAGGGGCCGCGAAAGAGAAGCTGGCGGGATAGCGATATCGCGGCAGCAACTCGCCGGGGATCCGATTGAGGCAGCAATGCTTCGGCCGGGCGACCCGAGAAGGACCGACGCGAAGTCGCAAGACGGACCAGGACCTTCTCCGCCCAGTGAAAGCCGCACCGCCTTCGGGCGAAGCGGGATAGCTAGGGAAAGTGGGGGCTGGCGGAAACGCTAGCCCCCATTACTTTGTGCCCAACAAGCGGGCGTTCGTTCAGCTTCCACCCTCAGCCGAATTTAGATCATCATTTCAGCTTCTGGAGCAGAAAGTCGCCTCCCGCTTGATACAAGTTCACCAGGTTTTCGAACGTCAGGTACATGTCATGGGTTTCGTTCGGTATGACGTGGGTCACGACTTCGACGTCCGGTTGCTTCACCCGGAGCGCGTTGGCGAGCTGGATACCTTGGTTGAAATCGACGTTTCGGTCATCGTCGCCGAAGGCGAGATATACTGGCGAGCGCCATCGATCAACGAACGCCGCGGGCGAATGCTTGAAGCCGTTGCCGAGAAATTCGTGGACGCCGGCCATGTCGAGGCCGGCGCTGAAGAGATCCGAATTCCGTGCCAGCGCCTGCGCCGTGATGTAGCCGCCCCAGGAGAGGCCGTGGATCCCGATCTTCCTGACGCCTGTTTCGGGCCGGGTCTTTAGATAATTGGCGCCGCCCATGACATCGAGATATTCGCTGGCGCCCGCGTCCCCCCAGCCGGGAGCATTGCGGAATTCATAGCCGCGCATGATGCTGCTTCGATATTCCACCGACAGCACTGCGCACCCTCGGCTCGCGAAATACTGGTTGAGTTCATAGAGGTTGGAATAAACATCCTTGTAATGGAAACCGAGCAGCATCTGGCGGCGGATACCGCCGTGCACGAAGATGATCCCGCACCCACTTGGCTTCGACGGGACGAACAGCTGGCCATAGGCAAGCCTGCCGTCGGTGCCGGGAAACTGGACCGCCTGTGGTTCCACCATGGCAGATGCTGGATAACCCGGAGGAAGTGATGGTCCGCCCGCTGAAATGGTCTTGCCCTCCGAACTTCGGAGCATCACTGCTGGGGGGTTGGCCCAACCCGCTTCGATATAGGCGAGGGCACCGTCCGCGAGCGGTGTTGCGCCCCATTGGCTGAAGCGGCCGCCGGTCAGCTTCCGAACCGCGCCTCCGCCAGCTGCAACGCTCGCGACATGCCGCCGGTCGAGGTCGCCGATGTTACTGCTGAAGACGATGTGCTTTCCGTCTGCGCTGAGCTCCGCGGCTTCAACTTCGCCCTCTCCGCGCGTCAGCAAGCGAGCCTCGCCGCCGTCCTCAGAAACGGAGTAGAGGTGCCGCCAGCCATCGCGCTCCCAAACGAAGGCGATGTCGCCCGAGACAGACCAGAAGAGCTGATCGCCCTGCTTTCCGGATCCGGTGGCATCCTCATCGAGTGGATAGAAGGCCGAACCGATGCCTGGCTCGGCTTTCCAGATCAGCTTTGATCCCCGGCTTGCTACATCAGCCGTCCAGATCGACCAGGGTTCCTTTGCTACGAATTCCCCTGCGTAGCCGCTTCCGGTCAAAGCGGGCTGCGGACCGCTCAGCCTGATAAAGGCAAGGCTTTTCCCGTCCGGGGCCCAGACGGGGCGGCCATCGCTTGCCGTGGCCGGGCGTGGCACGCTCCAAAGGGCGCCGTTCGCAAGGTCGAATATCTCGACGTTGCCGGAACGCTCATAGGCAATCTTATCGCCCGCCGGCGAAAATCGCAGCCGCGAAGCCGGCCCTGGAAGAAGCAGCTCTGCGGGGCCGGCGGAGCGGGCTCCGGGCCGTTGCACCAGCCGGGCATTCATCACCCCCCGGTCGGTGGACCACAGGATGCTTCTGTCATCGGGGGAGAATTGCGGCGAGTTCCCGATCCCAAGAAGGCGCGGAGCAGAAGCGCCGGATGTGTCGACCAGCCAGACTTGAGATTGCGGCTCTTCGGCAAGGGAGCGAGGGTTCGGCACCTGTCCTTTGGCATTCACCGGACCTCCTCGCTGGTAAGCCAGCAAGGATCCGTCTCGCGAGAGAGCAACCTGCTTCAGTTCTTGACCGTCATCGTCGTTATATTCGGCAACGCGGCGCACCTTCTGTCCCAGGCGCGCGAAATAGACGGCGCGCTCCCTGCCCTCGCGCGCGACAAAGGCGATCGAACGTCCATCTGCTGACTTGGCGGGTTGATAGAGGATGGGCGCGGCGAGCATCGCCTCGAGCGAGGACCGTTTGCCCAAGGACGACAGAGCTCCGGCTGGTACGTTCGCGTGCGGGACAGGTGAGGTCAGAGGTTGATCTGCCATTCCTTCCGCACGGCGGATATAGCTGATCCCCTCACCATCCGCGGACCAGACCGGGGCGCTGTCTGACGCGAAGGACGGATTAACATAGGAGATCCGCCGGCTGGCGAAATCATATACCGCGATGAAGCCCCAGACATGGTGGCGGGACGGTCCAAAGCTCCCCGTCGCCTGCCCTCCCCTGGGATTTTCAAACGCGAGCCGCTGCCCATCGGGCGAGAACACCGGGTTCCGCACAGCGCCCCTTATGCTGAGAAGAGACCGAGGCTGGCCCCAGCCACTGCTTGGCGCTGCGCGTTCCGCCAGCCAGAAGCCCGTGCCGTCCTCCTTGGCCCAGACCGCACGTCCCCCGTCCGGCGAGACAAGGGCATGACTTGGCACTGCCGAAGGCGTGCCGGTGGAGGGTGCGGATTGTGCCTGGGCAGTTGCCGCCTGAAATGGTGCGGGGAGAAGCGCCAGAGAAATGGCCGCGATGCTTCGGCGAACCTGTGCCCGCTTCCCACCGCCAAGCCTGCGGTGGGATCCAGCCATCCAACTTTCCATCGCTCTGAGTGGCATTGTCACCACGCGCACTCCTGTGTTCGCGGCATCCTGACTCAAACCAGCAGTGCCTGCAATGCGTTGGAAGCGGCCGTTCGACGCTTCACTTCAGAACGCCCGCTTCCCGAAGCGTTCGCCAAAGCGCATCGGCTGCTTTTCGGCCCAGAAGCGGACGTGGCGCAGGGACGTCCGCTGTGCGCCCATAGCGGTCTTTCCACAGTCAGTTGGCGCCTCCGCAAAGCGGACGTTCGTTCAGGTGCCGGCGCTACGTCAGCTTTCGATCCATTGCGGACCCACGCCAGATGGCGACTATGCGGCTTTCCGGGACGTTGGAGGCATCCGCTGAGTTTCCGTGCCCGGACCTCCGCCTGCATCGTTCCGAGAGTCCGCGTTGGTCCCACTGCCGACACCTGCTTATCTGGCGCTACGCAGCCGGTGCTACGTTGTCAGGTGACTGAAAAAATGCGGGAACCTTTCCTCAGCTGACGACTCTCATGTCACTGGCGCATGCCATTCCGCGGAGTGCATTCGGGCCTGAAGAAAAGTTTAGAGGGGAAGAACATGAGAAATATTGCGCCCAAGCTATTTTTGGTCGCGTTTGCGGCCGCGATGGTAGCGGCCTGCGGCGGCGGCTACGGTGGTGACCGCCCGAAGTCGCCTGGGGGAACAACGTACATGGTGCCGCCGTCTGGTTCTTGACGATGGCTGTCCTCGCCGGGCTCATGCTGCGGTTGGGCTATCATACAATGGAATTGCGGAGCGTCGCCTCAGGCGCCATGATCGCCTTTGCTTGTTTTCCGAAGGGGAACGATGAGGGCAACTATCCAAGGAGAAGACCATGCTGCGCCCTCTGATCTACACTAGCTTCGCAATCGCTCTGGCCGCCGCGCCGGCCCAAGCGCAGACCGTGTTCATCGCCGACCTGCGCGGCTCGAACGAGGTCCCGCCCGCTGCCTCGCCCGGGAGCGGCTTCGCCATCGTTGTTTTCGATCGGTCTTTTCAGACGATGACCGTCCGAACGACCTTTTCGGGCCTCGTCGCCAATACCGTCGACGGGCATATCCACTGTTGCGTCCCACCGACCGGCAACGCGGTTGTTGCGGTCGGCTTCAGGCAAGCCGCCTTCCCGCTCGGCGTCACGGGAGCCCAGTTCAGCGCGACCTTCGATCTGAACAACGTGGCCATCTACAATCCGCCGTTCAGAAACGCGAACGGCGGCACTGCCGCCTCTGCCCGCACGGCGCTGATCAACGGCACCCAGGCCGGACTTTCTTATGTCAATATCCACACCACCCGCTTCCCCGGCGGCGAGCTCCGCGGCCAGCTCTTCAGCGGCCGTGATCTGACCCCGCAGGCTTTCAACCTGTTGCCGGAGGTGGCGCTGCAAACGGCCGAGTTCCAGGACGACACCATCCGACGGCACCTGCACGATGCCCGCCGGGGCGGGGGCAGCCCTGACGGACGAACCGCCACGCTGGGAGAGGATGGGAGGGTCACGATGTTCATGAGCGGTGGCCTTCGCTTCGGCGAGTTCGAGGACCGCGCCAACCGCCCGCGGGTCGACCTCGGATCGAGGGGCCTGATGGCAGGCATCGACTACCGGCTCGGCCCCTCCGCGCTCATCGGCGTGATGGGCGGTTACGACGCGACCGACGCACGGCTGACGCCGACCAGCCGGCAGAGCCGTGTGAACAGCTGGTTTGGTGGCGGCTATGGCTCGGCGGCATTCGGCCCTGCTTTTCTCGACCTGCACGCCTCCTACGCCAGATCCTACTATGATCTTTTCCGCCGCATCTCCGTCGGGACGTTCACCGCCGAGAGCCGGGCGGACACGACGAGTGAGCAGTGGATGCTGGCGGGCACCGCCGGGCTCAGCCTCGGGGCCGCCGGACTTAACGTCGAACCCTATGTGGGCGCCCGCTACGTCAGCCTCGATCTAAACCGCTTCATCGAGACCGGTAACATTGCGGCGCTGACGATCGGTGCGAGGGACATAGAGTCGCTGGAAGGGATCGCCGGGGTGCGTTTGGGCGCCGACATTCCGGTGGGGACAGCGGCTTTCCGGCCGTCGGTCCGAGCAGAGTGGCGGCGCGAGTTCAAGAACGACGACCCGCGGCTCATCAGCGGGTCGTTCGGCGGAGCCGGGGCCTTTGATTTCGCGACGACTCCGCTCGGCGAGGATCATGCCGTCGTCGGAGGCGGCTTCTCAGTTTCGGGAGGCGGCCCGCTGTCGATGGTCGCGGAATATACGGGCCAGCTCGGTGGTGGCCATGAGATCCACGCGCTGACGGGCGGGGTGCGGGTGGCGTTCTGAACTGTCGCCGGGGCAGTGGAGCGATGATGTCCGTTTTGGGTCGGAAGCAGACATGTGCGTGGAGCTCGGGCTCACGTCTGCTTTCGCCATCCTTCGCGCGGAAGCGGACAGTCTGCGCTGGGCCGAACCGCCCCGTTGCGGGCCTGCGCGCGTTCAGGGCGAGAGACGTTTTGCTGCGGCCGCACGTGCGCGAGAGGAGGCATTGATTGCCCGGGTCCGCGCGCGCAATGTGAAGGCATTCGAGGAACTCTATCGGAGTGTCATCCGCGGCTGGCACGCTTTCTGACGGGCCTCACCCATGGGCCGCATCTGGTCGAGGAAGTCCTCGACGATACGATGCTGGTTGTGTGGAAGGGCGGCTCTCGCTTTGCCGAAGACGAAGAGATCAGGTCACCTGATCGACAGATGCCTCGCCGGTGGCAGCGGAGGACGACTTTGACCGGCCGCGAATAAGTCCCCAAAGCCGGTGGCTGAGGAACAGGATGGGAGCGATCAGCCCCAGCCCCCAGTGCGCATAGGAGGATATTGCCCTCAGTGCTTCGTCACCCGCATAATAGAGCAGATATCCAGTCAAAGCCATTACCGCGGAGGCGCCGAGCAAGATGGAGCCCGACCAGCGACGCTTTCGCGAGACCCAGCCGTTGACGATGTGGCTCGCCGAGACGAGGCCGAGCATCCACATGGCGCCGAACCCGAACGCCCCGTGCAGCGTCAGCCACCACGACTCCAGTGGGTGCGGCGAAGGCCCGAAATCGGTCGGCGTGCTCACGAAATAGTGAAACAGCAGCCAAAGGACGCCGGACAGCCACAGGCCCGTGCAGATGAGATAGATGATAAGCCGCCGCTTCGGTCCCAACCGGATCGACGCCTTCACCAGCTTGATTTTGCGCATCTCAGTCATCGCTCCGCGCTCCGCATGTTGACCAGCGGAGGGCGGGGGAACAGATGGCTGCGCTCGCGCCCAGCTGCTCCAGCAGGCGGCCGGCGGCACGCCCCCTCGCCAGCACAACCTTCGTGAGCGCGTCCGCCACCAGGCATCGCTCCGCGCGGACGGTGACGAAGCGCCTAGGTGCAAGGCGCCGCCTTCCGGCGTCGAAATGCACCGCGAGCGCCCTTTGATCGCCGATGGGCCCTGCCGAGCCGCTGCTCGCCAGGCTGCCGTTCAAGATGCGGGCGGCACGGGCGGCCCTGCTGGCGCCGGGGCCGGGGTCGAGTGCCACGGTCTCGGCGGCCGGACCGAAGACCCGAAGATCACCGCCGGCGTCGACGCATGCCTGGGGAACGCCCTCATGGCGAAGGATGCCGGCCGCCACATCGACGGCGTACCCCTTCGCTATCCCACCCAGGTCAAGCCAAAGAGCCCTCCGGAACCTGACGGTCATGCTCTCCCGATCCACTTCCACGTCCTTCCAGTTGGCGCCGGGACTGGGGGCTGGCGCCCCGTCCGGCCGGGGGAGCGTTCCGGCACGAGTGGCCGCCGGGGCGACCGTCGGGTCGAAGACCCCGTCAGAGAGCCTGGCGAAGTTGATGGCCTCGGCCACCACGGCCGCCGTTTCTTCGCTGACTCGGATCGGCTTGCGGTGCGCCGATCGGTTGAGGTCGCTCAGTTCGCTTTCAGGATCGTGAAAGCTCATCAGGCGGTGCACCCTGGCCATGGCGGAGATCGCCTTGGAGCTAGCCTCCATTGCATGATCGTGGCTGCACGCTTCGACGCGAATGCGGACCAGAGTGCCGAACAGCGGCGTTGCGCGTTCAAGCGGCGGGGCCGAGAACAACTGCATGCGTCGCGAGCAGGCGCCTTACGCCGTCGGTGATGTGCTTCGATGAGAGCGTCGCTCCCGATATGTTGCGGATGCCTGCTCCCAGCTTCAGCTGCGGGTTGAGGCGCTTGCCTGCGAACTGCCGCCGCCAGGCAGCGCCCCTGATCTCGCCCCCATAGCTTTCCCGGTACTCCAGGACTTCGACGCCCTTGACGGCTCCGCTGTCGTCGATGCCGACGGCGAAGGTGATGAATTCATGTTTTCCGATCACCCTGTCGGCGATCAACCAGCCGCCGGTGGAAGCGCGCCACGCGAGAAGGCGCGGGCTGAGCACGCGCTGGCCGGATCGCTTCTGGATCTCCTTGACCTGGGCCGGCGTCAACACCTTGGGTCTTGGCGAGAACGTCGCCCCCGGGAAAATCGCCGCCTGGGCCTGCTCGATGGAGAGGTAAACGGTAGCGTGCGCCTCGGACGCTGGGGCGACGACGGCCAGAGGCAACAGCCAGGCGGGACGGTTCGATCTCATCGTTCAGCTCCCATGATCATCAAAAAGTTCTGCCGACGCGCAGCCGAAGGCCATCCCATTCGGTGCGTTCGGCCAGATAAGTCAGGCTGTCGGAGAGTTCGCCGGCCGGCTGCGACCGGTGAGCATCGTGCAGGCGGCGCAAAGCCGACAGGGTGAAAAACCAGCGCTGCCCTCCATAGTGCAGCGAAGGTCCAAAGAAGGCTGCGCTGTCTTGCACGCGCCCGCCGGCGTAGCGCTCTTTGTATCGCAGCTCCAACGCCGCGGACCAGTTCTCGCGGAAGCGGTAGGAGGTGCCGAGGTCGAATTCGAGCCGGGAGACATCACGCCTGCGCGGAGAGGGTCCGCTGCGTTGCGGCTGTAGCTCGACCTGCCCCACATCCAGACGCGCGTTTCCGGCGAAGATCAGGGTGTCCTCCAGCATGTTCTTCTGTGCGATGGCTTTGAAGCCGAAGACCGGCCTTTCGCGTCCGACTGTCGCATCGACCAGCAAGGCAATGCCGACCGGGCTGAGGTAGGGGCTGGCCACGCGCCAGATAGCCTCTCCCGTCACGCCATCCACCCCACTGCGCGCAGTCCGTGGCGCCGGCAGCACTCCGGCCGCCTCGGCGTCCGTCCGATCCAGCTCTGCGCGGAGGCGCGAGTAGTTCAGGTAAGCGGTGAGCTGCAGGTCGTTTCTAAGACCATATTCCACCGCGCTCCGACCTTCCAGCAGCTGGTAGCGGCCCGGGCCGCCGCCTTCCCGAGCCGTGAGCCACTGCTCGATCTGGAATTTGCTCTTGGGTAGAAGATCTGTGGTATTGACGTAACCAAAGAGAGGTTCATCCGCCCGTGCGTGTGTGGCGCCCGTCAACGCTAGTAGCCCCGCCGCCGCATGAAGGATGCGCCGCTTCCGAGATCCATCCATGCCTGATCACCTACCCTGACGCTACCGCTCGCGGCCTACTTGCTACCCAAACTTAGCAACGGACGGTATGTTCCTGTCTTGTTTGGCTCGCTTGGCGCGAAAGCCGTCCAGAATTTCGACGGCGCGGGTATGGGCTTCCTGTAGCACGTCCTCGGCTTCGGCATCGTCGCGGACGCCGCCGGGGGCGATCCGGAACAGCGCTGGTTGCAGCGCTGCATGATCATCCGGAAGGCGTCTTGGTGCCCATCGCGTGCATGGGCGACGAGCCTCACCCATTGCTTCCTGATCGAGCGCGAGCGCCTGCCGTGAGCCTGCCATGAAGCCTCCTGTTCTGCCTTTGGATGCGGAACGATGCTGCAAGGTTCCCGGACGAACCGCCGAAAAGAAACCGCAGCACCGGCGCCTGAACGCCCTCACGACGGCCTGCGAAATCCATCGCGAACGTCCACTTACCGCGTCCTCGCCTCGCTCAGTTCGAACCTGTTCGTTCCCGGAGCGAGCGAGCGGCGCTGTCCCTGCCATTCGAACTCGCCTCGGAGGGTCGGCGGCAGCTGAATTTCAGCGTGCAGCTTGCTCCCCAGCCGCCGGTACCGCGCGCGGATGGGGCCTGACGGGTGCGCCGAAGCGGCATCCAAGCTGCTGAGGGCGCCCAAATGGGGCGCAATGCGTATGCGGGAGAAGCCCGGCGCGGCCGGCTGAATACCTGCCACGATCGTTAGTAGATCCGCCGTGGGGTGTGCACTCCAGGCGTGGCTATCCGATCGGGTTGGGTCCGCCTTTTCAGGCCAGGTCGTGAAGTTCTGAGCGAGCAAACCGCGCCAAGTGTGCAGCAGTTCCTGGTAGCGGTTGCCCAGTCCAGCGTGGCTCAACGCGCGCGCGAGGTAATAAGCGAAGTAGAAGCTGGTCCCCGTTATGCCGTCGGGCGCGGAGATGCCGGCGTTGCGCACCAGTATCCGATCCATGATGCCCACCTGTGCGGCCTCCGGTGCAACATCATAGAGCACGGCAAGAGCATTGGCATGCTGGCTGAAGGCGGGTTTGCCCGGTGCGTCGGCATAGAGGCCGCGCGCCGCCGACCAGCAGCGTTGGTTCACAGACTGGGAGTGGCTGTGTGCGGCAGCGCGATAGGATTTCGATTTCGACGGATCGCCGACCGCAGCTTCGAGTTCGGCCGCTTGTTTGAGAGCGCCGATGTAAAACAATGTGATGATGCATGGGTCGCTCGTCGGCGGTTCAGGGGACCAGGGAGTATTGCTGAGCGAAGGCGTCCAATCGATAAACTCCCAACCCTGGGTTGTGCCGACGAGCCCGTCCGCGCCAACATAGCGTCCGTACCATTCCAGCACCGACCGACTGCCCGCAAGGCTTCGGCGGAGCGGCGCCTGATCCTTGTTGTAAAGCCAGTAATCATGAAGCATGCCGATCCACAGCAAGGCGAACGGCGGAATGCTCTGGGCTTCTTTCGAAGGCCAGCGTGACTGGGTTATGCCGTCCGTCGGGAGGCATCGAACGCTTCGATGGCCTGGACTGCCAATCGTGGGTCACCGCTCACGAGATAAGTGATCAGCGCCTGGATCCGGGTGTCGCCGATATATTGGAGCTGCTCCCAGTAAGCCGTGTCCATGAAGGTTTCGTGGGCGTCGACACGGACGGTGTTCCAGCCGACTTGCCAGATACGGTTCAACTCAGGGTCGCTGCTTTCGAAGCTCGCCTGCTCCGAGAACGGGTAGCCCGTTGCGTATCGGGTGAAGCTTTCCAGCCTCAGCGGCTCTGCTCCAGTTTGAACGCGAAGCTCAGCGAACCGCCATGCCCGCCACCAGAAGGGCTGGAAGACGCTAGCGTCCGATCCATCGGCCCGAAAGGTGTCCGTCAGCCTGAGCGCCACCCCGCCCGCGACCGCGCTTCGATCCTTCAGGTAATTACGATCCTTTCCGTACAGCGCCTCGGTGTAGGTGACCGTCACTTCAGCACCCTCCCCGCCGCTCACAACCAGCGTCGGGTAGGCTGCCTGTAGCATCCCCGCGTCGATCAGGAGAATTGCCTTGCTATGCGCCGACACGGTGATCGGCTGCTGAGGGAAACTTGCGGGTTCGATGCCATGGGCCCGAACTGTCTTTCCCGCCGGCAGCTGCCGGAACTCCATCGGTGGCAGCTGATCTTCAACCAACTTCCATGGGCTCGCTTCGCGCTCGGAAACAGCGTCGACGGCAGGGAGCCAGTCGTCTGCTTTGGTTTCGGGCGCCAGCCAGTCTG
>JADDQD010000113.1 GCA_016781555.1 Pseudomonadota bacterium | reverse complement strand
ACTTTTTGAACAGCTCGAACTCAGCTTCGCTTTAGCTGGTAATCGTGTGTGCCAGCCGCGCTGCGGTGACGCAGTCGCAGCTTACAGGTTTCATCCGTCCTCTGAAGGTAGTGAAGCTGGTGCTTAGCATCCGCCGCCTCGAACAGCCCACGCATCCAAGCACGCGCCGCGGGCCTGTCCTACATTTAGTTCCGCTGCTCGCACCGTTCCTGGATCAGGGTCCGGAGCCCGGACTTCCCTCCATGCGGGGGAAACAGCCGCTCGGCATAGTCGACGCAGCTCTCGCCGGCCAAGCGGTCAGAAGAGGCCGCCGCCACGGGCTGCACGTAAGCCGGAGCCACTGACGAGACCGCCATCGGCGCCGCCCTCGCGGCAAGGAATCCTGGCAGCTGCGCAGCTGAGGTGGCAGGCGTTCCGGCAATAACTGGAGCGGCCGCGGGCGCCTGCGGGAGCCGCACCGCTTCGACCGCCGGAGTGGCAGCAACAGTGGTGGCGGAAGCCGTCGCAGCAGGGAATATCTCGGCCACTGGAATCAGCTTGATGCGAAGCGGGTTCGGCGTCAGGTCCATCAACGACCCGTTCGTACCGTCGACCACCGCGCCGATGACCCCACCGATCAGAACATTTCCGGCCGCGGCAACGCCGCCGCCACCCTTGAACTTTGATTCCACATGAGCTTCGGCCGACTGGTAGCCCGCCTTTGCAAAGCGCGCCGTGAACTCCTCCTTGCGCTTCAACTTCAACTTGCAGGGCGTGACGCAGGTCTCGCCGGTTGAAAGGGTCACCTCGGCGGCAGACGGCGTCGACTGGATGATGTAAGTCTCCTTGGTCCCGCGCGTCACGGTGGCGCAGGCCGGAAGCAGGAGCGCGACAGCGGCCGCGCCCGAAAAGCGGATCATGGATTTCATTTGGCAGCCCCCTCGCTGCGGGCCTAGCTGGACCCACAGACGCGGCTCTGGCACACAAGTGGTTTACATTTCCCCAATGTCTCTTTGAAGATAGCCGCAGTGGAGCAGCCCTCTCCCAGACCTTCGCGTAAGCGATGCCACCCTTTCTGAATGTGCGAACGTTCGCCTTCTACTCAGTCACCGAACGCCTTGAAGCTGCGAGCCCGACAGCTCCCGGTCGATCCATGCCACAGCGGCCTTGTAGTTTTTGGCTTCGATCGTACCGAAGCGATGGGCGAACGCAGCCTCAGCCAGCCCCTCCTCCGCGCGGAGAAGCTGCACAGGAAGCAAGTCTTCCTCGGTGGCCGCCGCCAGTCTCTCAGCAGTCACGCCGGCAGAGCCTTCGTCAACGCCGAGCCGGGCGATGCGCAGCCCGGATCGATCTGCCGCAAGATCGATGAAGGAGAAGCCCGAACCCGAGGGAAGGCTATCGGCGAGTTCCTTCCACTCGCCGAACGCCGTGGCAGGGTTGTTCCCAAGCACCGCTTGCAAGGCCGCCGAGAACGTCCAATGCTTTGCTAAATCCGTGCGGTCACGCAGTGAAACTGGAAGGGTGGCCCTGCCGCACGATTTGATCCGTTTCACCGTTGATGGGGCCAGCGGGTATGCGCGCTTTCCAACCACGTATAGCGCGAGAGCGACAAAGGCAGCTCGGTTATATGCCTGCGGCTGTTGGCCAGGTGCACCGCTAAATGCACGCCGAACAAGCAGCGGGAGCTGCGTCGCCGGTTCTGCGCGTTGTGATGCCGCCAGCTGACAGTAGATGTCGCCGACCAGGCGATCGTTCGTGCCAGTCCCTCCAGCGGCTATCAGAGCATCAAACATCCGGCCCCTTTTTGGCAGCTGGATTGCCGCAACGAGTTCTTCCTGCTCGACGCTCAGCTCGGTTACCATCTCGTCCAGCGGGGGCAAGCGTACGCCCTTGGCTTGCGCAATCCAGCGACCAAGTTCTGCGCTCCACTTTCCTGCGACCAGCGGAAGGGAAATTCTTCCGGCACGAAGCTTCAGGTCGGGGAAACCTCGATGCTCGCCCCTGACCTTGGCTGAACTGTTAAGCCACCAGCCGGCCGGCAGCGGATAGCTCACGTTCACTGTTAGAACGCCCGCTGAGACACGCGCATCTGTTCGCGCGCCTCCGAAATCAGCTGCCAAGGTAGCCAGTCCGTGAAGCATTCGGTTGTCGAGCCGAGCTTCAGAGCCGCGGCCGGTGACGCTTAGCGGTTCTTCAATCCGCTCGATTGCATCACGTGCTGCCTGGATCGTCTGTGCGGTCGGAGGCTGCTGCTCGGGCACGGAGGGTTCGCGACTGACAAGCAGGAGGACGAGCCCGAAAAGAAGCAGGCCGAGCGCCGCGCAAGCGATCACCAAAGGGTGCCGGAATACACGGCGCGGACGCGAAGCCATGCCCCCTGATCACATGCGGGAGCACGCGCGTGAAGGGGGCAAATCCGCCCGCTTGAGACATTCCGCCGAGGGTCGGAGTTCGACCCAGCCCGGACGTAAGGCAGGTTGTCCGCCTTCGCGGTGAGGGTGGTCCGCGGACTAGGCGCAGAGCGGGTTCGAAAATCTTTCTTAAAAGGGCGGTGCTAGGCCTGCAGCCATGCGGGACCTGATCATCCTTGCCGTGCCCATTCTTGTGCTGTCGCTGCTACACTGCCTTTGGCGCGCGCAGCATCTGCTGCGCAGGTGGCAACCTGCGGCGGCAACTCTTTGGAAGAGCGACTATAGCGACACAGAGCGTGCCGATGACGCTAATTTCCAGGCGATGCTCGGTTTGCCCTTGTTGCGCATCGACCCGATTGGTCGTCTCGTTGTGGACGATGTGGCGTTCACCGACTCGAATGGCATGAGCCGCCGCGTCGCGGTCCGGCATCGCGTCCCACGCGGGTCGGAGCGGGATGGCATCTACACCATCTGGTATGATCCAACAGCTCCGCAGGCGTGCGTCACAACTTCTGGGCCATGGCGATGGCTAAAACGCGCTTGCACCTGCGCTTTCGCCCTCTTTGCCATCTTTCAGTGGGGGCCGACGCTTCTCGGCAGCTAGCGGCAACTGGCGCCAATTGCCGCGACCGCTTCCCACCAGCAAACTGGCGCTCCCTCTGCTTCTGTGCGCTAGCCGAGCTTTGCAGCCTGAGATCCATGCTCACCCTCCTCAAGGCAGTCGGCCTGTCAGTCATAGGGGAGCGCCAGTTCGACCAGCCCGCACACGGTCTCGGTGTC
Organism: Pseudomonadota bacterium; assembly: GCA_016781555.1. Lineage (GTDB taxonomy): Bacteria > Pseudomonadota > Alphaproteobacteria > Sphingomonadales > Sphingomonadaceae > Allosphingosinicella. Next base: position 8,823 of record JADDQD010000113.1, on the reverse strand, counting down.
CGACTCTCCTCGGTAAAGCGCTCGGCATTCCTCCGCTCAGCCACGGAAGTAGGAGGCGTGCAATATGGCTGCTCCGTTCTTCCGGCTAGTGACGCTCCGCCTGCAAAACGAAGTTCCGAAAAGCATCTTCCGCCGGCCCCGTCGGTCCTTCTGCGGACTTGGGATGAAAGCGCACCGGAAAGGCCAAGCGCTACCGAGTTCAGTCCGCAACGCTGGTGCCGGCTCGAGCTGAGTTCCCTTGCGCTTCGGCGTGGGCGACCGCGCGCTCGACCTGGTGGGCGAGCGACTCCCTTTGCTCATCGACAGGTGATCGCTGCGCCCACGGATCGTCCAGGGCAGCAAGTGCGGCAGCTATCAAGAACGGACAACATGCGAGCGCGACTTGCGCCCATTGGACCCAGAGCGGAATTCGACGAGCGCGGTACGTCCTCATCTTGCCGCTCCCCGCACTGAGAGAAAACAGGTTGCGCTGAGCCCTACACTACACCCGGGCCTCTCGAAGCTGAACCCCCTACGGAGCAGATTTCGGGCCAGAGGCTGGCCCGCTTTGTCGCCTTGCGGGGGAGCCTTGAGTGCTTTCAAGTCAGGTGGGATCAGCTGACGGCTCGGAAAGCACGCCGATAAAAAGCTAGGCTCCTTCCGGTTCAGCATGAACGGGAAGGAGCCTAGCGCGCCGAACCCGCCTTTGAGACACCGGCCGCCGTGCGCTTCGCATCGAGCGGCGGGATCGTCCGAATTGTCGCTGCATATTCGGCGATCAGCACGAACAGCCAGAATTCCGCGCCGGCCCATTTTCCCGTCACGGCGCCTCCGATGAGGTCGATGATGAGCAGAAACAGCGCGAACATGCGCATCCAGAATGAGCTTCGGGTGGGCGAGTCGGCGCGTAAAGAAGCGGTCAACATCATGATGATGCTCAGCACACCGAAGATGATCGAGGAAAGCAGCGTGTCCGCTCGATAGAATCCGTCCATGGCAGCGATGAACCAGAAGAGGCGCGAGACCGCGAACTGGCTCTGACGCGTCAGCTGGCACAGCTTCACGATCGGCGGCACGAAGAGCGTCTTGGCGAGCCATGCGTCGAGGTTGGTGAGCATCGCCCGCTCTTACAGCGTCCGTGCCACCGCGCCACTGCCGATCCACGAATGTGCGCTTGCGACCCAAAGCGAAAGTGGCTGGCGAGTGCCGGCTGGCCGCCCGGGCAGCCATTCCGAGTAGCGAGCGAACGCATGGAAAGTCGGGACGGTGACCACCAGCTTTTGAGCAGTGTAAGTTGTCAGCTCTGGGCCTGTTTCATTATGGGACATTGCACTCTCTGTCTGCTCGTTGACACATGGTTACTGAGGCGTTTACCGTTAGTTATTGGGGTGGGGGAAACTACCTTAAAAACAGGGAAAGCATATGCGCCTCACACTCCTTCTCGCTGGCGTGGCTCTGGGAACGCCAGCGCTCGCATCCGGATATCCGTATCCTCAATACCCGAAGCCGCACGGCACCCACGCCGCGAAGCTGCCGCACAACAACTATGGCTCTAATCGAGCGCACTCGGCGACGCCACCGAGGCTCGTCTATCAGCCCGTGGCGCCAGGTTGGGAAGCGCCGCCCAAGGGAATACCTGTTAGTCGGTTGCCGAACCTCAACTTCGGCCAGAATACCAACACCAACAGCAATCAAAACGCGAACAGCAACCGCAACTTCAACGAAAACAGCAATCGCAACTTCAACGAGAACAGCAATCAGAACGTCAACGCTAACAGCAACCGGAACAGTGCTCGTGCTGATGCTGCGGCCCGCGCTCAAGCGAGGGCTAGTGCATCGGCCACTGGCGGTAATGCCAGCATCGGCAACGTCTCCACGGGCCCTTCTACGGCCACAGCGTCGAACTCAAACACCAACAACGCCAACAACTCGTCGAATCTGTCGTCGAGCGTGTCGGTGGAGGGCGATACCTTTATCCAAGCGCGCAACCGCCGTATCCCGGTCAGCACGGCATATGCCGCGCCGCTGACTTCCGGCATCGACACCTGTTTGGGTAGCGCGAGTGCCGGCGTTCAGACCGGCATCCTTGGTGTAACCCTTGGTGGCACGAAGCGGGACCGCATCTGCGAGACGATCAAGCTCTCTCGTGAGCTTCACCACATGGGGATGCGCGAAGGCGCAGTGCAACTGCTCTGCATCGACGAGCGCGTTCGTGTGGCAATGTATAATGCTGGGACGCCTTGTGAGGCAGTGACCTACGCGCCGCCGCCGATCGCGTACGACGAGCCGCCACCGCCTGTCGAATATGCACCCCCACCGCGCAGACCGAGGCGCGGCGAACGCGGATAACAAAAAGGGCTTCGGCCGCTTTTCGTTGAGCGTGCGAATGGCAGACGAGCATAGTGGCCGCCGTAGGTGCGCCGCATATGTCGGACGGTGGAGGTATCTCCCTCCTCCGCCCGTAAAGCCATGCCCCATCGCAAGGTCGAGCGCGAACTTGGCCTGCTTCTCCTCCGTTCCAGCCTCTGCCGCTGCTTCGCGCACGATTTTGCGAAGACCGGAATTCCGTTGCTCAGCCGGAACGTTTTCTGGGCCTGTGCCGTTGAGACGGCGCAGACCAGCGAGCAGCCAAATCCCTCGTCTGTCGGTCTGAGCGCGTATCAGGAGGAAGACATGAAAAAGTCAGTAGTCACGATCCTAATGGCCGGTTCGCTGTCACTTGGCGCGTGTGCCACCACGGCCGAACAGGATGCCACTCTCAGGGGTGCCGGAGTTGGTGCTGCAGTTGGCGCTGCCGCTGGTGCTGGCTTGGGCGCTGTCGTCGGCGGCCTGAGCGCTATCGAGGGCGCGGCCATCGGGGCGGCCATTGGCGGGGTCGGAGGCGCAGTCTGGGCCGATCGCAACGATGACGGTTACGCTGACGGGTACGTTCGTGAAGGGCAATATTATCAAGGCGCCCCCGCCGGCTACGATGGCAGTGGCAGGAGATGTCCTTCCACTTTCGGCGGAGCAGCAACCGGGGCGGGAGTTGGTGCCGTAGCTGGTGCCGGCCTAGGCGCTGTGGTGGGCGGCGTCAGTCCTCTGGAAGGCGCAGTGGCCGGCGCTGTTGTCGGCGGCCTCGCTGGCGCCCTCTGGGCGGACAGGAACGGTGATGGCTGCGTCGATGGCTACGTTCGGGAGGGCCAATATTATGAGGGCGCACCTCCTCAGCCGGTCTACCAAGCGCCCGCAGAACAGACGCGCCGTCGCGGCGAGCGGGGCTGATCCACTGCTGCCCGGCTGATGAACGCAGCCTTCGGGTTGCTTGAGGATGAACCGGCGTTTTTCAGGAACGCCCTTAGGTGCCCCGGCGGCGACAATCGCCGGGGCCGATTCTAACTCCGGCGCACCGCATCGACGCGGCTGCCACCGCGCCAGCCGAGTCCAGTCACAGGACCGGGGCAGAGCTGCTGCCAGACCGTTGCGGGGTGCCCTAGGCGGTTCACGGTGATTTGCGTTCTGCGACGGTACACGCTCGCTTTGTCCTGAAATGGGAGCCTTGCTCACGAAGCCGTGGCTGTGGCTCAGGCCGAGCAACTTCTCGGCACAGACGCCCGTTGTTCAGTGGCTGGAAGTCTGCACCAGCCTGTCGGGGCGGTCCCCGTTCACTCCCTTGGCGGGGACCCCTCCGCACCCCGAACGGCACTAGGGCCTGATCGGCTGAGGTGGAAGCGCGACGCGCTTCCGCCGAAGGCGTGAATCAGGCCCCCTTCCTATGGTGGAGACCTTGATTCACGGATCAGGCTGATCCAGCCTGATCCGATCAAGGTCTAGCCGCACGCCTAAAACCATCGAATCCTTTGGAACCATTCCGGCAGAAGCTTGTTCACGGAAATGTCCCCCCCGTGGTCAGCCGACCCCTCGCTGACCACCACGAAGCCCCAGCTACGGCTGGGGCTTTTTGTTTCTTGGCCTGATCTCGCGTGATGAAAGGTTGCTCTGGCGAGAAGAAGCCAAGTTTTGCCCGCTGGAACTTCGCAGCTGTCTGGCCGGAACTGACCGCTTCTGTGTCGGTTGAAAACTGAAGCGGCTACCGATGGAGGTTTCCATGAACGTTGTAGAGCGCGTCCTCACCGCAATTGCAGTGCTTCTGATGCCATTCATTGGATTGGCTGCGGCAGCGCACCAGATGGAAGAAAGGTCGTCTTTCACGGCCGCGCTTTACGGCATGGTGTCGATTGTCGCGCTGGTCCAGCTGGCGCGCCATTTCTGGCGCCTGCGCAAGGGGAGCCGCCTTCATCGCGCCCATTGAAGGAAGGGTGTAAGAACCCGGGGCCAACTTCTAGCTCCAGACCCATCCGGCTCCATTGGCTTCGGACTTCGCCCCTAGCTTCGTTCGTGTGCCAGTGATTTCCGACCCGTCAGGTGCTTCCACCTGGCTTGGAATCAGTCCGGCGTCGCGACTGCTCCAACAGGAATGCGCTGCTTTCGTCCAGGACCGGGAGGCGCGTGCGGAACAGGCGGGAGGCCGCCATGATCAGGTCGTTGTGACTGGAACCGGGATATTCGCGCAATACGACCGGGGCGCCCGCCGCTTTCAGCCCAGCGGCGAGGTTGCGGCTGTTGCGGACGCGCACGCTGGTGTCGGCGGATCCGTGACCGAGCCAGAGCGGCGGCGCATCGGGGCGGACGAAGCGGATCGGCTGCGTTTCGAGCGGCCGGGGATAGCGGCCCATCGCGTTGATCGAATTGGGCTTGTCGAACGGGTAGAAATCGTAGGGGCCCGCCAGGCCGGCCGCGGCCTTGATGACGCTGTCGGGCAGCCCTTCGGCGGCCAGCCACTTGCGGTCGAGCGCCGGCATGACCGCGTTATAGGCACCCGCCGAATGGCCGGCGGTGACGATCCGGTTCGGATCGCCGCCGAAGCGCGCGGCGTTACGCCAGGTCCAGGCGATGGCGGCGGCGCTGTCCTGAAGGAAAGCCGGGAAGTGCACGTCCGGAACCAGGCGGTAGTCGGGCAGTATGACGAGGAAGCCCTTGGCGGCATAGGCCCTAGCGGCAAAGCCATAATGGTCCTTGTCGCCGCCGTGCCACCCACCGCCATAGAAGAAGACCAGGACGGGCTTGGGGTGAGCGCCGGCCTGCGCATTGTCGTAGATGTCGAGCCTCTGGCGGGGCGCCTCGCCATAGGCGACGTCATGCGCCACCCGCCGCGTGCCGGCATCCCCCGCCCAGACCCGATCGAGCAGATCGAGCTGCCTGGGCGGGGCGACGAACGCGTAGAAGGCGGCGACCGCGGCGGCGAGAATGAGGACGATGCCCAGGAGCCACTTCACTCTCCTGAAGTGGCAGCGGCCAGACTGAGCGGCAAGTGGTTTCAAGTGTGCAAGCGTGGGCCGCAGCCGATTCCCTTAAGCTGGAGCGGTCGATGACGGTCGAGCAATATGTCCGCGACTGGGCACTGCCGCAGGTCGGCTTTCATCTGATGATTGCCTACGCCATTTCACGGCAGGCCGGTGTGCCGCTCGGCAAGGTGGACTATGTGCCACACATGTTCGGCTACCTTCGACCAGGCACAGCCCCGGCGGCTTAGGCCGCTGCTTGCGTATCACTCCGAAGGGTATTGCTCCCGAACCGATGGCGTAGCCCAAATGGCAGCTTCTGGCCGAAAGCGGAAGGTCTGCTTGGAAGCCGTACAGCTGAATCCCAGACGTTCGGGCCGTCAATTCGTCCAACTTTTGCTTTCACCTGTTGCGAACGGCGGGATCGCTTAAGGTGGCGCCTAAGGATGCTGCGCCGTTTCGCATTCGGAAGAAGGAAGCTGGAGCGCACTCGCATCTAGGGCCTGATCGGCTGAGGTTCCGCCGAAGGCGTGAATCAGGCCCTTTCCTATGGTGAAGACCTTGATCGGATCAGGCTGATTCAGCCTGATCCGATCAAGGTCTAGGAATCGAGCCGCTTCACGCGGGCTAGCGCTGGGCGCTTTGCGTGTTCCCCTTCAGGTGGCGCTCGAACCAGTCGACGGTGCGACGTAGTGAGTCGATCTGATTTTCGCGCTTCTGGAAACCGTGTCCCTCGGCAGCGTAAAAGATTGTCTCACTCGTGACGCCCTTTGCCTTCAAGACCGCCGCGACTTCCTCGGCCTGCCCCCGCGGCACTCGGATATCATTGTCCCCTTGCAGCGAGAGCAGAGGCGCCTTTGCCGCGGCAATATAGGTCATGGGCGAAGTAGCGTCGTAAACCGCCTTGTCTTTAGCGGGATCTCCCAGCAACGAAACGATATATTGCTTGAGCAGCGGATCCGCAGTCTGGTGCATTGTGTGCCAGTTGATGATCCCGAAGAGCTGAACGCCGGCGGCAAATGCTTCCGGAGCCTTGGCCAGCGCCATCAGGGTCATGAACCCGCCATAGGATCCGCCGGTAATCCCGACTTTCTGAGAGTCCACGTAGCCTGAGCTGACGAGGAAATCCTTCCCCGCCAGGACATCCTTGAGGTCGCCGCCGCCGAGATCCTTGAAATTCGCCGTCTGGAATTCCTTCCCATAGCCGGTCGATCCGCGGACGTTCGGCTGGAGGACGATGTAGCCGCGGGACGCAAGCGCGGTGGCCGTGCGGTTGAAAGCGTCCTGGCTCTGCCCTGTCGGGCCGCCGTGGGGCAGGATGACTGCGGGATTGCTTCCGTCGCGCCGCAAATTGAAAGGCATGGTCACAATTGCGCTGATAGGAGTCTCGTCGAAGCTCTTGTAGGTGATGATTTGCGACTTCGGCAGAGCAGACGAATCCAGGCTAGCCATGGCCATACGGGTGATCGGCTTGGACGCGCCTGATGCTAGATCGAGCACGTGAAGGTCAGCCGGAGTGTCAGCTCCCGAATGCATGACCAGCAAGCGCCGTGAATCCGGTGCGAAAGCTTCGTCCCCAGCAGTGGAAGCAACTCCGGGTGCGAAGTTGAACGGACGCTCTGCGCCGGAGGCGACGTTCACGGCGGACAGTTCGGAACGGCCGTTGATGCCGGTCCTCACGATCATCGTCTTCCCGTCCGGCGATAGCTGCTGGGCAGTCTGCTCCCAGGGCGTTGACTTCAGCCAGCGCCACTTCCCGCTGGTCACGTCCAACAGCCCCGCGCGAAGTTGCGAGCTACCTTCGTTGGAACTCGCGGCAATGGTGCGGCCGTCATCCGTCACGTCCGCCGCGATGAACCTCGTTCCCGCTTTGCCTGCCAGTCTCGTGGCGCTGCCCGACGTCACGTCGACTGACCAGATTTCGCTCTCAGTGGAGTCCGCGTTGGAGCGGTTGGCGATCAAGGTACGGCCGTTGCCAACCCATCCGACTGCACTCCAGCGGCGCTGCGGATCCTTCTCGTCCGTCAGCCATCGCAGCTTACGGCTGCCAAGGTCCATCACCGCGAGGTTCACCTGCCCGTCGACTTTCCGCTTGGTCGACAACGCCATGCTACGACCATCGGGAGCGATGATCGCGTCATTCTCACGCATGTCGGGCGTGTTGGTGAGATTGGTGACCGGGCCGCCTGCCGTGGGGACGGCATAGATGTCGTGAAACTCGTTGCCGCCCCTGTCCTGCGCGAAATAAAGCGTCTTCCCGTCGGACGAGACCACAAGATTGCTTTGAACATCATCCGATTGAGTGAGCTGGACTGGCCAGCTGCCTGCCGCGTCCATTCGCCAGATATTCATCCGGCCAGTCAGGTTGGTGACGAGGAAGATCTGCCGCCCATCGGGGCTCCAGGCCACGGAGCCGATGTTGCGCGTGTAAACGAGATCCTCCAGCGGCACCGGACGCGCCAAGGGATTGGAGGGCGAGCTCAGCGCGCTAGGGCTGGTGATGGACCGAGTCGGTGTCGGCAAGGCCGCAGCAAGTGCGGTCGAGGGGACCAGTAGCAAGGAAAAAGATAGAAGCGCGCGCATCGATGGGTCCTCCTGTGGCCGCCGAAGCTTCCACTTATCCCGAGGGAGTGCAATCGCAAATAAGGTTTATATTGCTGCCGCTTAGCCAGGAGCTGCGAGCTTCTGGAATCACGGCGGCGGCAGGAAACCGGCTCAGGCGCCCTGACTGGAATCAGTTCCAACTTGGTCGAGAACTGCTAGACGCCGGTGGCGGCGCAACGGTGCTCCAGCGTAGTCATCTGCGGATAGACGAGTAGCAAACTTACCCCGGCGGAGAAATAGAATGGCCGATACCCAGAAGCCTAAGGTGTGGTCTTGGGAGAATGTGAAGCTGGAGCAGATGGCGGGCACCATCACCCGGCGCTTCGTTACGTCCGATAAGCTGATGATCGCCCAAGTCACGCTTCCGAAGGGGAATATCGTTCCCGCTCACCGTCACCACAATGAGCAGGTCACCTATATGATCAGCGGCACCCTGCGGTTTCTTTTCGGCGAGGAGCAGGACGAGGAGGTGATTGTCCGCGCTGGCGATGTCCTCTTCATTCCAGGCGACCTGCTCCACAGTGCGGAGGCTCTCGAAGACACCTTCGAACTGGACGTCTTCACCCCCCCCAGAGCCGACTGGATCGACGGCACCGACGCTTATTTGCGGGGCAAATAGGATGGACTTGCAGATCGCGGGCAAGGCAGCGCTCGTGACAGGGGCGTGCGGCGGCCTCGGCCTCGCCGTTGCCCGGGCTGTGGCCCCGAAGGGGTGCGAGTTGCGATAAGTTACCGGAGCCGTTCGCGGAGGGCGGCCAGGGCCTGATCGGTCGAGGTGGAAGTGCTTCGCGCTTCCGCCGAAGGCGTGAATCAGGCCATTTCATATAGTTGAGACCTTGATCGGATCAGGCTGATTCAGCCTGATCCGATCAAGGTCTAGGCACAGCTGAGGAATTCGCGGCGGTGGCGGCATTCCTCT
>JADDQD010000125.1 GCA_016781555.1 Pseudomonadota bacterium | reverse complement strand
TTCGATGCAGGCGGCGAAGTTCCGGCGACTCACTTCCCCGCGGCCGGAACGGTTGTGGCTCTGGTTATCGGCATCGCCGACGGCCGCACCGTGGAAGTGGCCACGATCGGCAAGGAAGGCGCAGTGGGCGGTATCGTCAGCGGCGGCAAGGCTCCCGCTTATGCCCGCGCGGTCTGCCAAATTCCGGGAACCGCCCTCAGAGTCGACTTGAAAGCCATCGAGGCTGCCAAGACCCGGTCGCCGCACGTGCGCGAATTGTTCTCCCGCTATTCCGATGCGTTGCTCGCCCAAGTCATGCAGTCGGTCGCGTGCAACGCCTTTCATCCGCTCGAGGCGCGATGCTGCCGGTGGCTGCTCACCGCCCAGGACCGCGCCAGCGGTGACGACATCCCCCTGACTCAGGAATATCTGGCCGAAATGCTCGGAGTTCAGCGCACCACGGTCACTGCCGTAGCACGGTCGCTCCAGGATCAGGGCCTCATCCGCTATCGCCGCGGTACGATCCAGATCCTTGACCGTGCTCAGGTCGAACGGCGGGCCTGCGAATGCTACGGCCTCGTCGAAGTTCATTTCCAGCAAGTGCTTCCGGAGGTGAAGCCGCAGAAAATTCTCGACGCTTCAGCCTCGTGACGCAATTGTGTCAGCGCCGGTGATGTGCCCAGCCGATCCCGAGGCCGCAGAAATAGGCTCCCTTGCCGAGGGCGGGCCCGCGCCGGAGGAGTTCGACGGCGCCGGGCTCCATGCTTGAGCTTCGCCACCGGATGAAGAACATGCTGGCGATCGTCCAGTCCGTGGTTCACCAGACACTGCGAAGCGGCCGCGGGATCGACGAGGCCCGAAGGGCGCTGGACGGTCGGCTCGTGTCTATGAGCCGCGCCATAGACATGCTTCTCCAGACCGCCTGGAGCGGAGCCGATCTGCGCGAAGTGGTAGTCGGCGCGCTCGTTCACGGGGAAGAGCGGATTGCGATCGACGGAGCGAAAGTGGCGCTCGGGCCTGATGCGGCGATGGCACTTAGCCTTGTTTTCCACGAACTGGAGTGCAACGCGATCAAATATGGAGCCCTCTCCAATTCTGCAGGGGCAGTAACGATCGCCTGGGCGATCAGCAGCGAAGATCTGACGCCACAGCTCAGCGTGGAGTGGCGCGAGCAAGGGGGTCCACCTTGCCTCCCGCCGTCTCGCCATGGCTTTGGCTCACGCATGATCTCGAAGATCACCGGTGCACGCTTCGGCGGCAAGTCGGCGGCTGAATTTTGTCCTGACGGGTTTCGCTGGCGCTTCCAGGCACCGCTGACGAAGCTCCGCGCTTGAACTCGTTCCCGTTCATGGTGAACCGGGAACAGGTCTACTTTACCTCTGATCGCCGAGCTTTCCGAACCGTCGGGTGATTCCACCCGGCTAAAAAGCACTCGAACAACGGTTCCAGCCGCAAATCTCCGGGATCTCATCAGTCCTCGAGCCACACCCAGGTAGGCGCGTGGTCCGAAGCCCTTTCGCGGCCCCGATATTCCTTGTCGACGCCGGCATCGAGGAGGCGGTCGGCGGCTGCGGGGCTCAGCATCAGATGATCGATGCGGAAGCCCGCATCGCGCTGCCAGCAGCCGGCGGTATAGTCCCAGAAGGTATAAACCGGCCCATCCGGGTGGCGAGCACGGAGGGCGTCCGTCCACCCCTGGTGGACGATGCGCCGAAAAGCGGCGCGGGTTTCGGGCTGGAGCAGCGCGTCGTGCGCCATCGCGCGCACCGAGAAAACATCTTCGTCGGTTGGAACGACGTTCCAGTCGCCGGCAAGAACGACCGGCCGCTCCTCAGCAAGAAGCCCGCGCGCATGCTCCAGCAGGCGCTCCATCCAGGCGAGCTTGTAATCGAACTTCTCGGTGCCAACCGGATTGCCGTTGGGAAGGTATAGCGAAGCAACGATCAGCCCATCGAGCTCCGCTTCGAGGTAGCGGCTGTGCGTGTCGTCCGGATCGCCGGGGAGGCCGACGCGACGCAGTTTAGCCGAGCGGGCCTGGGGAGTCAGAACGGCAACGCCGTTGAAGCCCTTCTGGCCGTGCCAGTGGCCATCATAGCCGGCTTGCCGGAGGTCTTGGATCGGAAAGGCCTCGTCAGCGCATTTGATTTCCTGGAGGCAGAGGATGTCGGGTTTCTGCTCTTCCAGATATTCAATCAGCCGCGGCAGCCGTGCCCGAATGCCGTTCAAATTGTAGGTGACGAGCTTCATGCGGCGGGCTTAGCGGGCGCTGCAAAGATCGTCACCCGGAAAGCCCCACCAGGCGAGAGCTCCAGCCTATATCGAAAAGCTGGTCCCGCAGCCGCAGCCTGAAGCGGCGTTGGGATTGGTGACCTGAAAAGACGCGCCGCCGAGGGACTCGACGAAGTCGACCGCACTACCGCGGACAAGATCCAGGCTCACTTCATCGACCACAAGCGTAACGCCATCGCGCGTGGTGGCCGCGTCGTCTGCTTCGATCTTCTCGGCAAGACCGAAGCGGTACTGAAATCCAGCACAACCGCCGCCGTCGACCGCGAGCCTGAAGATAGCGGGTTTACGCTGCCGGCTAGCAATCGCCGCGACTCGGGCGGCGGCAGCTGGGGTCAGCTCAACTTGGGGCGTTTCACTCATAAGAGAAAGATAGGCGACGTTGCTCCCCCGAACAAGCGCGGCCGGCGGCCACGGGGGAATAGCTTAGGGGTGACGCACATGAGGCAAGTGGCGTGGCCACAGCCGACCGCCGACGTAAGCCACTTTCATGCCGCACAAAGACGGCGCGCTAAGCTTGTCCTGTCAGGACCCAGACGCCATAGAACCGCCAACCCTGAATCGGAGCCCGAACGATGAAGACCCGCGTCTATGTCACGCTGAAGAACGGCGTCCTCGATCCGCAAGGCAAAGCCATCCACCACGCGCTCGAAGGCCTCGAATTCGAGGGCGTGCGGGACGTGCGCCAGGGCAAGCTCATTGAGCTCGATCTTGAGGAGGGTGTGAGCGAGGCCGACGTGGAGGCGATGTGCCGGAAGCTTCTCGCGAACACGGTGATCGAGAATTTCCGGATCGAGCATGGCGCGACTCAGTCCGCGGAAGGCCAGCGCGCAGCATGAAAAGCGCCGTCATCGTCTTTCCAGGTTCCAACTGCGACCGCGACATGGCCGTTGCGCTTCGCGAAGTGACTGGCCAGCCGCCGCTCATGGTCTGGCATCGCGAGACGGAGCTGCCGGAAGGGATCGACCTTGTCGCGCTTCCGGGAGGATTCTCCTACGGTGATTATCTGCGTTCCGGCGCCATGGCAGCGCGTTCGCCGGTGATGGGGGCGGTCCGGCAAGCAGCCGAGCGGGGTGCTTCCGTCCTGGGCATCTGCAACGGGTTTCAGATCCTCACCGAAGCCGGCTTGCTTCCGGGTGCGCTGATGCGCAATTCTACCATCTCGTTCGTCTGCCGCGACGTTCCGCTCAAAGTCGAAAACAGCCAAACCGCCTTCACCAGCCGCTACCAGGCGGGCGAGGAGATCGTCATTCCCGTGGCGCATCACGATGGTAATTACCAGGCGGATGATGAAACCCTGGAGCGGCTGGAAGGGGAAGGCCGCGTGGTCTTCCGCTACTCCCACCAGACCAACGGCTCCGCGCACGACATCGCCGGCATCGTCAACGAAGGCGGCAACGTGCTTGGAATGATGCCGCACCCCGAGCGTGCGGTAGAGCCCGCCCACGGACGCCTCGACGGCCGGCGACTGTTCGAAGGGATATTGGAAGCGATCGGTTGACGTGCGTCCACGCGTAGGGGTGGCTCAAGCCCGCACGCGGAACGGCGTGAAGTCCGTATCCGCGTCATAGACGTCCACGCCTTCCCGCCGCTTCAGCCAGCCGACCGCCGCGTAAGTGACCGGCGTTAGCAGCGCCTCCCAAGCGACCTTCAGTGCGAACTGCGTAAGCAGCACCGTAAGAAGCGTTTTGCTGTCCCAGACGGCGTAAAAGGCAAGCGGGTAGAAAATGAGGCTGTCGATCCCCTGCCCCACCACTGTCGAGCCGATCGTCCGCGTCCAGAGGTGGCGGCCCCTTGTCCAGACCTTCATCTTCGCCAGGACGTAGGAATTGGCGAATTCGCCGGCCCAGAACGCAGCGATCGACGCGAAGACGATACGCGGCACTTGCCCGAACACCTGCTCGTAGGCGGACTGGCCGGTCCAGCCTTGGGCGGGCGGCAGCGCCACCACGACAAAGGCCATGAAAGCCATGAACAGCAAAGCTGAAAAGCCCGCCCAGATGCAGCGACGGGCACGGCCATAGCCGTAGACCTCGGTAAGGACGTCGCCGATCACGTAGGAGACCGGGAAAAAGAGGATGCCGGCGCCAAACGGCCAAGCGCCGATCCCCGGCAGGTTGATCACCGCGACTTTGCCTGCGCCAAGGACGTTGGAGAGAAGCAGGATCGTGACGAACGCCGCCATCACGAAATCAAAATAAAGGAGCCGCGCTCCGCTCAGAGCAGCTCCCTCGACCGAACTTGGCTTTCCGCCGTCCATCGGCAGAAACTACCGGTGTTCCGCTCTGCTGGAAAGCACGCTAAAGCCACGCGCACGCGCCCGTAGCTCAGCCGGATAGAGCACGAGCCTTCTAAGCTTGGGGTCGCAGGTTCGAGTCCTGCCGGGCGCGCCACTGAAAACGAACGACTTTTCTGCAGAGTTGCAGCACAGGAACAGGAGCGAAAAACGTCCCCCTAATCCCTACGTAATCGGCAGGATCAATTTCGCTGCAATTTTCCATTAGCCTGAAGAACAAGGAGCCAAAATGGCCAAGCAAGCACCCGAAGCTGGACCCGAACTCAACACGGAGCAGAACCATCTCAGGCGGATCGACATGCGCATCAAAATGCTGTCCGTCCAGGCGCCAGGCTCTTCAGAGCTGACTCGCATGCAAGCTGCTCGTGAGGATGTGTTGAGCAGGATCTCCCCTTCGGAACTGGCGGCATACGAGAAGGCAGTAAACCCCGCCAAGACCCGCGAGCAGCTTGCGGCAGAAGCCGAGGCTGAGCGAGTGGCGATGGAAGCGAACCGCGACAAGCCTGCTATCTGACCACTGCGCCGAGAAGCTACACCTGATACATTGGCGGAGGGAACGGCGTCGCCGCGTTGAGGGCGTCGATGCCAGGTTGAATCCGATCTAACTTGCACTGGGTTTTCCGCGTGAATGTCACCTGCGGTAGCGTTCGCGGATCTCACGCAACCTTCATGAGCTGCGGGGGGAACGGCTGCGCGAGCGAGCAAGCGTCAGCGACCTCGCCGTCCAGCCATCGATCATAATCCTCGAGATGCAGCATGACGGGCATCGGCTTCGGATTGGCGTTTCTTCGTCGGGCAAGGAGCCAGTTTCTGTGGACAGATGCCAGAGAGGTGCAAGAGAGTGTCGGCAATGATCTGAGTGGCTATTTTTGTCATGTCGGGCGCGCCACCCACCCGAATTCCCCGCCGCGCTATGCCGGAACGAGCTTGAGCAACCGCCCCCCGGGGCCGTCCTCGAGAACCCAAATCTCCCCGTCCGGGCCCTGCTCGACCTCACGAATGCGGCGGCCGAGCCCGACCCGCGCGACTTCGCTGGCGGTGGCGCCATTGACGCGAACCCGGACCAATCCGCGTGATTGCAGCCCGGCGAGGACGAAATCGCCGTTCCAGCCGACGAAGCGCGTCCCGATATACTGGATCATCCCACCCGGCGCGATCGCTGGAGTCCAGCTCACCAGCGGCGCGACGAAGCGAGGATCGCTTGAGTGGCGCGGCAACGCCTCGCCGTCATTGCCTTCCGAAACGATCCGCCACCCGTAATTAGCGCCGCGGTTGATGATGTTGAATTCATCACCGCCCTCGGGACCGTGCTCGCTCGAGAACAGCCGTCCATCGGTCGCGAAAACCAGGCCGTTAGGATTGCGATGGCCGAGCGTCCAGATTTCCGCTTTCGCGTTCGCGACGCCCGCGAACGGATTGCCCGAGGGAGTTGAGCCGTCCAGGTTGAGACGAACGATCTTGCCGAGCGTCTGCCCGAGGTCCTGGGCCGGTGCGCCTTGGTGCCGCTCTCCGGCGGTAACGTACAAGAAGCCGTCGGGCGAAAATGCCATCCGCGCGCCATAGTGCCGGGTGTCGTTCGCCACCTTGGGTGCCTGCCGCCAGATGACGGTCGTATTCTCGATCCGACCAGCTCCGCTTGCGTCGATCACCAGCGTGCCGCGCGCGACGGCAAGCCCAGCCGCGCCGCCAGCAGCCTCGGTGAAGCTTAGATAAATTCGCGCGTTGGAAGCGAAAGCAGGATCCAGCGCGACGTCGAGCAGCCCACCCTGGCCCTCAGCCTGAACAGCCGGCACGCCCGCCAGCGCTGGGCCGACCACGCCCGCCTGCGTGATCACGCGCAGCCGCCCCGGCCTTTGGGTGACGAGCATGCGCCCGTCGGGCATGAACACCATGGCCCAGGGGCTCTCCAGCGTCGCGACCAGCGTGGATGTAACCGAGGTGGTCGGCGGCGGGGCCGGGGGCGGAGGCGGCGGAGGTGGAGGAGGTTCGGGTGGCGGAGCTGGACCCTGAGACGGGGGGCCTCCGATATTTCCGCCGCCGCCGCTGTTCCCCTCGCCGCGGCAGCCGGTCGCGACCAGCGCGAGAGGCACGGCCACCGCCAGCACGAGGCTTAAATTCAGCCGCTCCTTCATCCGGAGGGCTGACAGCTTTTTGGATAAAGCTAAGCTCGAAAGCATTCTTCCCCCGTCCTGCCGGAGCGCCGACGCGCCCGTGTTACAAGCATAGCATCGATGCTCGCACGGTTGGAGCTTCATTCCCCAAAAGCCTTCAATGAGGCCCCCCGCCCCCAGAAGACGGGCAACGAAGCGCAGTGCTCTCCCAGCAGATTGTGCAGCGGCTCCATCGCTCCGCCGATTGGGGTACAATGTTCAGGCGACGGGCGGCCTGACGGCTGGGGCAGAGACCCAGCTAGCGGGAACACCAACCACGCCGATCCTTTATAAGTCGATGACCTCAGCTTCCCTCGTTTGGCTCCGGCAGGATCTCCGGCTCCGGGACCAGCCCGCCTTCATGGGGGCGGCCGCGCAAGGGCCCGTCGTTCCGGTCTACATTCTCGATGATGAGTGTCCGGGAAGTTGGAAGATCGGAGGCGCGCAGCGCTGGTGGCTGCACCATAGCCTTGCGGCGTTGCGCCGTAGCTTGGAGCAATTCGGATCCCGTTTGATCTTAAGGCGCGGCGAAAGCGTTCGGGAGCTGACGCGGCTGGCTGCGGAAGTGGGTACCCGGCGCGTTCATGCCACCCAACATTATGAGCCTTGGTGGCGGGAGGCGGAGCAGCGGGCGGGCGTCGGGCTCGACTTTGTTCTGCACGAGGGCAATGTGCTGGTGCCGCCCGAGCAGATACGGACGGGCGCCGGGAAGCCCTTCAAGATCTACACGCCTTACTGGAGAGCGCTCCAGCAGCAGCTCCCGCCGAGCGCGCCACTGCCGGCGCCGCCGACACTCCCGACGCCGGAGCAGTGGCCTGAAAGCGAGGATTTATCCTCCTGGTCGCTGTTACCAACCCGGCCCAATTGGGCAGCCGGCTTTGATGAGGAGTGGACCCCGGGCGAGGACGCTGCGCTCGACCGGCTGGAGGCTTTCAAAGCCCGTGCGGAGCATTATGCCGATCGGCGCAACCTTCCAGGCGAGGAAGGCACCAGCCGCTTCTCGCCCCATCTGCATTTCGGCGAGATCTCGCCCAAGCAGGTGTGGCACAGCTTTCCGGAGGACGCCGGCGACAAGTTTCGCCAGGAGCTTGCCTGGCGCGACTTCTCGCACAACGTGATGCTTACCCAGCCTGAAATCGGGGAAGCCGATGGACGGAAGGACTTCAAGGCCTTCCCTTGGCGCACAGGAGCAGAAGCGGATCTCGATTTCCGCTCCTGGAGCATTGGCCGCACGGGCTACCCGATCGTTGACGCAGGGATGCGCCAACTCTGGGCCACCGGGTGGATGCACAACCGGGTGCGCATGATCACAGCCTCCTTCTTGGTGAAGCATCTGCTTGTCGACTGGCGAAGAGGCGCCAGATGGTTCTGGGATACGCTGCTTGATGCCGACTATGGCAACAACGGCCAAAACTGGCAGTGGATCGCCGGCACAGGCGTGGACAGCCAGCCCTTCAACCGCATCATGGCGCCAACGGTTCAATCCCAGAAATTTGCCGCAGCCGACTACATCCGGCGATGGGTGCCGGAGCTCCGCGCATTGCCCGACGGGTGCATTCACGAGCCGGGCGCCCAGCGGCCACCCGATTACCCCCAACCGATCATAGGCCACCGGGAGGCGCGTCAGCGCGCTCTGACGGCGCTGAGTGGGTTCAACAACGGGCTAATCGATGGACGAATTGGAAGCAGCTAGACGGCCCCCTCGAGACGCCATCGCCGTGGCGACAGCCCACCAGAGCCCATAGCGCTCACTGCTGAAAGAATGCATGGTTTCGCATCCCCTCGGGAACCTCGGCAAAGAGGTTGCCTTGGGTTTGAGAGCGTGCGGGAGTGACTTGTCAGGTTGCTGCCTCGCTTCGGCGCGTACCCCGCCGCCGCAAGAAACATCCACCGGGGAGATGCTTTAGTCTTGCTGCAGCTGAAAGACGCGCTGCAGTGGAGGTGCGGTATGGATCAGAGTTTCAAATCCAACGGCTTCGGCCCTGATCGTCTCGCTTCAGCAGAGCAGTTCCTCGAGTTCTGGCAAATGCCGCTTCGCCTGTGGAGCAACTGGTGCTTCCTCTGCTTCGGCATGTCCGCTGCTCATCCGCTACGGCGCAAGGAAGAGGAAGACAGGCAGCACGCGCAGCTGGTTGTGCCTGAGCCAATCAAGGCCAGCGACGATCGGGAACTGTTCGCTTGACCGTGTCCCGAGCCGTTCGGGGAGCACCAACAAGCCGTCGCCCATGACATTCCGCAGCAGCACCTGCCGTTGAGTGTACCTTGCGCAGTGTGTTCGATGCGCAACATTCACGCGGAAAACACCGCGCCTCAGGCAACAGCAAGCTTCCTTCAGAGTTGAGACAGCGAAGGCGGAGCTCGTCTGGCGGGCGTCGCAGCAGTGCTGCGCGCGGAGTGCTCCGCACTCCTCCTGCAGCAAGATTGAGACCGGCCTGTGCACGCGTTCATCATCGAAGACGATTACCTGATCAGCCAAGCAATCCAGGCGACCCTGGGGGATCTGGGCTTCACCGCCTTCAGCTTTGCCCGGTCCGAGGATGCAGCGATTGCCGGCGCAGCCGGGGAAACGTTCGACCTCATCACAGCGGACGCGCGCCTGCTGCCCGGCGACGGTGTCAAGGCTGTCGAGACGATCTGCGCAAACCGCAATATACCCGTCATATTCATCACCGGCTATGCACCCGACATCGAGCAGGCCTTGCAGGACCGATTGCCCGAAGCGACGGTGGTGGAGAAGCCGATCAAGGAAGCGGAGTTGATCGCCGCGGTGCGGAGGGTGTTGGGCCAGCGATGACACGCCTGCCTGGCCGAAGATGTCAGGCGCTCAATGCGACCGTTTTCTTACGCCGACCATAGTCGAAGCTCACGTCGATGGTCGCGCCCAAGCCCCGCTCGCGGCCTTTGCTCTCATGAACCACCGCAACTCAGGAGCCGGTACCGAAGCCGCCGCACAGCGTCTGCCGGCAGGGCTATAGCGAACAACAGGTCCGGGCCACCACTGCTATGCTCCTGTGTGCTCCGACTCCCTCGCATTCTCTCGCCAGGACACTTTCTCCTGTGCCAGCTCGATCAGCCGCTTCGCTCAACTTACTTTACGCCCTTCGCTCTTCTAACCAGCTTAGCTCCGAAGGCCTGCAAAGCAGGTCGGTGCCGGAACGGCTTGGCTGCGGCCCATTCTCTTGATAAGGGGCAGCTCCTCCACCACATATGAGTCGAGCCGCGGGTCCTTCGCGGCACCGACCTGAGATCGTTTACACCCGCCATGGCCATTCTGAAATGCCCGCCCGACTTTGCGGACCACGCTCCCGTCAAAACCAACAAGCAACTCGCCGAAAAATTCGGAGTCGGCGAGAAGACGATCACGCGCTGGCGCAAGGAAACCGGCTGCACCGCGTCGATCCGCCCGTTCGCGAGCGCCGCGCTTCCCAAGCAGCACGTTCCCTCGATCAGTCCGGGCATCGCCAGTGAGGCAGCGCAATTTCTTCGCAAGACCCACCGCCCCGTTTACCATCGGATCATCGAAGGTAAGGAATTTCGGGGTCAGTATGTTGTCGGGACTCAGGTTCTGAGCGAACAGGAAGTTGTCGCACTTGCTGAGGAAAAAGGCTTCCAGCCTTACAATGGGCTGTTCGAGCTGGCGAGCTAGCCACGAGCGCCTGCTCAGCAAAGCTTTGATTCGTCGCAAGCGGGGCGCGATTTTAGCCGTTGAATCCGCGCGCTGGCGTCGCCGGACGAGATGTTCGAAGATGCTGCTATCCGACTGATCGACACGAGCGGCCCGTCCGAAAAGGTGGCTGCCGCCACTTTGTTAATGCTCCAGCCTCAGGCCGTTGGCACTTGGCGGAGTCCTTGCACGACAGTCAGCGCATTCCCCGCATCCGCCATCTGCTCTGGAGTGATCGGCCGATCGAGAAGCAATGTGAGCGCCTGCTCAAGCTGATCGATGTCGACCAGATTGCGGCTCTTGAGCTGCGCGAGGAGCAAGGTGACAAGCACCAGCGCCGTTCCTCCGGATGACCCTTCCATCAGCTGTCCTCCTTGTTGGGCGAAGTTAAACTATGTGGGTGCGCGCCGTAGCGTTCTGCTTGGCCAATGGCGAGATTCATCCCTGAGATCCGTCACCGGCGTCCGCTGAGATCGCCGCAAAGCGAGGCTCCTAGCTCAGCAGGCGTGGCGAAGTTGCTCCACACCATTCATCTGACAGACTAGTTTCCTGCTCTACTAGCGGCCCCAGACGCTGGTGAGCTTTGTCCTGGCGCAGCTTTCCCCCCGTGGAGATGGTTTATGGTGGCCAGGAACTTTTTGATCGGAGCCTCGGTGCTTGCCTTTGCTGCCGGGTCGGCCGTTGCTCAAACGACCTTCTTCGGCACCAACCAATCGACGGTCGTCCAGACTGGCTTTGGCAACACCGCGAACGTCAACAACAAGGCGCCTGGCAACGACGACAATGCGTCAACCGTCGCTCAGAACGGCATCAACAACGCCGCGACGGTCGAGCAGGTGGGGGATCTCAACACCTCCCGGGCCCGGCAGGTCGGCAATGACGGTGAGATCACGCACCGCCAGAACGGAAACCGGAACACGACCGACAGCGAGCAGACCGGCAACAATCACAGCAGCACGGTAACGCAGCAGGGGAGCGATAATATCGGCACGGCTTTCCAGGCCAATGGCGATCGGAACAGCAGCACGATCGATCAGGCCCGTGCCCTCATCAACCGCACGAGCGCGCGCGTTACCCAGCGAGGCTCCGACAATAGCTCAGTGGTAATCCAGGAAGGATCTCAGCAGGCGGCAATGGTGGTTCAGGGCACGGCTTCGCTTTTAGGCAATGGAAGCCGTAGCGCGATCAGCCAGCGCCAAAGCGGTCAGACGGCCGAACTTTTCCAGCTCGAGGGATCCACAGCAGCCAGGAACGTGAGCTCGATCGTCCAGGAGAACCGTATCACCGGGGGAGGAGGCTTCAACTCCAACAACCGGGCAAGCGTCGCGATTCGCGGCTTCGCCAATGAAAGCGCGGTCGCGCAGAATGGCGACAACCTTCTTGCCCGGGTGTCGATGCTGGGCGGCGGGAGCCCAAGCGGGTCTCAGACAGACACTGAGAGTGGAAGAACTCAAGGCAACCGGAGCTCGGTATCCCAGGCCGGCCGGGCGCTGACGGCGCTCGTCTCGGCTGGATCGCTAACCCCCGGAGAGGGCCAGGGGAACCTCAACACGGTCGAACAAACGAGCGTTGCTGAAACAGGCGAGATCAGGCCCAGCCATCGAGCCGTCGTGTGGCAGATGGGCGCATTCGAGACGAACTTGATCCGGCAGGCCGACGGTTCAGCAACTCGCGCAGTTCAGCAGCCGATAAACTATTCAGACGGTACCAGAGGCCAAGCCGTCGCCGATGTCGCCCAGAAAGGTGCGCGCGGGTCCGTCGAAGTGCACCAGTTC
>JADDQD010000228.1 GCA_016781555.1 Pseudomonadota bacterium | reverse complement strand
GAAGTCTCCGAAATGCCGAACCTCATCGAGGTTCAGCGCGAAAGCTACGAGCAGTTCCTCCGCTCGCGGCCGCAGGACGGCTACGTATCGGGCCTTGAAAAGACCCTGCGCTCGGTGTTTCCGATCCGCGACTTCGCCGGCACTGCGGAACTCGACTTCGTCAATTACGAGCTCGAACAGCCGAAGTACGACACCGACGAGTGCCGCCAGCGTGGCATGACCTACGCCGCGCCGATGCGCGTCACCCTCCGCCTCATCGTGTTCGAGGTTGATCCCGACACCGAAACCCGCTCCGTCCTCGATATCAAGGAGCAGGACGTCTACATGGGCGACATGCCGCTGATGACGCACAACGGCACGTTCATCGTGAACGGCACCGAGCGCGTCATCGTCAGCCAGATGCACCGGTCGCCGGGTGTGCTGTTCGACCATGACCGCGGCAAGACCCACGCCTCGGGCAAGTATCTCTTCGCCGCCCGCGTGATCCCCTATCGCGGCTCATGGCTCGACTTTGAGTTCGACGCCAAGGACATCGTCAACGTCCGCATCGACCGTAAGCGCAAGCTGCCGGTGACGGCGCTCCTCCACGCGCTCGGCCTCAGCAGCGAGGAAATCCTCAGCGAGTTCTACAGCCGGGTGACCTTCATCCGCGCTGCAAACGGATGGCAGATCCCGTTCGTTGCCGAGCAATGGCGCGGGCAGAAGCCTTCCTTTGACATCGTCAATGCCGATTCCGGTGAAGTTGTCTTCCCGGCGGGGCAGAAGATCACCCCGCGTGCGGCCAACAAGGCCGCCAAGGACGGCTTGGCGCAGCTGCTCATCCCCACGGAGGAGATTTACGGCCGCTATTCCGCGCTCGATCTCATCAACGAGACGACCGGCGAAATCTACATCGAAGCCGGCGACGAAGTGTCGGCCGAAAATCTCGAGAAGCTGGACCGCGCGGGCGTAGACCGGCTTGATCTCCTCGACATCGATCACGTCAACACCGGCGCCTGGATGCGCAACACTTTGGAGGCCGACAAGGCCGAGGACCGCGACCAGGCGCTCGCCGACATCTACCGCGTCATGCGCCCCGGCGAGCCGCCGACCCGCGAGACCGCCGAGGCTTTGTTCGAAGGCCTGTTCTTCGACCCTGAGCGCTACGACCTCTCCGCAGTGGGCCGAGTGAAGCTCAACATGCGCCTGGAACTCGACTGCCCCGATACCGTCACCACGCTTCGCCGTGAGGATATCATCGCGGTGGTGAAGACGCTCGTCGACCTGAAGGACGGCAAGGGCGAGATCGACGACATCGACAATCTCGGCAACCGCCGCGTCCGTTCCGTGGGCGAGCTGCTCGAGAATCAATATCGTGTCGGGCTGCTCCGCATGGAGCGCGCGGTGAAGGAGCGGATGAGCTCGGTTGATGTCTCGACCGTGATGCCCAACGACCTCATCAACGCCAAGCCTGCCGTCGCCGCGGTGCGCGAGTTCTTCGGGTCATCGCAGCTCTCGCAGTTCATGGACCAGACCAACCCGCTTTCCGAAGTGACGCACAAGCGCCGCGTGTCGGCGCTCGGGCCCGGCGGCCTCACCCGCGAGCGCGCGGGCTTCGAGGTCCGTGACGTCCATCCCACCCACTACGGCCGTATCTGCCCGATCGAGACCCCCGAAGGGCCGAACATCGGTCTCATCAACTCGCTCGCCAGCTTCAGCCGGGTGAACAAGTACGGCTTCATCGAAACGCCTTACCGCCGCGTCGTCGACGAGAAGGTGACGGATGATGTCGTTTACCTGTCGGCCATGGAAGAGGCCAAGCACACGATCGCGCAGGCCAATGCCGAACTCAACGAAGACGGCAGCTTTGGGGAGGACATCATTTCTTCGCGTCGTGCCGGGGACTTCCTGATGGCGCCGCGCGAGCAGATCACGCTGATGGACGTCTCACCCAAGCAGCTTGTTTCGGTTGCAGCCTCGCTCATTCCCTTCCTGGAGAATGACGACGCGAACCGCGCGCTGATGGGCTCGAACATGCAGCGTCAGGCCGTTCCGCTTGTCCGCGCCGAGGCGCCGTTCGTCGGCACCGGCATGGAAGAAACCGTGGCTCGTGATTCCGGTGCCGCCATTTCGGCGCGGCGCTCGGGCATCGTCGACCAGGTCGACGCAACCCGCATCGTCATCCGCGCGACCGGCGAAGTCGAAGCAGGCAAGTCCGGCGTCGACATCTACACGCTGATGAAGTTCCAGCGCTCCAACCAGAACACCTGCATCAACCAGCGGCCGCTGGTGAAGGTAGGCGACGTGGTGAACGCCGGCGATGTCATCGCCGACGGTCCTTCCACGGAAATGGGGGAGCTTGCGTTGGGCCGGAACGTGCTCGTCGCGTTCATGCCCTGGAACGGCTACAATTATGAGGATTCGATCCTCATCTCCGAACGGATCGTCAAGGACGACGTCTTCACCTCCATTCACATCGAAGAATTCGAAGTGATGGCGCGGGACACCAAGCTCGGGCCAGAAGACATCACGCGCGATATCCCAAACGTCGGCGAGGAAGCGCTCCGAAACTTGGACGAAGCCGGCATCGTCTACATCGGCGCCGAGGTCGAACCGGGCGACATCCTGGTCGGCAAGATCACGCCCAAGGGCGAAAGCCCGATGACGCCGGAGGAAAAGCTCCTCCGCGCCATCTTCGGTGAAAAGGCGTCGGACGTACGGGATACCTCGCTGCGCCTGCCGCCGGGCGTTTCCGGCACGGTGGTCGAAGTGCGCGTGTTCAACCGCCACGGCATTGACATCGACGACCGCACCCGCGCCATCCAGGCCGAGGAAAAGGACCGTCTCCGCAAGGATGCCGACGACGAACGCAAGATCCTGAAGCGCGCGAGCTATTCGCGTCTTCGTGACATGCTTCTCGGGCAAGTCGCCACGGCCGCTCCCAAGGGCGTCAAGAAAGGCTCGACCATCGACGAGGCCCTGCTCGAAGGTGTCGAGCGGCACGACTGGTGGAAGTTCGCCGTGCAGGACGACCGTGTCCAAGGCGACCTCGAAGCCGTCCGCACGCAGTATGACGACGCGGAAGCAACCATCCGCCGCCGGCTCGAAGACCGCATCGAGAAGCTCGAGCGGGGCGACGAGCTGCCGCCGGGCGTCTTGAAGATGGTGAAGGTGTTTGTCGCCGTGAAGCGCAAGCTCCAGCCCGGCGACAAGATGGCCGGTCGCCACGGAAACAAGGGCGTGATCAGCCGCATCCTGCCGATTGAGGACATGCCGTTCCTCGAAGACGGGACGCACGCCGACATCGTCTTGAACCCACTGGGCGTTCCGAGCCGAATGAACGTCGGCCAGATCTTCGAGACGCACCTTGGTTGGGCTGCGCGCGGCCTCGGCCGCCAGATTGCGGAGATGCTGGAAGACATCCACCACAAGACCCAGAGCCTTGACGGCAGCGAGGTCGGCCAGGTTCGGGCGAAGCTGAAGGACATTTACGGCGAGCATTATGACGCCGAGATCGACTCCCGCGACGACGACCAGGTGATGGAGCTTGCTTCCAATCTGGTGACGGGCGTTCCGATGGGCACTCCGGTGTTCGACGGCGCTCGGGAAGCCGACGTTTCAGAGATGCTGCGCAAGGCGGGTCTTGACCCGTCCGGCCAGGTGACTTTGTTCGACGGGCGCACCGGCGAACCGTTCGACCGGAAGGTGACGGTGGGCTACATCTACATGCTGAAACTGCACCACCTCGTCGACGACAAGATCCACGCGCGCTCAATCGGGCCATACAGCCTCGTCACCCAGCAGCCGCTGGGCGGCAAGGCACAGTTCGGCGGACAGCGTTTCGGCGAAATGGAGGTCTGGGCTCTCCAGGCCTACGGCGCCGCCTACACGCTGCAGGAGATGCTGACGGTGAAGTCGGACGACGTGATCGGCCGCACCAAGGTCTACGAGGCGATCGTCAAGGGCGACGACACCTTCGAGGCGGGCATTCCGGAAAGCTTCAACGTGCTGGTAAAGGAGATGCGCTCGCTCGGTCTCAACGTTGAGCTCAATTCAGTGGTGGACGAAGACGACGACCAGCAGCAGCTGGCTGCGGAATAATGACGTTCGCTTTCTCCCGCTCGCGGGAGAAAGCTGGGTGAGGGTGTCCTGTTTTTACGAACAGGCCCTCACCTCCCGTCGCGAAGGCGATGGGCCAGGTGGCGCTACTGAGGCTCCCTCGGGAGCCGGAACCAGGCGCCACATTCTCCCGCGAGCGGGGGAAGGACAAGTTTTGAAGGACAGGCGCACATGAACGAACTTACGAACTTCGCAAATCCGATCGCCAAGCCGGATACGTTTGACCAGATCCAGATCGGAATCGCATCGCCGGAGCGGATTCGCTCCTGGTCGTTCGGCGAGATCAAGAAGCCCGAGACGATCAACTACCGGACGTTCAAGCCCGAGCGTGACGGCTTGTTCTGCGCGCGCATCTTCGGTCCGATCAAGGACTATGAGTGCCTGTGCGGCAAGTACAAGCGGATGAAGTACAAGGGCATCGTCTGCGAAAAGTGCGGCGTGGAAGTGACCGTTTCCAAGGTCCGCCGCGAGCGCATGGGTCATATCGAGCTCGCAGCGCCGGTTGCGCATATCTGGTTTTTAAAGTCGCTGCCGAGCCGCATCGGCCTGCTGCTCGACATGCAGCTGAAGCAGCTCGAGCGGATCCTTTACTTCGAATCCTATGTGGTGATCGAGCCCGGCCTCACCCCACTCGAAAAGTATCAGCTCCTCACGGAGGACGAGCTTCTCGAGGCGCAGGACGAGCATGGCGAGGATGCGTTCTCGGCAGGCATCGGCGCGGAAGCCGTGAAGCAGATGCTGATGGACCTCGACCTTGAAGGCGAGCGCGATCAGCTTCTGAAGGACCTCGCGGAGACCAAATCGGAGCTGAAGCCCAAGAAGATCATCAAGCGCCTCAAGGTGGTCGAAAGCTTCCTCGAATCCGGCAACCGTCCGGAGTGGATGATCCTCGACGTGGTGCCAGTGATTCCGCCGGAACTGCGGCCGCTGGTGCCGCTCGACGGCGGACGCTTCGCGACCTCCGATCTCAACGATCTTTATCGCCGCGTGATCAACCGCAACAACAGGTTGAAGCGTCTGATGGAGCTGCGCGCGCCGGACATCATCGTCCGCAACGAGAAGCGCATGCTGCAGGAGGCGGTGGACGCCTTGTTCGACAACGGCCGCCGCGGGCGCACCATCACGGGTGCGAACAAGCGTCCGCTGAAGTCGCTGTCTGACATGCTGAAGGGCAAGCAGGGCCGCTTCCGCCAGAACCTGCTCGGCAAGCGCGTCGACTATTCTGGCCGTTCGGTGATCGTCACCGGTCCGGAGCTAAAGCTTCACCAGTGCGGGTTGCCCAAGAAGATGGCGCTCGAGCTGTTCAAGCCGTTCATCTACTCGCGCCTCGACGCCAAGGGTCTGTCGATGACCCTGAAGCAGGCGAAAAAGTGGGTGGAAAAGGAGCGCAAGGAAGTTTGGGACATCCTCGACGAGGTGATCCGCGAGCATCCGGTGCTCCTCAACCGCGCGCCGACGCTCCACCGGCTTGGCATCCAGGCATTCGAGCCTGTGCTGATCGAGGGCAAGGCGATCCAGCTTCACCCGCTGGTCTGCGCCGCTTTCAACGCCGACTTCGACGGCGACCAGATGGCCGTGCACGTTCCGCTGAGCCTCGAGGCTCAGCTCGAAGCGCGTGTGCTCATGATGTCGACCAACAACATCCTGTCGCCGGCCAACGGCAAGCCGATCATCGTTCCTTCGCAGGACATGGTGCTCGGGCTCTATTATCTGTCGATGGAGCGCGAAGGTGAGCCGGGCGAAGGCTCGATGCTGTCCGACATGGCGGAGGTCCACCAGGCCCTGCACGCCGGTGCCGTCACGCTCCACTCGAAGATCATCAGCCGGGTTCCGCAAACGGATGAGCAAGGCAAGACGTACATGAGGCGCTTCGAGACGACGCCGGGCCGCATGCTGCTCGGCGAAACGCTCCCGAAGAGCCACAAGGTGCCGTTCGAGACGGTGAACCGCCTTCTCACCAAGAAGGAGATCGGCGACGTCATCGACACCGTCTACCGCCACACCGGCCAGAAGGAGACGGTGCTGTTCGCCGATGCGATCATGGGCCTGGGCTTCCGTCACGCGTTCCGGGCGGGCATCAGCTTCGGCAAGGACGACATGATCATCCCCCCGGAGAAGGTGCAGCTCGTCGAGGAGACGCGCTCGCTCGTGAAGGATTACGAGCAGCAGTATCAGGACGGCCTCATCACCCAGCAGGAAAAGTACAACAAGGTGATCGACGCCTGGAGCCGCTGCGGTGACCAGGTGGCCAATGCCATGATGGAAAAGATCAAGGCTCAGCCCAAGGACGAGACCGGCCGCATGGCGCCGATCAACTCGATCTACATGATGGCCCATTCGGGCGCTCGCGGCAGCCAGGCCCAGATGAAGCAGCTTGCCGGGATGCGCGGCCTCATGGCCAAGCCTTCGGGTGAGATCATCGAGACGCCGATCATCTCCAACTTCAAGGAAGGTCTCACCGTCCTTGAATATTTCAACTCCACCCACGGCGCCCGCAAGGGTCTCGCGGACACCGCGCTCAAGACTGCGAACTCGGGTTACTTGACCCGCCGTCTCGTTGACGTGAGCCAGGACTGCGTGATCGTCGAGGAGGATTGCGGCACGGAGAACGCGCTCGAGATGCGGGCAATCGTTCAGGGCGGCGCCACCATCGCCTCTCTGGGTGAGCGCATCCTCGGCCGCACGCCGTCCGCGGATATCGTCGACGACAAGACCGGCGACGTGCTTGCTCGTGAGGGCGAGCTCATCGACGAGGCCGCCGCTACGCGGATCGACGAGATGGGCATTCAGGCGGTCAAGATCCGCTCGCCGCTGATCTGCGAAAGCGAACGGGGTGTTTGCGGCAAGTGCTATGGGCGTGATCTCGCCCGGGGTACTCCGGTCAATATCGGCGAGGCGGTCGGCGTTATTGCCGCCCAGTCCATCGGTGAGCCCGGCACGCAGCTGACGATGCGCACCTTCCACATCGGCGGTGCGGCGCAGCTCAACGAGACGTCCAACCTCGAAGCGGTGGCGGACGGCACGATCGTGCTGCGCG
Organism: Pseudomonadota bacterium; assembly: GCA_016781555.1. GTDB lineage: Bacteria > Pseudomonadota > Alphaproteobacteria > Sphingomonadales > Sphingomonadaceae > Allosphingosinicella. Next base: position 4,564 of record JADDQD010000228.1, on the reverse strand, counting down.
ACCTGCCGACCATCGTCGATGCTCGCGGTCGCCGCGTTGCCATGGCGCGCAACGGCGAATTGGCGATCGTCGACATGGACGGGCGCGAGCGCTCATCGCACCGTATTCCTTACGGTGCGCACCTGATGTGCGATGATGGCCATATCGCCTCGAAGGGCGACCGGATCGCCGAATGGGATCCGTTCATGATGCCGGTCATCACCGAAAAGGGTGGCGTCGTGAAGTTCCAGGATCTGGTCGAGGGCAAGACGCTCACCGAGCAGACGGACGAAGCGACCGGCATCGCCCAGCGTGTCGTCACCGAGTTCAGGGCGTCGGCTCGCTCCAAGGAGGACCTCCGGCCGCGCGTCACCCTTCTCGATGAGGAAAGCGGCGAGGCCGCGCGCTACATGCTGGCGCCCGGTGCGATGCTTTCGGTCGAGGACGGTCAGCGCGTGCAGGCTGGCGAAGTGCTCGCCCGCGTCTCGCGCGAGGCCGCCAAGACCCGCGACATCACCGGCGGTCTGCCGCGGGTGGCGGAGCTGTTCGAAGCGCGCAAGCCCAAGGAGAATGCGATCATCGCAAAGGTCTCGGGCCGCGTTGCGTTCGGGAAGGACTATAAGGCCAAGCGCAAGATCGCGATCATTCCGGACGATGGTTCAGATCCGGTCGAGTATCTGGTGCCGAAATCCAAGGTCATCGACGTGCAGGAAGGCGATTTCGTCAAGCGCGGCGACAATCTGATTGGCGGCAGCCCCGATCCGCACGACATCCTCGAGGTGCTCGGCGTCGTCGCCTTGGCCGAATATCTGGTCGCGGAAATCCAGGAGGTCTATCGTCTGCAGGGCGTGAAGATCAACGACAAGCACATCGAGGTGATCGTTCGCCAGATGCTGCAAAAGGTTGAGATCACCGAGAGCGGCGACAGCACCCTGCTCGTCGGCGAGCAGATCGACCTTCAGGAGATGAACGAGGTCAACGCCAAGCTCAAGGGGCAGAAGAAGCGGTTCGCGGAAGGCAAGCCAGTGCTCCTCGGGATCACCAAGGCCTCGCTCCAGACGCGCAGCTTCATCTCGGCCGCCTCCTTCCAGGAGACGACTCGGGTGCTCACCGAAGCTGCCGTCCAAGGCAAGATCGATACACTCGACGGCCTCAAGGAAAACGTCATCGTCGGCCGGCTGATCCCGGCAGGAACGGGCGCGGGTATGCAGCGGGTGCGGATTGCGGCCACCAGCCGCGATGCGGCGCTTCGCGCGCAGCACCGGACGATCCAGGAGCATCTCTACCTTCCGAATTCGGCTGAGGAAGAGCATGCGGCCGAGCTCGCCCAAGGCCCGGAAGCTGCGATCGGCGACGACCCGCTCGCCGCGGTCGCGCCGACCGGCCATGGAACGGATGCCGACGCTGGCGACTACCTGCAGAAGTAAGGCCTTGTCCTGACACAAACCAAAGCGCCCCGTCGGACTTCCGGCGGGGCGTTTTTTTGGGAACCAGAGATGAAATCGCTGATCGCCCTCCTCGCGCTTATGCTCCTGATCGTCCCGATGCTGGCAGCAATCAGGAGAATGCGGCGGCTGCCGCGACCGCGCAACAAGCAGGAGCGTGATTGACTGCCGGACGGGGGCTCTGCACCCCCTGACCAGAATCTGGAGCCTCGGTTGGCCTTTCCGTTTGGAGCGGCTATCGGACCGGCATGGACGCGCGCGACCTCCGCATTGCCATGTTCAGCGGCAATTACAATTACGTGCGGGACGGCGCTAACCAAGCGCTGAACCGGCTCGCCGACTATCTGCTGCGCCAGGGGGCAGCACTGCGCGTGTATTCGCCGACGGTGGAGAAGCCGGCCTTTCCGCCCATGGGTGAGGTCGTCAGCGTTCCTGCGCTGCCGGTGCCGCGGCGCCCCGAATATCGCTGGCCTCTGATGATCCCGCCGCGGGTAAAGCGTGACATCAAGGCGTTCCGGCCCAACATCTTCCATGTGGCAAGCCCGGAGATCCTCGGCCACCGGGCAGTGACGCTCGCGCGGAAGACGAACGTTCCGGTGATTGCGTCCGTTCACACCCGGTTCGAAACATATCTGCGCTACTATGGCCTCGCCTTCATGGAGCCGCTTGTGGTTGCCGCGCTGCGGCGATTTTACCGCCGCTGCGACGCCATCTTCGCGCCTTCGGACTCGATGGCGCAGCTGCTCCGGGAGCAGCGCATGAACTACAATGTCGGCATCTGGACGCGCGGCATCGACACCGAAATCTTCAATCCCGGCCGGCGCGACCTTGAATGGCGACGCGGCATGGGCATCGAGGACGAGGTGCCTGTGATTGGGTTTGTCGGCCGGCTCGTCATGGAAAAGGGGCTGGACGTCTTTTCCGACACGATCGATCAGCTGGAGCGGCGTCAAATCCCCCACAAGGTGCTGGTTGTCGGGCATGGCCCGGCGCGCGACTGGTTCGAGAAGCGGCTCCCGAACGGGATTTTCGCGGGCTTTCAGGCAGGGCCGGACCTGGGGCGGGCGGTCGCCTCGATGGAGATGCTCTTCAACCCGTCCGTCACCGAGACCTTCGGCAACGTTACGCTTGAAGCAATGGCCTGCGCTCTTCCCGTCGTTGCCGCCATAGCGACGGGGAGCCAGAGCCTTGTCACTGACGGCGCGACCGGGCGCCTCATTCGCGCCTGGGCAGTGGACGGCTTCGCAGACGCGCTTGCGCTCTACTGCCAGGATGCAGACGCGCGGCGAAAAGCCGGAAAGGCTGGGCTTGAGGTCAGCCGCCGCTACGGCTGGGACCAAGTAAACCAGGCGCTGGTCGACGGCTACATCCGGACGATCCGTCAGCACGCGGCGGGCAGCCGCATGCCGATAAGCTCGATCCCCTGATGCTCCCGCGTTCCTGCGCATGAGCGACCTCTTCGGCAGCCCACCGCCCCAGGCGGGCTCCCAGCCGCCGGAGAACGCGCCGCTCGCCGACCGGCTGCGCCCAGGACGGCTCGACGATGTGGTGGGACAGGAGCATCTTACCGGCCCCGATGGAGCCATCGGCCGGATGGTGGCGGCTGGAAAGCTCGCGTCCCTGGTCCTCTGGGGGCCGCCGGGCACGGGGAAGACGACCATAGCGCGCCTGCTCGCTGACGCCGTGGGCATGCGCTTCGTATCGATCTCGGCGGTGTTCTCGGGCGTTGCCGACCTCAAGAAGCTGTTCGCGGAGGCGCGGGAACATGCGCGCGCGGCCCGGCAAACGCTTCTGTTCGTGGACGAAATCCATCGCTTCAACCGCGCCCAGCAGGACGGCTTCCTCCCTTATGTCGAGGACGGAACCGTTATTCTGGTGGGGGCGACAACCGAGAACCCGTCCTTCGAGCTCAATGCGGCCTTGCTCTCGCGTGCGCAGGTGCTGATTCTCAATCGGCTGGACGCTGCCGCCTTGGCTAAGCTTCTGGATCGCGCCGAAGGCTTGATGGGCCGCCCCCTCCCCCTCACGCTGGAAGCGCGCGAGGCATTGATTGCGACCGCCGATGGCGACGGGCGGTTCCTGCTGAACCAAGCCGAGACCCTCTTCGCCGTCCATATCTCCGAGCCCCTCGACCCAGCCGCCCTTTCAGCTTTGCTCCACCGCCGCATGGCCGTCTATGACAAGGACCGCGAGGGCCATTACAATCTCATTTCAGCGCTCCACAAAGCGATGCGCGGATCGGACCCGCAGGCCTCGCTTTATTACCTTGCGCGTATGCTGGTTGCCGGCGAGGAGCCGCTGTACGTCCTTCGCCGGATTGTCCGTTTCGCATCGGAGGATATCGGCCTCGCCGACCCACAGGCGCTGGTCCAATGCCTCGCGGCAAAGGATGCATACGATTTTCTCGGCTCGCCCGAAGGCGAACTCGCGATTGTACAGGCCTGCCTTTATTGCGCGACGGCCCCCAAATCTAACGCTGCTTACGCGGCGCAGAAGGCTGCCTGGCGATCGGCGAAGGACACCGGTTCGCTGATGCCGCCCAAGAACATTTTGAACGCCCCGACGAAGCTGATGAAAGAAGTCGGCTACGGCAGCGGCTATCACTATGACCATGACGCACCGGAAGCTTTTTCCGGCGACGATTATTGGCCTCATGAAATGGAACCGCAAACCTTCTACAGGCCTGTAGACAGGGGATTCGAAAAACGCATCGCCGAGCGATTGGCTTGGTGGGAGGACCGTCGTGCTGAAAAGAAGAGCTAGGCCACTTTTTCTTCTGCTGATCGGGATGGCGATCTCCGCGCCTGCCGCCGCGCAGGACCAGGCGCGCTACCTGCGCGCGCTGGCGGCGGGCTACAAAGCCTAATTCCTGTGCAGCGACATCTTCAATGGGGGCATGACCGAGGCGCAGGTCGAGCGCGACGATCTTCGGCGGGTTGATCCTGCGCTCGAGCCGCTGATGCCGACGATGAGGGCCACCATCGACCGGCAGGCGAAGATGGTCACGGTTCCCTTCGACGACCAGCTTCCACCGCGTGTGGCGGCATGGCGGCCCTATCTGGGATGCGCGCAGCTGCCGATCGGGGCGCCCGCGGGAACGGCAGCGGCGCTGCCGCAGCTCGATATCCAGCCCAGCCGGA
>JADDQD010000093.1 GCA_016781555.1 Pseudomonadota bacterium | reverse complement strand
AGATAGCGCTTCAATTTGTGCGGCACCGTGTCCCCGATCATCGGGGAGAGTCCCATGGCCGCGCAGTTCGCGAAATAATCCCCGTTGACGATCCCCAGATCGATCCTGCGCCGCTTTCCAGTGGCGATGGTGCGTACTGCCCCGTCAAGGTCCAGCGGGATGCCGAGCGTCCGTGCAAAGCTGTTGGCGGTGCCCAGCGGCAGCAGCGCGAACACACAATCGCGGTCCACAACGTCGTCTACCGTGCCGGACAGCGAGCCGTCGCCCCCGCCCACGATCACCATTGGCGCGCCATCCGCGATTGCCTGCCGGACCGTTTCCGTCAGCTTGGAGGGGTCTTTCACTGCATGCGCAGCAATGAGGTTGACGCCGGCCTGCTCGAGCTTGGCGCGGGCCTCCCGGAAGAGGCCATCGCCCCTCCGCGAGTGTGCATTCACGACCAGCACGGCGTCGCGAGGGACGGGTTTGTTGGTTTCCACGCCCTGATAACACGCGACTATGCGAAGAGTGCCGCGCCGCTTTGCAGGCCTGCGGCAGCGCGCTAAGCCGGATCCGATATGATGCTGTCTGCCTTTCCCGCCGCGCGAATGCGCCGAAGCCGTTCCGCAGCTTGGAGCCGCGCGCTTGTCGCCGAAACCGTGCTTACGCCCTCTGATCTGATTTGGCCGCTGTTCGTCACTGGCGGCGAGGACCTGGAGGAGCCGGTCGCAAGCCTTCCCGGCGTGTCGCGCTGGTCCGTCGACCGGCTGGCCGAACAAGCTCGAACGGCGAGGGACCTCGGCATTCCCTGCCTGGCGCTCTTCCCCAACACCCCCGTGGAGCTTCGCTGTGACGAGGGACGCGAGGCCGTCAATCCCGACAACCTTATTTGCCGCGCGATCAAGGCGGTGAAGAATGCCGTGCCCGATATCGGCATCCTTACCGACGTTGCCCTCGATCCCTACACCACGCACGGCCATGACGGGATCGTCGACACGCGTGGTGATGTCCTGAACGACGACACGACCAAGCTGCTGGCCGAGCAGGCGCTCGTGCAGGCGGCGGCGGGCGCGGACATCATCGCGCCTTCCGACATGATGGACGGAAGGGTGGGCGTGATCCGCAGGGCGCTTGAGCAAGAAGGCCACTGCAACGTCCAGATCATGGCTTATGCGGCCAAATATGCGAGCGCCTTTTACGGACCCTTCCGTGACGCGGTCGGCTCGCGCGGCCTTCTGAAAGGTGACAAAAAGAGCTACCAAATGGATCCGCGCAACGCAGAGGAGGCACTGCGCGAAGTGGCGCTGGACCTCGCCGAGGGCGCCGATCACGTCATGGTGAAGCCGGGGCTTGCCTATCTCGACATCGTCCGCCGCGTAAAGGAGCGGTTCGAGGTGCCGGTCTTCGCCTATCAGGTGTCGGGCGAATATGCGATGATCGAGGCGGCGGCCGTAGCCGGAGCGGCCGATCGTGACGCACTCGTCCTGGAGACGCTGATCGCATTCAAGCGCGCGGGCTGCGCCGGTGTCGTATCCTACCATGCGCCCGTTGCGGCCAGGCTCCTCCATGACAGCTGACGCGGGAGCTGCGCGCTGGTCGAAGGAGCCGCTGGCCAAGCCGTTCTTCGTTGCGACGGTCGTCACCGGCTCCTTTCTCCTGTTCCTGACGCAGCCGATGGTCGGCCGCATGGCACTTCCGCGTGTCGGCGGGGCACCGGCGGTCTGGAACAGCGCCATGTTGGTTTATCAGGCGTTGCTGCTTGGCGGCTATGCTTATGCCCATTGGCTCGGCCGGCTGCGGCCACGTCGTCAGGCGGGCCTGCATCTCGCGCTATTTGCCGTTGCGGCGCTGTGGCTTCCGATCGGGCTGAATTCTGCCGTTCCGTCGCACCAGCTTTCACCAGTTCTGTGGGTTCCGTGGTTTCTGATCAGCTCGATCGGTCCGCTTTTCTTCATCGTGTCGGCCCAAGCGCCGCTGATGCAGCGCTGGTATGCGCTCGAGAGCAGCCGAGGCGAGCCCTACGCCCTTTACGCCGCGTCCAACCTCGGCAGCTTTGCCGGGCTCGTCTCCTATCCGCTTCTCGCCGAACCGCTTCTCAGCCTTGAGCAGCAGAGCGCGCTTTGGACGGCAGGCTATGCGCTCCTCGTGCTCCTGGTGGTCGGCTGCGCGCTGACAATCCCGGCTCAATCCGTGGAGGCCCTGGCGGCTGCCACGTCGCCTGCGCCCAGCCGCAGGCGGGTGCTCCACTGGATCCTTCTTGCGGCGATACCGTCCGGACTGATGCTTTCGACAACGACGCATCTCACCACAGATATCGTCGCCATGCCGCTGCTCTGGGTGCTGCCGCTCGGCCTCTATTTGTTGAGCTTTGTGATCGCCTTTGCGAACGGGCGCGCCGCCAGCAGTTTCATCACGCAGCTGGCACCGCTAGTGATCCTGATCGCCGGAGGGCTCACCTTCACGCAGCAGTCGAACCAGCCGCTTTTCTCGGCAACGCTTGGCCTTAGCCTGCTGTTCGTCGTCGCCGTCACGCTTCACGCGGAAATGTATCGCTTGCGCCCCGCGGCGGACCGGCTGACGGGCTTTTATCTCACCATGTCGATCGGCGGCGTGCTTGGCGGGGCTTTCTGCGCGATCGCTGCTCCGGTGATCTTCGATTGGGCTTATGAGCACCCGTTGCTGATCGTCGCGGCGGCTTTCCTCATCCCGCAGCGCAGCTTCCTGAGGCGCATCGAGGCATTGTGGGCGAGCCCTAGGTTAGGCCGGTCGCTGTCGCTGTGGGTGCCGGCGATTGCCGTCACCATCTCGCTAGCTGGCGACCGGCATTTCCTACCGCAAGTGCCGAGCGCCCTTTCAATCGGTGCCACGATCCTGATTGGGCTGCTGGCTGTATTTGCGATCGGCCAGCGCGCGGTGTTCGCCGCATGCGTTGCGGCCTTGATGATGAGCTTTGGTGGCTGGAGCACTCTCCACGAATCGCTCCAGCCTTTCAGGACACGAAGCTATTTCGGCATTTATTCAGTCGGCACCAGCTCGGACAAGACCGCCCGGATGCTCACCCACGGTACGACGATACACGGCCTGCAGAACGTGATCCCCGGAATGGAAGAGGAGCCGACCAGCTATTACACCCGCGGCTCGGGAGTTGGGCGCGTGATGGCGTCGGCCGAGCTCCTGTTCGGCCCTGGCGCTCACATAGGCGTGGTTGGGCTCGGCACGGGAACGCTCGCTTGCTATTCAAAACCGGGGCAGAGCTGGACCTTCTTCGAGATCGATCCGGCGATGGTCAAGATCGCCACGGATCCAAGCCGTTTCAGCTTCATGTCGCGGTGCGGAAGGGATGCCCGCATCATCCTCGGGGATGCCAGGATCAGGCTCGCGGCGCACCCGCCAACAAGCTTGGACATTCTTGCGGTTGACGCTTTCTCCTCCGACGCGGTGCCGATGCACCTTCTTACGCGCGAGGCGCTCGCAGTTTATGCGCGGGTGCTGAGGCCCGATGGAATTTTGATGATGCATATTTCCAATCGCTACCTCGACCTGGAGCCGGTGCTTGCTGCCGGGGCAAGGGCAGGGGGATGGGAGGCCGCCGTGCTCGCTCACAACAAATCCGCTCGCTATCTCAACGATCACCCGTCGGTTTGGGTGGCTATGACACGTGACAAGCAGACGATGGAGGATCTGATTGCCGTCAGCGGCGCGCCCAAATCCTGGAAGAAGCTGCAGGAGCGCCCTGGCTTTCCCGGCTGGACGGATGATCATGCCAGCATCCTTCCGCTTCTTCAGGGTCTGAGCTTCCGATGATCGAAACCGAGCGTCTGCGGCTGCGCAATTGGACTACGGCCGACATCGAGCCGTTCATCCGGCACCTCAATACGGAGCCGGTCATGCGCTGGCTTGCCGGGGTGCGCACGCCCGAGCAGCAGGAAAGCGTCGTCCGCGATCGGTTCATACCGTGGCAGGAAACACGCGGCTTCACCTTTTGGGTGGTGGAGCGGAGAGACGATGACGAGCTGCTCGGATTGTGCGGCCTCAAGATAGCCGATGATCCCGGCAGTCCCGTCGAAGGGGAGCTTGAGGTCGGCTGGCGGCTGCGTGAGGATGCTTGGGGCCAAGGCTATGCCAAAGAAGCCGCCGTCGCATCGCTCGACCATGCCTTCGACGCGATCGGCGCGGAACGGGTTGTGGCCCTGACCGTCGCCGGCAATGGCCCGAGCTGGGGATTGATGGAGCGTCTCGGCATGGAGCGGCGGCCAGACCTCGATTTTGAAGGCGCTGCCTGGGCGGAGGGAAGAGTGATCGTCTACGAGATAAAGCGCGAACAATGGCGAGCCTGATTGCGTTTAACGGCAAGGTGCCGAAGGTCGCGGTCGACGCATTCGTGGCGCCCGGGGCGCAGCTGATAGGTGACGTCGAGATCGGTGCCCAAGCCAGCATCTGGTACAATTGCGTGCTTCGCGGCGACGTCAACCGGATCCGTATCGGTCCCCGCACGAACATCCAGGACGGGAGCGTTATTCACGTCGATTCGCCCAAAGCCGGCGAAGCCGAAGGCTATCCGACGCTGATCGGCGCGGACGTGCTGATCGGGCACCTGGCAATGGTGCACGGCTGCATTCTTCATGATCGAGCCTTTGTAGGGTTGGGCGCGATCGTGATGGACGGGTGCGAGATCGAGAGCGACGCGATGCTCGCAGCCGGCGCGATGCTGACGCCCGGCCGCCGCGTGCCCAGCGGGCAGCTCTGGGCGGGCCGCCCCGCCAAATATCTGCGCGATCTCACTGCAGAAGAGCTCGCCGGACACCGCGAGGGCGTGGCGCATTACGTGTCGCTCGCCCAGGCGCATACGGCGGCGACCGCTTCCCTCAGGGGGCGCTGAGTAGCCCGTTCAGCCGGTCGAGTTCGGCGCGCTGAGCGTCTGCAAGACGGCGCGTTTCCTCCGCCGCGGCAAGCACGGAGGCGATGTCCTCAGGCGCTGTTGCCGCGTCTTCTGACCGGGCGACGCTGAGCGCGTCGAGTTCGGCAACTGCGTTCACCGTCGGTGTCCGCGCCGCTTCCAGCCGTGAGATCAGCTGCTGGGCTGCGATCCACGGCTCGGAACCGGCGGCTCCGCCGCGCCTGGCGGCCGCTCGGGCCTGCGGGAGCAGTTCCGAAAACTCCCGCTCGCCGCGCCGCGCCTGCTGGAGCAAAGCCGCCGTTCTGGCGCGCAGCGCGGGATCGGTCGGCATGGGAAGTGCAACAGGGGCTGCCGCTGGCGCCGGTTCGGCAGCGGTTCCGGGCGCTGCGCATGGGGGGACGGGAGCCCCAGAAAGCTCTCGCTCGACGGCGCGGGGCGCCAAGGACGGGAAGTCGCCCTGGGAGGCGCAGGCGGTCAGCACCGCGGGCGCGGCGATCGGCAGGAGCAGCATTGGGAGGCGTCTCATCTTGCCTCCCTATGGCCCCTGGCTTTCATGAGCAACGGGGTTGCGCGTGTTGAGCCTTGGTCCTATGTCGCCGCCTATCGCGCGCCCGTAGCTCAGCTGGATAGAGCACCAGACTACGAATCTGGGGGCCGGAGGTTCGAATCCTTCCGGGCGCGCCAATTTGCCGGCGCCCCGAATCTCCGTCAGTATGGACGGGAAGAAACCTCCGGCTTGTTTTGAACATGCGGGCGGTGGCTGCGTGCGGAGGATGAACCTGGCGGGAGCCGCGGATCAGCGCCGGCGCCTGGCCAGCACCACCGCCGCTGACCCCACCGCAATCGTCAGGATCGCCGCAGCGCCCCAACCCGCTCTGGAGCTTCGGCCTACCCGCGTCGCCGGGTCTTCTCCACGTTTCATGCCCGGAAGCTCCTCGACCGCGTGCGAGGCTCGGCGCAACGCGGAACTGAGCGCCTGCAAGGGCGGACCGGCAGCTCCGGCACCACGCTGAAGGAAGGCGTCCGTGCGGTCGCGGCCGCGATCTAGAATTGACAGCGGCAGCGCCGCCAGGACGTTCCCTGGAGGACGCCGCGCCACGATAGGGTGCGGGCGCGTTGGCGCCACGCGCCGCACGGCCTCCCAAGCGATGCCGAGCAACCACAGCTGCTTGCGTGTAAGCCTCATCTGCAGGCGGGGCAGGAGCTCGTCTTCCTCGTCTCGAACGTCAGTACGCAGCAACGCGACCACCCGGTCCAGCACCTGCTGACGCTCGAGCGAACCGGCGTGCAAGGATTCCAGCCGGGTCACGAGCGCGTTGATCTCCTGATGTTCCAGCTCCACTTGAAGCGTCAGTTGGTGGCCATCCGGTAAGATGCGTCGCATGACGGGCCATAGGACTGCTTCCTCCGCAAAGGCGTGCGGGAACACCAAGCGATAGATTTGAAGCAAAACCGCACCCTCGGCGTCGGGGCCGAGCTCTGGAAGCCGGTTCAGCAACCGATCTAACTCCACGTGGTCGCGCTTCTGGCGGCTGAGGACGCTCGCCGGACCTCCCAATTCGGCAACGCTCTGCTCGGCGACTGACCTCATAATGCCTCCTTCGATGCCCGTCCGATCACTTCCGGCGCGGACCTGCTATCTGTGGCGGGCTTCGCCTCCGGTTCGGTTCGTCCGAAGCGCGAGTTTAGCGGCGCGGCCCTGGCACGAACTGCACGTTAGGGAGCTAGGTTCCGCTCCAAGCGGCAGCTGTGAGGTGAGTTAGTTCTCTCTGGGCGCCTTGAGCAGCAGCGTTAAAGCCGAGCTATCGACCCCCCGTTTCGAACGCCGCTTGCGGGTCCGCGGAGAAGTTATGCGATCTAAAACTCCGCAGCAGCGCGTCCCCGCGCCTACCTGGCGCAGGCGAGGGGGAAGTGATGGAACGGCTGGGCGCACCCGGAGGTTAGCTGCCGGTCGCCGAACTAACGGGAACACGAAAAGCATGGGCAAGCAGGAGGAAGTGGCAGCGATTCCGCTCGTCGAAGAGCGCCTGTCCATCGAGAAGCGGCAGGTGGAATCCGGACGGGTGCGGGTCCGTATCTCCGTGGCCGAGCGCGAGGAGCGCGTTCCGGTGGACCTCGCGCACGACGAAGTGGAAGTCGAGCGTGTGGCGAAGAACGTCGTGGTGTCCGAGCTTCCGGGTGTCCGCCTCGAAGGCAATATCACGATCATACCCGTCGTTGAGGAGGTGGTGGTGATCGAGAAGCGGCTGGTGCTTGTCGAAGAGATTCATGTCCGGCGGAAAACCGCAACCACGACTGAGGTGATCCCCGTCACCTTGCGCTCGGAGCAAGTGGCGATCGAACGCGACGGCGAGCCGGCACCCGCTGGCGGCCTGGAGGATTAAATCTGATGCGCAGAACCGTAGCCGCCCATTTCAATACCGAGACCGAAGCCGAGCATGCTCTGTCCATCGTCGGATCGGAGGTCTCTCTGCTCGACTCCGCCCTGCTGACCAGCGGCCTTGCTGGAACGCTGGCGCTCGACAGCCTGGAGCTCGCGCGCGAGGAGCGCTCCGCCTCCGAGACTTTGTTGCAGCGGGGTGGTTTTCTCCTGATTGCACAGGCCAGCAGCGACGACGATGCGGAGGCTGTGCTTCGCGTCCTGATGAGCATCGCGCAGGCGAGCGAGCCACGGATTCTTGCTGGTGACGACGCATCACCCGCCGGTTCCAGCACCGATGTCACGGTGGAACAGCGCATACCAATGGTCGAGGAAGAGCTCCGGATCGGGAAGCGCGAGGTCTTGCGGGGCGGGGCACGGGTTCATTCGTTCACCGTCGAAGTGCCGGTGCAGGAGCAGGTGGAGCTTCTGGAGGAGGAGATCAGGCTCGAGCGCCGGCCAGTGGGTCGCCGCGTGACGGACGAGGAACTGGCCGAAGGCGGATTGCTGCAGGAGCGCGTCTTCGAAGTCACCGAGATGCGGGAGGAGGCGGTCGTCTCCAAGGAGGCGTTCGTTCGTGAAGAACTGGTGGTCACCAAGAATGTTGAGCATCGGCTTCAGGAGATCAATGAGACGGTTCGCCGAACCGAGGTGGAGACGGAGCGATTTGGGGCGGACGGACAAAGCGCTTTCAGCAGCTTTCGTACAGGCGACCGCCAACCAGGAAGCTCCAGTGAACCCGGCCAGGCCCAAAAGCGGTAAGAAGCTCGCAGCGGCAACACTCAACCGGGCTCAACAGATCAGGGCTCGAGAGTGTGATCATTTGAGGTTGAACCGCCACGTCAATGCTGGCGCGGCGAAGGGATCCAGCCCCCGGCGCTGAACTGGATCGCCGCGTGGCTTTGCTCTCCCGATGACTTTTCACCGAAGTTTCCGGTAGCTTGCTTGGTGTATTTCATTTCCGAGCCGTCAGCCGATTCCACCCGACTTGTAATCCATCTAGAAGACTGAGCCGAGCAACCAGCCTCCGGTGAATGCGGCTACCATGAAGAGGCAGTAGATGATCCCGTATTGGGCCCACCGCCGCCAGTCGGTGCTCGACAGATCCGAGCGCCGCGGCTGATGCTGCGGAGCGCGGCTGCGAGCAGCTTCATCAGACCAGGGCACTGACGTCTCAACCGCTTGCTGCGGGCCTTGTGGCTTTGATCCCGTCCCGGTTCGCTGGATGTCTGCGGTCTCGCCTCCGGGGGCTGCTCCATAAGGAGCAGCCGCATTCCCAGTGGGCGTCGGTTGTTGGTGTGACGTGGCAGGCGCAGAGCTGTGGGCGCCTGGATCGAGCGGTAGCGGCGAAGCCTTGTTCCCCGCCGCTGATCTCTTCAATATTTCCGTGGCTGCGCCGATCTGCTCTGGACCTACCTTCGCCGTGAGGAAGAAAGCGCGGCTTGCGCCTGATCGGCCGGTCATCTGAATGACGTCGGGCTCCGACGCACCGCCTGTTTCTTCCACCTCCCTCAACAGGATTTGATGGGGAGCCACGCCGATTGCCTCGAGGCGGCGAATGGCCGTCTCTGCTTCTTCTTTCGTGTCGAATGTCGCCGGGATGGTGCGCATGGAGATCTCTTCTGCCGAGCTTGGGGAGGGCCTTCGGCCCTGACGCTCTAGAAGCGTTGGCGGGGGCCCCGGTTCCTCAACCCTTCAGCGGCACAGGCGCGCCCTTGTGAACGGGGGTGAGGTTTGGAGGTGGCAAGTCGTCATCGCGCAGGATCTGCCTTGCGTCTCAGGCTATTGCTGCAACGCAACACTGGCCAAAAAAGCGTAACTTATGCCGCTTCGAAACCGAAGCGTTAACCACTTCTCTGCTAGGCCAAACCCATGGTTAATTTGGATGATCTACTGTTGAGCCGCGTCTTCTCGCCGGTATCGGGTTGGCTCAAGCACCAGCTTGGCGTCTGCCAATGGCGCTTGTCCGTGGCGAGTCTGGACGTGAGCATCGCCGCCTACCTCTTGGGTGTAGGCCTGTCGATCGCTCCCAAAGGCATGCGTGACGCCATTTTCGTTGATCTTCTCAGTGCGCTCGTGTGGCTGCTGATCATGAGCTTCCTGCGCGATCGCGCCCAACGGCAGGCAGCATCAACTCTGGGCGTCCAAAGCGCGCGTCTCGGAGAGTGGGTGTTTCGCACGATCCTCACGGTGATGCTCCCCTTGAGCGCATTGTCGGCGAGCAGCTGGCCTGGCCTTTGCTACACGGCCTCGCTTCTATTCCTCCTCTGCCATTTGTATCTCAAGGCAGCCGACACGCCGCCTCCAACCCACAGGCGATTGGCCTCCCTGACCCACTGAGATCAGATCGGGGCAGGAACAACTTGCCTGCATCGCGCGTCCTACAAGAACGACCGCCTCCGAGTAAAAAGGCGGACACAAGTAGGAGAAAACCGATGAACATCATTTTGGCTCTCGTGATTGGTGGGATCATCGGCTGGCTTGCCAGCATCGTTATGCGCCGGGACGCTCAGCAGGGCATTCTCATGAACATCGTCGTCGGTATCGTCGGCTCCATCCTCGGCAGTTTCCTGCTCGGGCGCTTCTTCGGCGCTGAGGGCAACATTCTGAGCAGCCCGCTCAGTGTCGGAACCCTGTTCGCGGCGCTCATTGGCGCAATCATTCTGCTCGCAGTGGTGAACCTCTTCACCCGCCGTTCGGTGCGGTAATTGGTATCGACGGGTCCGCGGCATCTGCTGCGGACCTTGTTCCTGAGTTAGCGCCCGTTACTCACACCTGCACACGACTTGCGTGGAGCGGAGGGGAGTGGCGGGCATTTCTCTGTCGGCGCCTCGCTCTTGGGGGAACCTCCAACTCGGTTTGCATCGTCGTTGCGAGGAGCAAAGCGAGGCGGCAATCCAATTCAGCGGCGCCTCTGGATTGCTTCGCTGCGCTCGCAATGACGTCGCGTAACCTGAAAGTGATCGCTCTGAGCGTCGCCGCGACCTAGGCCGAAGCAGCCTGATCGGCTCCATCAAGTCCCCGGCGCTCCAACAAGCTCCTTCAACATGCTGATGCTTCAAAGCGGCTGATTTCAGCCAGTCTAAAGAAGTGGCGCACCCGACAGGATTCGAACCTGTGGCCTCTGCCTTCGGAGGGCAGCGCTCTATCCAGCTGAGCTACGGGTGCTTAGGGCCGCGCTTAGCAAAGCGACTTCTGAGGGGCTAGCGCTTTTTAGGCGGAGCCTTTCGGTGCCGGGCCGCCAATCTAGCGTGCGCTGGTCTCGATCGGCTGGAAGGGGCCCAAGGCGCAGGTGGCGCCCTGCTGCGGGCCGCTGGCATAAAGCACCGTGATCGTATCGACCGCGCAAAGCTGGTTGAGCGACGTCCGGTAGGTGAACCTTTCCTCGAAGGCGAGGCCGGGGCAGCTCGAGGGGAGCGTGTTTCGGTAGACTTGGCCGCCGCGCATGTAGAAGTCGATCACGCTCTCGCTGCGTACGCGCGTGTGGCTGATTGTCGTCAGGCTGATGCAGCCGCGCGGCTCCCCGACTGGCCGCGCCTCGGCAAGCGCCGCCTGGTTGGCGCTCTCCCGATCGATCGGTGCGCAGCCGACGATCATAAAGGTGCCCGCCGCTGCGGCCAGGAGACACTTCACCCGAGCTTCCTCTTCTTCTTCTTCTTAGCCTTGAACGCGCCAGCTGCTTCCTCGCTCCCGGGCGCAGGCGTTTTCGGCTTGTAGCGGCAGGTGTCGGCGACGACGCAGCGCCAGCATTCGGGTGTTCGGGCTTTGCAGACATAGCGGCCGTGCAGGATCAGCAGGTGGTGGGCGTCCCGGCGGTAAGGCGGGGGCGTCACCGCGTCGAGCTTCAGCTCGACCTCGAGCGGGTTCTTGCCGGGCGCCAGGCCCGTCCGGTTCGAAACGCGAAAGATGTGGGTGTCGACAGCGAAGGTCTCGGCGCCGAACGCGCTGTTCATGACGACGTTGGCCGTCTTTCGGCCGACGCCGGGAAGCGCCATCAACAGGTCGCGATCGGCCGGAACCTGACTGTCGAACTGCTCAACGAGTACCTTGGACAAGAGGATGACGTTCTTGGCCTTGGTGTTGAACAGGCCGATCGTCTTGATAGTTTCCCGAAGCTTTTCCTCGCCAAGCTCCAGCATCGCCTCGGGCGTGTTCACCGTCTTGAACAGCTCGCGCGAGGCGAGGTTGACGCTGGCATCCGTCGCCTGCGCGGAGAGCACCACCGCCACCAGCAAGGTGTAGGTGTTCACATATTCGAGCTCGGTCTCGGGGTTCGGGGTCCGGTCGGCGAGCCGCCGGTAGAGCTCCTCGACTTGCGTGTTTTTCACCTCAGCCCCAAAATGTCGGCCATTGCGTACCGGCCGGCAGGCTTTCCGGCCAGCCACAGCGCCGCTTCGATCGCGCCGCGGGCGAAGACGGCGCGGCTTTCCGCCCTGTGGCCAAGCTCGATCCGCTCCCCTTCGGCCGCGAAAATGACCTGATGGTCGCCCGCGACCGATCCCCCGCGCATCGCTGCAAATCCGATCCGGCCGGCCTCGCGCGGGCCAGCCATGCCGTCGCGCCCACGCTCGCTCACCGCATCCAGTTCAACGCCGCGGCCGTCCGCCGCCGCTCGCCCGAGGAGCAAGGCCGTGCCCGAGGGGGCGTCGACCTTGTGGCGGTGGTGCATTTCGACGATCTCGATGTCCCAGTCCTCAGCCAGCCTGGCGGCGGTCTCGCGAACGAGGTGGGTGAGGAGGTTGACGCCGAGCGAGGTGTTCGCCGCCTGCAGCACCGCGAGCCTCGCCGATGCTTCGTCGATCAGGCGCTGATGCTCGGGGCCAAGGCCGGTCGTGCCGATGACGATCGGGCGGTTCGCGTCCTGTGCAGCGCGAAGGTGCGCTTCGAGCGCGTCCGGTGCCGAAAAGTCGACGAACACGTCGGCCCCGTCC
>JADDQD010000297.1:14688-25922 GCA_016781555.1 Pseudomonadota bacterium | reverse complement strand
AGGATCGCCGCGTGCGCTGCACAGGGAGCAGCCGGTCCCAGACGCCTATATGCGCTATCCCGGCCAGGATGCCCCGCAAGCGACCGCCGCCGTTCACCTCAACTTCCGCATCGATAGCAGCGGGCGACCGCTGGGGATCAAGATCACCGGAGCCGCGGCTCCAAGCGCCCCTGACCTGATGCCCGCATTCGCTGCATGGCGCTTCGAAAAAGGCCAGGAAAGAGGGAACTGCGAACTCGTGTTCGAGAGACGGGAAGCTCCGGTCTCGCAGGCGGACCTGCAATCTGTCTATAGGCTGATGGCTCTCGTCGATCCGCGACAGCTCGGTGGCGGCGCCGCGCTCCCCAAGGCGATCCTTGATCGCGCGGCGCCGGATGGCAGCAATTGCACAGACCGCCGGACCAACATCCGCCAGCAGGTCTTTCCAGCTTTCGAAAAGATCCCCCAGGCGGCGGGTACCGTCTCCCACAGCTTCATGACGTTCGACATCGATGCCGCCGGGCGCCCCGTCAGCATTCGGCTGGTAGGTTCGGGCGGCAATGCGGAGCTCGATCGACAATCGCTCGAGGCGACGGCGCGCTCCCGCTTCGCGCGGGGCGAGCGACGCGGTTGCCTGATGTGGTTCCATCGAATTCCCACGGAGCCGCTCGAAGCACCGCTCGGGCCGTCGGCGGACTCGCTGGCGCCATCTAACTCCAACTGTCCGACCGACGCTCGGGAGCCTTGGGTGCAGCTGCCGCCGCTGGTGTTCCCGCCTGAGTTTGATCGCCGCAAGATCGAGGGCTGGGCCATTGTCGGCTACGATGTCGCCCCTTGGGGCGGGGTCGGGAACGTCCAGCTGCTCGCCGCGGAACCGGCAAGCGCGTTCGGACTGAGAGCGGTGAACGTTGTGAGGAACGGCACGAAAAAGGAGTCGCCGAATGGCTATCGCGGCTGCACGATCCGTGTCAGGTTCAAGATAACGGATGACGGTCCGGAAGAATAGCTCGGGACTCCAAGTCCGCTGGCCCGCTCAGGCCATCAGCAGCTGATCGTCCTTCCCTGCCGCCAGGAAGCTGACGAGACCCTCCGTCTCAACCGCTTCCGGCAGTGCCCCCGCCTCCAGCCGTGCCAAGCTGAGGCCGCTCTGGCACGCGCTGATGCGAACACCCAAAGCAACGGCTTCGCTGAGCATCTCCTGTGCAGACGGTAGCCCAGGTCGGGCGTAGGTTAGGTCCCCGACAAGCGAGACTGCCTGCGCCTGGAGAAAGAGGCGCGTCGGCCTTCCGAGCGCTGCGCTCGCGGCGGCGATTTCAAGCGCGGCATGGAAGCGCTTCGCGTCGTCCGTCGCGACGATCATGCTCAAACCTTGCATGCGGGGCACCCCGGGTCCTTGGTCAGCTTCACCGTGCGCAAGCGGAGCGAACGTGCGTCGATCAGCAGCAGCTTGCCGGCGGTGTCCTCGCCGAAGCCGGTAATCGCCCGGATCGCTTCCATCGCAGCAAGACTGCCCAATATACCCGCCACGGCCCCAAGCACGCCTTGGTCGGAGCAGCTCGCCTCTGGACGATCGGGGTCGCTCCCAACCAGGCAGCGGTAACAGGGCTTGTCCGTCTCCCATCCGCGGAAAAGAGCGAGTTGCCCTTCGAACTGGGCGACGGACGCGGAAACAAGCGGGACCGTCGCGGCGAGGGCATGGTCCGCAACGGTTAAACGCGTTTCAAAATTGTCGCTCCCGTCCAGCACGACTTGCGCGCCGGCGATCAGCCGCTGCGCATTCAACGCGTTGATCCGTTCGTCCACCGCCTGGACAAGGACATCCGGGTTCAGCGCTTCCACCTTTTTTGCTGCGAGGCCTACCTTGGGCTCTCCCACTTCTGCTGTTCCAAACAGCGTTTGCCGCTGAAGATTGGAGAGCGACACTTTGTCGTCATCGATGATGGTCAGCTGTCCTACGCCAGCGGCAGCGAGATATTGAATTGCTGGCGATCCGATCCCGCCCGCGCCCACAATGACTACGCGGGCCCGAAGTAGCCGCTTCTGCCCCTCACCACCGATCTCTTTGAGAACGATCTGGCGGGCGTATCGCTCGAGCTGGTCGTCGCTGAGGCTCACCGCCCTGTGGAGCCGAACCCGCCGGCTCCGCGGTCGGTTTCGCCGAGGCTGTCAACTTCGCTGAACGTCGCGCGCTGGACCGGCGCCGGCACGAGCTGCGCGATCCGCTCTCCTCGCACGATCTCGAACGGTTCCTTACCGAGGTTGGCCAGGATCACCTTCACTTCACCCCGGTAATCGCTGTCGATGGTGCCGGGCGTGTTGAGGCAGGTGATGCCGTGCTTCAGTGCGAGGCCGGAGCGCGGACGCACCTGGACTTCGAAACCGTCGGGAATCGCGATCGCAAATCCCGTCGCGACGGCATGCCGGGCCCCGACTGCGAGCGTCAGCGTCTCGGCCGCGACGACGTCGAGCCCCGCCGCACCGGCGCTTGCATAAGAGGGGAGGGGCAGCCCATCGCCGTGCGGCAAACGCTTCAACTTTATGTCGACCATCACTTGTCCTGTTTCTGACTTAGATACCGGGCAATCCGCGCCGCGAGGCGGCTCGCCACTTCCTCCTTCGGGAGGCGCTCCCAGCTTTCGACGCCGTCGGCAGTGATGAGGTGGATGCTGTTCTGATCTCCCCCCATCACGTCCCCAGACACGTCGTTGGCAACAATCCAGTCGCAATTCTTCTTTTCTCGTTTGGCCTTGGCGAGCTGAATGACCGCGTGGGTCTCTGCGGCGAAGCCGACGAGCAGCTTCGGTCGATCCGCGCTGCCCGCAAGTCCGAGCAGGACGTCCGGGTTTTCCGACCAGGCGAGAGGCGGCGGCCCTTCCGTTTTCTTGAACTTGCGCGGCGATGGATCGACGCGCCAGTCGGCGACCGCCGCCACCAGCACCGCTGCGTCTGCCGGAAGCGCGCGCTGAACGGCCTCGTCCATCTCCCGTGCAGTCTCGACATCGATCCGATCGACGGCGGGCGGGCTGGCAAGACTTACCGGCCCAGCGATCAGCGTCACGCGCGCGCCTAGACCCGCCAAAGCTGCGGCAATGGCAAATCCCTGCTTGCCCGAAGAGCGGTTCGCGATCACCCGCACCGGATCGATCGGCTCGTGCGTCGGGCCGGCCGTGACGATGATGTGCTTGCCCGCAAGCGCCGCATCCGATTGCGCTGAGCTTGTGGAAGGCCGCTTCTCCTGTCCGGCCAGAGCATCACGAGCAGTGAGCGGAACAGCTCGAAACTGCTCAAGGATCGCATCGACGATAGCCTCGGGCTCGGGCAGCCTGCCCGGGCCAAATTCGCCGCACGCCATCTCGCCCTCGTCCGGCTCAATTACAATTACCCCATCTTGCCGAAGCTGGGCAACGTTTCGCTGGGTCGCGCAGTGCTGCCACATCCTGACGTTCATTGCGGGTGCGGCGAGAACCGGCTTGTCAGTGGCGAGAAGCAAAGTCGTTGCCAGATCATCGGCGATGCCCTGCGCCATCTTTGCCATGAGATTGGCCGTCGCCGGGCAAACCACGATGAGATCGGCCTGCCGGCTGAGCTGAATGTGGCCCATCTCGACCTCGTCCTTGAGGTCCCAAAGGCTAGTGAACACGCGGTTCTCAGACAAAGCGGCGAGCGTCATCGGGGTCACGAAATGCGCCCCGCCGTCCGTCAGCACGGACGTCACGGACATCCCCGCTTTGCGGATCAGCCGGACCAGCTCGCAGCTCTTGTAGGCCGCAATCCCGCCGCCGACGATGAGGAGAATGCGCTTTCCCCGCATGCGCTCAGCTTAGAAGCAATGCGGCTGCCGCGCCAGCCGCGGCGGCAAGCGCCGCCGTTAGCGCATATCTGACTGACCCACGCCGCTGGATCATCGCCACCTGGCGGAGCGGTGGCTCGGGGGGCGCGGCTCCTGGCGGCGGGTAGTAATGGTCGATCCGGCGGATGAGTTCGGGGATCATGGCGAAGGTCCTGAAATCCCGCACGATGCGATCGGCCATAGCCGCTTCGGGGCCGAGTTCGCTCCGAACCCACTCCCGCAGAAAAGGCTCGGAGGTCTCCCACATGTTGATGTCGGGATCCAGCGCAGTGGCGACCCCTTCCTCCATCACCATTGTTTTTTGGAGGAGCAGGAGGTGCGGTTGGGTCGGCATGTCGAATTCGCGCGTGATGGTGAACAGCCCTTCGAGCATGCGCCCGATCGAAATGTCTTTGACCGGAAGTCCGCGGATCGGCTCGCCCACTGCCCGAAGCGCCGTCGCGAATTCTTCGACACTGTGGTGCGGCGGCACATATTGTGCTTCGAAATGGATTTCGGCGACACGACGATAATTGCCGACGATGAGGCCGTAGAGGATCTCGGCAAGCCACACCCGTGCCCGCCGGTCGACGCGGCCCATGATGCCGAAGTCGATCGCCGCCAACCGACCGTCATGAAGGCAGAAGAGGTTCCCCTGGTGAAGGTCGGCATGGAAGAATCCGTCGACCACCGCCTGCCTCAAAAAAGCGCGCACCAGGACGGCAGCCAGGTTCTTCAAGTCATGGCCCGCTTCCAACAAGGCGTTTCGGTCGGAAAGCTTGATGCCGTCGATCCACTCGAGGGTCATGACCCGACGCGCGGTACGGGACCAGTCGATCTCCGGAACGTAGAAGCCGCTTTCTGCGACCAGGTTCTCGCGCAGTTCGGAGGCGGAAGCGGCCTCACGCCGGAGGTCGAGCTCGCGCAGGGTCCATTGGCGAAAGTGCTCGATGACCAGCCGTGGACGAAGCCGCGCGGCCTCGCCGCCCATGTTTTCGACCTGGGCCGCGGCCCATTCGTAGGTTTCGATAGCGCGGGCGAAATCTTCTTCGATCCCGGGCCGCAGCACTTTCACCGCCACCCGCCGGCCATCGATTGTGACGGCGCGATGCACCTGCGCAATCGAGGCCGCTCCAACGGGTTCGGGATCGATCTCGGCGAAAAGCTGCTCGACAGGTTTTTCCAAAGCCTGCTCGATCGCGTCTCTGATCCGTTCAAAGGGCGCTGGCGGCAGCGAATCCTGGAGCTTCAGAAGGTCCCGAGCGGCCTCGTCGCCGACCAAGTCTGGACGAGTTGCGAGCGCCTGTCCAAGCTTGATCGCGGCGGGGCCGATATCCTGGAACGCGGCTGCGTAGGTGGGCACGCGCGGGATGCGGTCGCCCAAACGAGCAATCCGTGCCAGCCGGCGGACCGGTGCCGGGGTCATGGGATCGCGTTCGATGCCGCCCAAAGCACCGTGCCGCGCGAGCACGCGACCCCATCTGAGGAGCCGCCAGACGTGCACAAGCGGGGCAGTCATTGAGCCTGCAGCATCCCTTCAGCTGACGAAGCCGACGTCAAATCTTCCAACCGCTGTGAATGGCGACTGCGCCGCCCAGGATCGGCTCCACCGACACCCGGTGAAACCCGGCGGCGGTAATCATGGCCTTGAACTCGTCCATAGCCGGGAAGCGGCGAATGGACTCCACCAGATAGCGGTAGCTTGCCTCGTCCTGCGCCACGATTTTGCCGACCTTGGGTACCAGATGGTGCGAGTAGCGGTCATAAAGCGACCGAAAGCCGGGCCAGGTAGTCGTGGAAAATTCGAGGCAGAAAAAGCGGCCGCCGATCCTCAGCACGCGCTGAGCTTCGGCAAGCGCGCGATCGATGTGGGTGACGTTTCGAATGCCAAACGCAATCGTGTAGGCGTCGAAAGTTCGATCAGCAAAGCTAAGGGCCTCGGCATTCTCTTGGGTCCAAAGAAGGCAGTCTATGCCGCGCCTGGCTGCCCGCTGCTGCCCCACGTGAAGCATTTCGGGATTGATGTCGGCAACGGTCACAAGCGCGCCGGACGCGGCAATCCTGAAGGCGACGTCGCCCGTTCCGCCTGCCATGTCGAGAATCGTCTCGCCGCTTCTCGGCTTCAGCCGACGCACGAACTGGTTCTTCCAGTGCCGGTGAAGGCCCGCCGACATGAGATCGTTCATGAGGTCATAGCGGGGGGCGACGTTGGAGAAGACCCCGCCGACACGACGCGTCTTTTCCTCGGGCGGGACGTCCTCGAAGCCGAAAGAAACCTTGTCCATTGCACGGGCCTCTAGCAGGGGAAGAAGCCAATGTGCACGCCCCTTATCCCCAAGCGGTCCCATGCCTGAACTGCCGGAGGTCGAAACCACCGTACGCGGCCTCGTCCCCGTGCTGCAGGGCCGGGAGCTCGTCTCCGTGGAGGCACGGCGGGCAGATCTGCGCTTCTCCTTCCCGCCGGACCTCCGCCAGCGCCTCACCGGCGCCAAAGTCACCAGCCTCGGCCGCCGCGCCAAATATGGCCTCATCAACACCGATCGCGGCGACACTTTGGTGTTCCACCTCGGCATGTCGGGCCGGTGGCGGATCGATCCCGAGGAGCTTGGTCGCCACGATCACTTCGTGGTGGAGACGGACGAGCGGCGGCGCCTCGCCCTCAACGATCCGCGTCGCTTCGGCTCGATTGATCTCATCCGCACCGGCAGGCTGCAGGTTTATGAGCCGTTCGCAAAGTTGGGCCCCGAGCCGCTGAGTGACACCTTTTCGACCGATCATCTGGTGCGCTCGCTCAGCGGGCGCTCGGCGCCGTTGAAGGCTTTGCTCTTGGACCAGCGGATCGTGGCAGGGCTTGGCAACATCTATGTGTGCGAGGCGCTCCACATGGCTGGGATCGCTCCAGCACGAGCCGGCGGCCGCATTTCCAAGCAGCGGGTCGCGCGGCTGGTGGCTGCGATCAAGGAAGTCCTTCTGGCGGCGATCGAGGCGGGCGGCTCGACGTTGCGCGATTATGCGCGTCCGGATGGGGAGCTCGGCTACTTTTCTAAGCAGTGGCGGGTGTACGGCAGGGAAGGGGAGCAGTGTGCGTGCGGCGCCCTGATTCGGCGCCGGGCGGAGGGCGGCCGCTCCACCTTTTTCTGTCCCTCGTGCCAGCGCTGAGCGGTTGACCTCTGTTGTGTCTCGCCTTAGAGGAGCGCTTCAGCGGGTGCGGTATTTGCCGCGCCCTTTTCATTTCACCGTGACAGAGGCACTCCACGATGGCGAACACGCCGCAGGCAAAGAAACGCATCCGCCGCAACGCGCGCCGCTCCGAGATCAACGGCGTCCGCGTCAGCCGCATCCGCACGTTCGTCAAGCAGGTCGAAGCAGCGCTGGCCGCTGGGGACAAGGCGCAGGCGGAAGCCGCGATCCGCAAGGTGCAGCCGGAAATGATGCGCGGCGTGTCCAAGGGTGTCCTTCACAAGAACACGGCGTCGCGCAAAATCTCGCGGCTGACGAAGCGGATCGCTGCGCTCGGCTAAAAGCTGCCAGCAACGTCAAGACCATGCCCGCCGGATTGCTTCCGGCGGGCTTTTTCGTGCTCCGCGCTGTCGCTTCGGAAAAATCTGAGCGTTCTCAGCGATTCGGCCGCGCCGCCCGATCGTTAACCAGAAAAGATATCGCGGACCCAAAGACTTAGAGGTCAAGCAGGCCCAAGTCGCGGATTTGCGTGTCAACGGCTTTATTTGACATGGATCAAATTTTCGCCCCTTGATCGGGTGCGGCTACGCTCCCTACAAAACCCTTCCTCGGCGGGCGAATCCCCGACGAGGAAAAACAGCAGAACGGTGTTCCGAATCGACGTCCCTGAGGGTGACTGTTGGGCCGGGGAAGCGCTGTCTCTGAAAATGCCGCTAAATAAGCGGCGCCGAGGATGGGGGGGTGCGTGCGTGGATCATCCGCAGGCCAGTTTAGTTGCTTTGCCTGAAGCGAGGGAAGGCATCGGTCCCGTGGCCGCCGCGTGGGAACAGATCCGCTTCGGTCTTCGCCGTGATTGCGGCGCCCGGACCTTCGACGGCTGGCTTCGGCCGATCGCCCTTGGCGGGTTCGAGGCCGATACCGGAACCGTGTGCCTGGAACTTCCCTCGCAATTCATGGCGGATTGGGTGCAGACCCACTTTGCCGACCGGCTGGTACTGGCCTGGCGGTCCATGCTTCCTGCCGTACGCAACGTGCTCATCCGCGCCGGCGAGGGCGCCCGGGCAGCTGCCTTGAGCGAAATTCCGACTCGGGTTGAGGTAGAGCAGACGCCGTCGGCCCAGGAGCCGGTCGGACTCTATGCTGCTCAGCTCGAGCCGCGTTACCGGTTCGAGAATTTCGTCGTCGGCAAGGCCAATGAGGTGGCGTTCAACGCCGCCCGCACGCTTGCCAGCGCGGACAACGTCGCTTTCAACCCGCTGTTCATCCACGGCGGCACCGGGCGCGGCAAGACACACCTCCTTCACGCCATCGGGCATGAATTCCGCGCCCGTCGCTCCGGCGCGAAAATCATCTACATGTCGGCCGAAAAGTTCATGGTCGAGTTCGTGGCGGCTCTCCGCGCCAACGAGACCATTCGGTTCAAGCAGCAACTCAGGTCGGTCGACCTCTTGATGATCGACGACGTGCAGTTCATCGCGGGCAAGGAATCAACCCAGGAAGAATTCTTCCACACGATGAACGAGATCATTTCGGCCGGACGCCGTCTCGTCATCAGCTCGGACCGTGCGCCGCAGGATCTCGATGGGATCGAGCCGCGCATCCTGTCACGACTGTCCTGGGGCCTCGTTGCCGACATCAACCAAGCGGACTTGGAGCTTCGTCTCAACATCATCATCAAGAAGCTTGAAACGCTTCCGGATGTGTCTGTTCCTGAGGACGTGGTGATGTTCCTTGCAAAGCGGATCAGCTCCAACGTCCGAGAGCTTGAGGGGGCGTTGAACAGGATCGCAGCCTATGCAGCGATGAGCGGCCGCGCGATCGATCTCGAGTTCGTCAGCGAAGTTCTCGCCAACATCCTGCGCGCAAACCAGCGCCGCATCTCGATCGACGAAATCCAGGGTCGTGTCTCGGACCATTATCGAATCCGCAAGGCCGAGATGACGTCTGCCCGCCGCGCCCGGGAAGTGGCGCGTCCGCGCCAGGTCGCCATGTACCTGTCGAAGCAGCTGACGCCCCGGTCTCTCCCTGAAATCGGGCGCCGGTTCGGCGGCCGCGACCACACCACGGTGATCCACGCCGTCCGCCAGATCGAAAAGCTGCGCGCGCAGGACGCCGAGCTTGACGCGGACATTCGCCTGCTCACGCGTCAGCTCGAAAGTTAGAAGAGGGCCCTCGAGGCTTCGCGGAAGGGATAGGCGCGAGCGCGGCTCTCCCCTCTGCGATGTCTGTGTCATCGCGGCCCTTCCACCTGAATACGTGTCGCCGGCCCGCCTGCGAACGGCTATGAAAAGCCAGTGTTCAATGCGCGGCCCGCATCGTCTACCGACCGGGGATGAACCTTCCGCTGCTCATCGCCATCGTCGCCGCCGTTCTGAGCGGCGCCCTCGCTGCGCTCCAGGCGCCAACCAACGCGATGCTCGCTCGCGCCGTCGGCTCACCGCTCAATGCGGCGCTTGTTTCCTTCGCGGTTGGTACGGCCGCGTTGCTTGTGCTTTCCCTGAGCTTCGGCGTGCGGCCCAGTCAGGCGGCCGTGAAGGACCTGCCGTGGTATGCCTGGATCGGGGGGCTTTACGGCGCCTTTTTCGTGACGGCTGCTGCTTACGGAACGCCCCGGATTGGGGTGGCCTTCTTCGTTGCCGTTATGATCGGCGGGCAGCTCGCAGTGGCTCTGCTGCTCGACCATCTGGGAGCCTTTGGCTTGGAGCGGCAGGCGATCACACCCGCACGTACGCTGGGCATCCTGCTCGTCATTTCCGGCGTTCTTCTGGTGCGGCGATAACTCTGGTGTGACAACAAAAAGGAGGGCCGGTTGCCCGACCCTCCGTCTTGTCTAGCGAAGCTAAAGCTTACCGGCTGCGGGGCGGCGTCGGAACGGTGATCCGCACCGTCTCGCCCGAGCGGCCCGGGAAGTTGGTGAACATCGCCTCGACGAGGTTCGGAACCAGCACCTGGAGCTCGTCGGTGCGCGAGCGCGCTTTGGCCGTTCCTTCGAAAAGCGCCTGACCGTCGCCGGTCCGCTTGATATCCATATCGAGGAAGCTCGTATATTCGGTGTAGCTGTGCACTTCCGGATAGCCGAAGGCAGACCCGTAGAACGGATCGTCCCAGCCCCAGTAGAAGGGGTGGAGGCCGCGCCCGAAAGAGCCGAAGCGCGAGTAATAAGGACGGTGGAAGCCGCCAAAGCCCAGGCCACGATAGCCGAAGCCGCCATAGCCGAACCCGCCAAAGCGGCTGCCGGGGTAGGTAACAACCTTTTCGCGGCCTTGGTCGACGCCATAATCAAGCGTTACCAAGAAGTTCGCATTCTGCGGGGACGAGGCTTCGGTATAGCCCTGGCCGATCAGATTTTGCCGCACGAGATCAGCATATTGTGAGAATTCCAAGCCGCCTTGGTCGCGCGGGTCGGCAGGCTGGATGACGAAGCTCTGGCCCTGGGGTGCGGGCAGAGCCTGGAAGCGGGAAACCTGAGTCGGGAGACCGGTGGCGCAAGCGCTGAGGGCAAGCATCGCCGCCGGCGCCGCCAGGCTCAGGAACCTTTTCGAAAGGGACATTGTAAGCAGCCTTTCACGGGGGAGGATTGTTCAGGGTATAGAACCACTTGTTCATGCCGCCAAGTCGCTGAACGGAGGCTTAAGCGCGATGAGCTGTTGGGGCCGCCCGGCCCCGATTTTTAGCTCAGGAGCGCCGCAGCCCGACCGCCCGATAGGCTGCATCCAGCGTCGGTTGTGCAAGTTCCGCGGCGCGCCCTGCGCCGCGGGTGAGGATCGCGTCGAGTTCGGCTGGATCCGCGCGCAGTTCGTCCAGGCGGGCCTTGATCGGGCGAAGCGTTTCAACCAGAAGCTCGGCCAAAGCCGGCTTGAAGGCACCAAATCCCTGACCCGCAAAACGCGCAAGCACGGCTTGCGCGGGCTCATCGGCAAGGCTTGCGTAGATGCTGACGAGGTTCTTTGCCTCGGGGCGGCCGCTCAGCCCCTCCATGCTTTCGGGAATTGGTTCGGGATCGGTTTTGGCCTTGCGGATCTTCTGCGCGACAGTGTCGCTGTCATCCGTGAGATTGATCCGGCTCATGTCCGACGGATCCGACTTTGACATCTTGGCGGCGCCGTCGCGCAGGCTCATGATTCGCGCCGCCATGGTGCCGATCAACGGCTCGGGGAGCGTGAATAGCTCGGCATAGTCCGTGTTGAACTTGGTTCCGATGTCGCGGATGAGCTCGACATGCTGCTTCTGGTCCTCTCCGACCGGC
>JADDQD010000297.1:0-14670 GCA_016781555.1 Pseudomonadota bacterium | reverse complement strand
GCCTTCGCGGTTCTTGCCTGATTTTTCCTTGAACTGGGTCATGCGGTTGAGCCACCCGATTCGAGCCGTGCAATTCAAGATCCAGGCAAGCTCCGGATGGGCCGACACCCGCGCGTGATTGAAGAGCACTGAACGGTGTTCGTCGATGCCGCAGGCGATCAGCGCTGCCGCCATTTCCTGGATGTTGGAGGCAAGCTCGCCGGGATCATTGTAGGTGGTGATGGCGTGCAGGTCGGCCAGGAAGAACAGGCAGCTTTGTGGGCTATCTGCCTCATCCTGCATCCGCACCCACTGCCTGATGGCACCGAGATAATTGCCGAGATGAAGGTTTCCCGTCGGCTGGATTCCCGAAACAACGCGCATGGTAAGTCTTTCCTAGGGCCTGATCGGCTGAGGTGGAAGCGCGATGCGCTTCCGCCGAAGGCGTGAGTCAGGCCTTTTCCAAGGTCTAGCGGGCGCGCCTTCTCAAGAGCGCCTTGAGTTCGCCAATGGTGAAGGCACGGGTGGCGAAGCTTGCCGCCGCATAAACAGCGACGCCGCCGCCGACCAGCAGTGTGAGGCCAGCCAGGCGCAGTTCGAACGTACCGCCGAGCAGGGGCCGGATGAGCGGATTGATGAGGAGCAAAGCGGCCGCCATCAGCAGCGCCGCCAGCGCTAGCCTCAAGAGGTGTGATGCGAGCCGCCGGTCCATCTCGAAATGTCCCCGAGCGCTCAAGGCGCGGTACAGCAGGATCACGTTGACCCATGATGCGATCGCCGTCGCAAGCGGAGGCCCAACATGACCGATATACCAGATAAGGATGAGGTTCAGGACGAGGTTGATGACGATCGCCACCAGCCCGAAGCGAAGCGGCGTCGTCATGTCCGAGCGGGCGTGAAAGCCGGGCGTCAGCACCTTGATCAGGACGTAGGCAGGAAGGCCGGTCGAAAAAGCCGCGAGCGCCCACGCCGTGGCGATCGTGTCGGTTTGGGTGAAGGCGCCATATTGGAGAAGGCCGCGTATGATCGGCTCGGCGCTCACAATCAAAGCCGCGGTTGCGGGCAGCGTCAGAAACAAAGCGAGCTGAAGTCCCTTCTTCTGAAAGTCGAGCGCGGCCTGCTCATCGCCGCTCGAAATCAGCCGAGCGATGGTCGGCAGCAGCACCGTGCCCAAGCCAATGCCGATCATTCCGAGCGGCAGCTGATTGAGGCGATCGGCGTAGTAGATGTAAGTCACCGAACCTTCGGGAAGGAACCCCGCGGCGAGCATGGTCGACACCAGCAAATTGATCTGCATCGCTCCAGCACCGGCAGCTGCGGGTCCGATCAGCCGTAACAATTGCCGCACGTCAGCATTGAGCCTCGGCCGTCGCACCTTGAGCTTCACGCCCACCCGGCGGCAGGCAATTGCCAGCCAGGCAAATTGGAGCACGCCGGCAATGCTGACCGCGATCGCCTGCGCCCGTGCCGTGTCGTAGGTCGTCGGGCCGTGGAAGAAGACCAGTGCAATAATCAACGTGATGTTGAGGAGGATCGGTGCCGCAGCGTTGACCCAGAACCGGTTCAGCGAGTTGAGGATGCCGCCGAGCAGCGACACCAGCGAGATGAACAGCAGATAGGGAAATTGGATGCGCGCAAGCTCGACGGCATAATTGAACTCCGCCGGAGTCGCACTTTTGAAGCCCCAGGTAAGAAGAAAGACGGCCGGCGCGGCGCCGATCATCATCACCGTGGTCACAATGATCAGGATCGGAAGCAGGACCGACAGCACGTCTTCGGCGAAGCGGAAGGCGGTGCGCGTGTCCCCCTTGTCCTCGCCAATCTTGCGGTTGAACATCGGCACGAAAGCCGCCGCGAACGCCCCCTCGGCGAACAAGGCGCGGAACATGTTGGGTAGGCGAAAGCCGACCAGAAACGCGTCCGATGCGAATGTGGCGCCGACGAAGCGCGCCATCAGCATGTCGCGGACGAAGCCGAGCACCCGGCTCGCCAGCGTCAGGATCCCGATTGAGCTGAAGGAGCGGACGAGGTTCACGGCCTAATATCCTCTCCCGCACGCGGCAGAGGCAAAAGGAGGCGTGGAATCAGGCGTCGCCAGTTTCGAGCGAAGCCTGGCCGCCGGACGCTTCGGCCTGGGCCTGAGCGGCGCGTTGCATGTACAGCGAGCCGAAATCGATCGGGTCGAGCACGAGCGGCGGGAAGCCGCCGTCGCGGATCGCGTCCGCGACGACGCGGCGCGCGAACGGGAAAAGAAGCCGCGGTGCTTCGGCAAGCAGGAACGGCTGGATCTGTTCCTCCGGAATGTTCCGGAGCGCGAAAAGGCCGGCGTAGAGAAGCTCAACCGCGAAGGCGATGTTGTTGTCCGCGCGAGCCGCGACCTCGATGCGAAGCTCCACCTCGTGGAGTTCGTCCCCAAGCCTCTGCGCGCCGATGTTGAACTGCACCTCGATCTGGGGCTGGCTCTGCCACTGGTAAACGGCCGGGGCATTCGGGTTCTCGAACGAAAGATCCTTCACGTACTGAGAGATCAGTCCCACCTGGGGACTGTCGTCTCCTACGCTGGACACTTGCTGATCGAAGCCCGCAAAGCCTTGTTCTTCGGCCATTTTTCATACCCTTGATTTGATGGGGCGAGCGCCGGCCGGTCGCGGCCGCCACTGCGTGAGCGGCGGGTAGCAGGAGCATAAGCGAGGCGCAACATTCCGCGCTTTGGGGGGTTCCCCACAAGGCGATTTGAATCATGGCCGCGCCGCGCCTATGTAGGGCTTCTATAAACGGAGATGTTTGCGTGACCGTTGAGATTGTCCTGCTGGCGATGGTGGCCCTGTTTGTCGGGTTCCGGCTCTATGCCGTCCTGGGGCGCCGCACCGGCCACGAGCAGCAGCCGGTCACTCGCCCCGAGGCGGTGCCGAGCGCCGAGCCTACGGCGCCCATCGCCGATGTTGCGCCTGAGCGCAGCGAGGGCGGCGCAGTTTCCTACGAGGACCGCGCCGCAACCGGCATCCGTGCCATCGTCGCGGCAGATCCAAGCTTTGACGTTGCTCGTTTCCTCGAGGGCGCGAAAGCGGCCTACCGCGTGATCCTTGAAGCGTTCTGGAAGGGCAAGCAGGACGAGCTTTCGGATCTCGTCGGCGACAACGTACGCGCTACCTTTGCGGCTGCAATCGCCGCGCGCGAGGCCGCCGGTCATCGCATGGACAACCGATTGATCGGGATCGAACGCGCCCTCATTCAGGATGCGCAGCTTGAAGGGCGGACGGCGAGCATCACCGTCCGCTTCGACGCCGACATTGCCGCTTTGACCCGCAACGAGGCTGGCGAAGTGGTTGGGGGCTCGCTCACCGACGCCGTTTCCACCCATGACATTTGGACGTTCCGCCGTACGCTCGGCAGCGCTGACCCGAACTGGCTGCTCGTCGAAACCGACGAAGGTTGATTTTCGCGCGGGCGGCGCCGCCGCCCCTGAGCGCGCCAATCACCCGTGACGGCAACATCAGACGAGCTGGCGACATCGATGAGTTCTTTCCCCAGGCGCTTTGTTCCGGTTATGCCGGGCGAGTGAGCAGCATCGAATCATCTTCTCAGCACCGCCTCCGAAGCCGCGGCTGCGGCCAAGGCGGCAATCAATCAGCCGGAAGCGGGACGCCAGCAGGCGCTTGGCGCGCCCGAACATTGCTGTTCATGACACTGGTCGCGCTTGGCAGCTGCGCCCCCCGGATCGTGCCTCCTGCACCTGCACCGGCACCTGCGGCACCCGAGCCTGTTCCCGTACCGGCCCCCCTGCCTCCACCCGCTAATGCGGTTGCAGCTGGCGTTCGCGCCGGTCCCGCGCTTGCAGCGATGGATTTCGGCAAAGCCGCAAAAGCGCTTCAAGCGTTCAAGATCAGCTGCCCCGCGCTTCTGAAGCGCAACGATTTGAGTGGTCTGACCACGCCCGAGCAGTGGCGTCCGGCCTGCAGCGAAGCGACGGCCGCGCAGCCGCCATCCGATCCGGCGGACTTCTTCAGACGGCACTTCGAACTTGCCGAAATCGGCGGCGGCAACGCTTTTGCCACCGGCTATTTCGAACCTCAGATCAGCGGCTCCCGCACGCCAGGCCCGGGCTTCCCTGTTCCCGTCTACCGGAAGCCGGCCGACTTGGTGGAAGTCGATGCAGCGGCTGCTGCTGCCGCCGGCACTCCGCGTCGCGGCCGACTCGAAAATGGCGTCATCGTTCCTTATTATGATCGCGCCGAGATCGAAGACGGGGCGCTTGCCGGACGCGGCCTCGAAATTGCCTGGGCGGCCGATCCGATCGACCTGTTTTTTCTTCAGATTCAGGGCTCGGGTAGGCTGCTCCTTCCCGACGGAAACGTGATGCGGATCGGCTATGCCGGCCAGAACGGCCGCGAATATGTTGCCATCGGTAAGCTGATGAAGGAGCGAGGGCTGCTCGGGACCGGCCCCGTCAGCATGCAGGCGATCGTCGCCTGGCTTCGCGCCAATCCCGAACAGGGCCGCGCCATCATGCGCGAGAACAAAAGCTATATCTTCTTTCAGGAACTCACCGGTGCCGGCCCGCTGGGCGCGCTCGGACTTCCGGTAACGGGACGCGCCACCGTCGCCGCCGATCCGAAATTCGTGCCCTTGGGGGCGCCCGTTTTCCTCTCGGCCGGAGATCCACAGGTGAGCGGACTCTGGGTCGCGCAGGACACCGGCGGCGCAATCAAAGGCGCCAACCGCTTCGACACCTTCTGGGGCGCCGGCGAGGAGGCCGCCCGCATTGCCGGAGGCTTGCAGGCCCGCGGCACTGCTTATGTGCTGGTGCCCAAGGGCACGGTGGCAAGGTTGAGCACGAGCGGTGCGCCGGCTCGCCCCTGACGAGAAAGCATTGTGGGAGAAGGTGATCGCCTCGGTCCGGCCGCTCCACGCCCCAACGCCGCCCGGGCCCCCATCTGAGCCTGAATCCGAAGCAGCGCGCGACACCGTTTCGCCGGCAAAGCGCGTCCCGGCGCCCACTGGGCCAAAGGCTGCGGCAGCCCCCGCCAAGGCGCAGCCGGGCACGACGCTGGACGGCAGCTGGGATCGCCGCCTGTCCCGCGGCCTCGTGCAGCCCGACGTTGCCGTCGATCTTCATGGCCACAATTTGGCAACAGCTTATGCCCTGCTCGACGCCCGCCTCGACCAAGCGGTGGGAATGGGCGCACGGGTGCTTCTCCTCATCACCGGCAAGCCACCCGAAGGTGATGCCCGGCCGGTTCGCCGCGGCGCAATCCGGGCTGCAGTAGGCGACTGGCTCGCCGCCTCTCGGCACGCGGGCGACATTGCTGCCGTCCGGGGCGCCCATCCGCGCCACGGCGGAGCCGGCGCGCTCTACATTGTGCTTCGGCGGAGGCGGTGAGTTTTCACACAACAGGAAAACTGGCTGAGCTATCAGGGAAGACATTCCGCCGAGCGGCTTGGCCTTAGACTCGTTCCCGTTCATGCTGAACCGGGAACGAGTCTAATTATCCTTTGGTCGCCGTGCTTTCCGAGCCGTCAGGTGATTCCACCTGACTAGAAAGCACCCTAGCCCAAAGCGGCGCGAATGATGCGGGCGTAGATGCGCGACAGGCCCCAGATGTCGTCAACGGCTGCGGCTTCGTCGAGCTTGTGCATGGTGGCGTTGGGAAGCCCGAAATCGACCACCGGACAAAGCCGGATGAGGAAGCGCCCGTCCGATGTCCCGCCGGCGGTCGAAAGCTTCGGTGTCAGCCCCGTTTCGGCGCTTATGGCCGCGGTGACCACATCGAACAGGGGCCCCGCCGGGCTGAGGAACGCCTCGCCCGATATTTTCGCGGTGACGATCGCCCCCGGCGCCTCTTCTTCGACGGTGCGCCGCACCAGCTCCACAAGCGCTTCGCCGGTGTGAAGATTGTTGAAGCGGATGTTGAGCCGGGCGCGAGCGGTTCCGGGAATGACGTTGCCGGCCAGGTTTGCAGTCTCAACGTCAGTGACTTCGAGGTTGGAGGGTTGAAACCAGTCGTTGCCGTCGTCGAGGTGCAGGCGATCGAGCGCAACCAGCACGCGGCCCAGTTTGGTGATCGGATTGTCCGCGAGGTGCGGGTAAGCGACGTGCCCCTGAGTGCCCGGAATCTCGATCCACATGCCGACGGATCCGCGCCGGCCGATCTTCACCACATCGCCAAGCCGGGCTTCCGACGTCGGCTCGCCGATGACGATCATGTCCGGCCTCACTCCGCGCTCTGCCATCCACTCCATGATCGCGGGAGTCCCGTAGGTGGCTGGTCCTTCTTCGTCCCCGGTAATGATCAGGCTGAGCGTGCCTCGGTGATCCAGTGTCTCCGAACAGGCCGCTACGAAGGCTGCAATCCCCCCCTTCATGTCCACGGCGCCGCGACCGTAAAGCATGCCTCCGCGTATCTCCGCCGCGAAGGCGTCACCCGTCCAGCCTTCGCCCGGCGGCACCACGTCGAGATGGCCGGCAAAGCCGAAATGCGGGCTCCCGCTGCCGCGCGTGGCAAACAGGTTCTCGACCGGCCCATCGGGCGCTTCGCCGAGGGTGAAACGGTGTACGGCAAAGCCGAGCGGTTCCAGCGCGGCCTGAAGGACGTCGAACACCGCTCCGCGGGCAGGCGTGATGCTGGGGCAGTCGATGAGGCGAGCCGCGAGCTGGACTGGGTCGATTGCAGTGATCATCGCGGGCGCCTAGCAATGGTGGAGCGCAATGCCCAGCGGAGTTGACGATGCCGAAGCTCGATCTTGACGCCATCGAACAGACCAACCGCACCTTCTATCCGGAGCCTTATGCTTCCCCGATGAAAAACCGCTTCTATCGCCGCCTCGCACCTGCTGCCGGGCTCACGGACTTCGGCGTTTCCCACGTCACCTTGAAGCCCGGCGGCATTTCCAGCCAACGCCATTGGCACGAGGGCGAGGACGAGTTCGTCGTGCTGCTACAAGGCGAAGCCGTGCTGGTGGAGGAAGACGGCGAGATGGTAATGCGGGCAGGGGACTGCGCCGCGTTCCCCAAAGGCGTTCCGAACGGCCACCACCTTGTCAACCGAAGCGACAAGGATTGCCTGTTCATCGCCGTCGGCAGGATAGTGGCCACCGACTGCCACTATCCCGATATCGACATGCACCTAAACGCCGCCAACGGCCGCTTCACCCACAAGGACGGAACGCCTTTTAGAGTTGCCCGGGAGAGCTAGGACGAACCTTGCCAGTTGCAGGCGCGAACGAAACAGGTAGAACTTCACTATGGATTTCAGAAACTGGATGCGCCTCTCGCCGAGGCCAACACTGCTCTTCACGTTCCTGATGTTCACGGGGACGCTGGGTGTGGACGCTATCAGCCATGGTGAAGTCGACCTTCTTGGTGCAGGGGCGATGGCCACCATAGCAGGAGGCATATGGCATTCGCTTCTCGCGCCGGTCATGCGGAGGCGATAGCAACGACAATCGATGCGCAGGACACAAGTGGCGTCGGACGGCTCGGGTTGCCGGGGCCGCACCTCCCGGGCGCGGGCCACATAAAGGCGGTCCAACACGGTCCCTGCCGGAGGCAAAGTTCGCCGAATATCCTCAGGCCGGCACCTCATATTGCTCGATCACCCAAGGATCTTCCTGGGCGGCCTCGATCCATTCGATCATCCAGGGGTGGCTGAGGATCGCTTCCATATAGGCAGCGGCAAAGCGCGGCACTGGGATGGAGTAAGTGATGAAGCGGGTCACAACGGGTGCGAACATGATGTCGACCGCGCCGAACGTGCCAAACAGGTAAGGGCCGCCACTGCCGTGACGCGCGCGCGCCTGGGCCCAGAGCTCGAGGATGCGGATCACTTCGGCCCGCACCCCTTCGGACAGGGGTTTGGGCGGGAATTGCTTCCTCACATTCATCGAGCATTCGCGGCGCAGGTTCTGGTAGCTCGAGTGCATTTCCGCCGCCATCGAGCGCGCCATGCCGCGCGCGGCCTCGTCCTTCGGCCAGTAGCGCGTCCGATCGGTCTTGTCGGCAAGCCATTCGATGATCGCAAGCGAGTCCCAGATGACGATGTTGTTGTCCCAAAGGATCGGCACCTTGCCCTTGGACGGCGCGAACTCGTCGCCCTCCCGGCGCTTTTCCCACTCCTCATCGTAGAGCGGCACCGTGATCTCCTCAAACGGGAGACCCGATTGCTTCACCGCCAGCCAGCCCCGCAGCGACCAGGAGGAATAGGCTTTGTTGGCGATGATAAGCTTCAGCATCTTTTCTCCTAGCTTCTGGTTGGACCGAGGCGCAGCGCCTCCACCTGCGTGCATCGGGGCTCAGGCAAGCGCATCGATCACTGCCGTGCGTAACCGATCGATGCCAAAACCGGTTTCGCTCGACGTCGCGATTATCTCGGGATGTGCGGCCGGATGCTTCAGCGCCTCAGACGCGGTCTGCTGCTGAACTGTCTCGAGCTCGGTCGGCTTTATCTTGTCGGCCTTGGTGAGGACGAGGTGATAGCTCACCGCCGCGACGTCGAGCATCTTCATGACCTCCCGGTCGATATCCTTCAGGCCATGACGGCTGTCGACGAGGACCAAAGCGCGCTTCAGCACCTGACGGCCGCGTAGATAATCGTTGATCAGGTGCCGCCACTTCCTGGCGAGGTCCTTAGGCGCCTTGGCGAAGCCGTAGCCCGGCATGTCGACCAGGCGAAAGCGAACCGGTTCGCCCACTTCGAAGAAGTTCAGCTCCTGCGTACGGCCCGGCGTGTTCGACGTCCTGGCAAGGTCGCGCCGGTTGGTGAGCGCGTTGAGGAGCGAAGATTTGCCGACGTTGGATCGGCCGGCGAAGGCAACTTCCTCGGCATCCGGGTTCGGCAGGAACTGGAGCGTGGGCGCAGACTTCAAAAACGAGATCGGCCCGGAAAACAGCTTCCGGGCGATCTCCTCCAGGTCCTCGGCTTCGTCCGTCACTTGGCCTCCGGAGCAGCCTGCATGCCCGGATATTTGGCGTAGAGGAGCTTCTGCTGCGCGATGGTGAGGATGTTCGACACGGTCCAGTAGAGCTGGAGCCCGGCGGCGAACGGCGCCATCACGAACATCAGCACCCACGGCATGATGCCGAACACCTGTTTCTGGATCGGATCCATCGGCGCGGGATTGAGCTTGAACTGCAGCCACATGGTGATGCCGAGCAGGATCGGCAGCACGCCGATGGCAATGAAAGCGGGTGGCGTGAAGTTGAGGAAGCCGAACAGGTTGATGGGCGTCAGCGGATCGGGGGCTGAAAGGTCCTTGATCCAGAGTACGAATGGCTCGTGCCGCATCTCCACGGCGAGCATCAGCACCTTGTAGAGGGCGTAGAAGATCGGGATCTGGAGGAGGATCGGAAGGCAGCCCGCCATCGGGTTCACCTTTTCCTCCTGGTAGAGCTTCAGCATCTCCTGCTGGAGGCGCGGCTTGTCGTCTTTGTAGCGATCCTGCAGCGTCTTCATTTTCGGCTGGAGCACGCGCATCGCTGCCATCGACTTGAACTGCTTCTGCGCAATCGGGAACATCAGGCCCCGGACGATGATGGTGAGGCAGATGATCGCGACGCCGAAATTCCCGATCATCGCGAACAGCCAGTTCAGAACCGAGAAGATCGGCTTCATGAACCACTCGAACCAGCCCCAGTCGATCGCCTTGTCGAAATTGGCGATGCCGAGCTGGTCCTCATAGCGCTCGAGAAGCGCTACTTCCTTGGCGCCGGCAAACAAGCGGAACTGCTGACGCGCGGCCTTGCCCGGCGCAACGATTGCTGGGGCAGGGGTGGCGACGGCTTGGAAACCACCCGCGCGGCCGCGCAGGAAGCCCGCTTCGACATTGCTGTTCTGATGGGGAACCACCGCGGTCAGCCAATATTTGTCAGTGAAGCCGAGCCAGCCGCCGGTGGTGGAAAAGCGCTGGTCGCCACTTTCCTGAAGATCCTCGAAGCCCCAGTCGTAATTGGCGGCGCCGTTGAACACGCCGACGGGCCCGACATGCATGGTCCAGCTGTCCGGGTCCTTGGAAGGGTCGGCGCGGTTGATGAGCGAGAAGGGGCGCACCGCAATCGCACCCGGCCCGGTGTTCGTCACCTGCTGATCGGCGGTGAACATGTAGCCATTGTCGACGGAAAGCCTGATCTGGAAAAGCTGACCGCGGCCATTGTTCCAGCTCAACGTGACGGGGCTTCCCAGCGCGAGGCGATCGCGGCTTGCCGTCCAGACGGTATCCGGGCCCGGCAGAACCACGCCTTCGCCGGTCCAGCCGAAACTCGCGAAATAAGCGTCGGGGGCGCCGCCCGGGGAGAGAAGCCGGATCGGCGGCGAATTCGCGGCGATGCTTTCCCGGTGCTTCTTCAGCACGAGATCGTCGATTCGTGCGCCCTTGAGGTTGATCGAGCCTTGGAGGAGGGGGGTATCGATGCGCAGGCGCGGCGTTTCGGCAAGCACGATCCTGCGGTCGCGGATCGCTGCGGGGCTGTCGGCGGTCGGATCCGCCTGCGGCTTCGGCAGCGGAACCGACTTGCCGTCGACGATCTTAGTCGACGGCTGGTTCGCAGTCGGGAAATAGCGCTCCGAAATGAAGCTCCACCCGAACAGCACGAGCGCCGAGAGCACGATCGCCCAAATCATGTTGCGGGAATCGTTCACTTACTGGCCCTCATGGCACTTGTTTCCCCTCATGGAACCGGATCATCGCCCTGACCCCCCCAGGGGTGGCATCGAGAAAGGCGTTTCAACGTCAGCCAACTACCGCGCAGCGCCCCATAGCGCCGAAGCGCCGTGATTGCATAGGCCGAGCAACTCGGTTGGTAACGGCAACTCGGCGGCAGGATAGCGGAAGGCCCTTTTTGCCAGCCCTTGGCGATCAGGATCAGAAGCTTGGCAATCATCGGGTGCGAGCCTTGCCCGTTGAACCTGCGGCACCCTCGCGCCTCTTGCCGGGGCGGCTGGGAGCGGGCTGACTGGCATTTAGAACCTTGCCTAGCGCTCGTCGGAGTTCATCTCGGAGGAGGTCATAAGGCCGCTCGATGCCGCTCCCTCGGCCGATCAACACATGGTCGGCACCTTGAACGCCAGCGGTCGACAGGATTTCACGCGCGAGCGCCCGGAAGCGGCGCTTCATTCGGTTGCGGACAACAGCCCCGCCGATCTTCTTGGTAACCGTGATGCCGAGCCGCATGCTCGGATCGCCGTCGTCCCGCTCGCGAACCAGCAGGATGAAGCCAGGCATCGGCGCGCGGCGGCCGGAATTCGCCGCAAGAAAGTCGGCGCGGCGACTGAGCTTCGTGAAGCCCCTGCCGGCGCTTAGGCCGACAGACTCTTGCGGCCGCGGGCGCGGCGCGCTGCCAGAATTTTGCGTCCGCCGACAGTCGCCTTGCGGGCCCGGAAGCCGTGACGCCGCTTGCGCACGAGATTGCTCGGCTGGAAGGTGCGCTTCATCGCTCATACCTCAAAACTGAAAGAAAAGGGCCGCCTGTGGGGCGGCCTCGTTGCGCACGCCCGATAGGCAAAGCAGGCGGGCAAGTCAATCATCTTGGGCCCCGAGCGGCCTGTCGTGCCGCTTGCGGAGCGCTTCGCGCCGAAGCGCGCTGGAGCGCCGCATGCCCCAATCGGCCCAGCGCCCCTTATTGGGGTGCCTGCGCTTGAACCGCACATAGCGACGCTTCGCCCACTGACTGTATTTCAGCGTCAGCGCCAGCCCCGCCGCGAACACAACCACGCCGC
Organism: Pseudomonadota bacterium; assembly: GCA_016781555.1. Lineage (GTDB taxonomy): Bacteria > Pseudomonadota > Alphaproteobacteria > Sphingomonadales > Sphingomonadaceae > Allosphingosinicella. Next base: position 2,983 of record JADDQD010000297.1, on the reverse strand, counting down.
CTGGGCCGGGAATGATCCCGACCAGGGGCGAAACCAGCATCAGCACGATGCCGAGCACGAACAGCCCCGTCTTCACGGCGGGAATCCTCCCGAGGGCGAACCACGTCTGGCGAATGTTCATGGCAGCCCATGTGGTTAGCCCGTGTTAGCGCCGCAAGCACGGCTGGGGAGCATCCATATCCAGACAGCAGTCCACTCTCGCGCTGGTCCAGGCGTGGCTTTTCACCAAAGCGTGTTGTGACGCGGAGGCGTTGGCAAAACACATCGCCGGGGTGGAAGGCAGTTGGTGACGACCGCGACGGCAGACGGCGATGGACCGCACTCCCGTGGCTGACGGGCACAGGTTTCGTGCTCCTGCGAGGGCCGCTGTTAGGCGCTGCTGCCCATCATCATCAGAATCACGGCCAAGAAGATGGCGACGGCTTGGTAAAGCACACGCTTGCGCATCAAGCCTTGCGATCGGGCGCCCGAAAAGTCGGCCCCATTGGCCATGCCGATGACGCCCTTGGTGAGCACGAACAAAGTGGCCAGAACGGCCCCCGCGAGAAGAAGAATGAAGAGTGTTTGCATGGAGTTGATATGGTGGTCGCTGCCCTTTTTTCATCGGGCATTTTCGAGGAAAAAGTGACCGTTTCAGCAAAACTTTTGGAGCTGGTTTGGACGAGCGCGGTTTGAGTTCGGCACACTCGGAACCTGCTTCCCATTGAGGTATAATCTTCGCCTATGGGCTCTGCCGACCACGCCGCCGCATTGATCGCATCGATCCAGCTGAGCTCGATCGCGACCGTTATCACCAATCCCCGGCTCCCGGACAATCCGATCGTGGCGGTCAACCGGGCGTTCGAGCAGCTCACCGGCCACGCGGCAGAGGAAGTCGTAGGGCGCAACTGCCGGCTACTGCGGGGGCCGGAGACGGAGCCGAACGCGACTCAAGTTCTTCGAAGGGGGATCGCCGATGCGCGGCCGACCATGGCTGAAATCCTGAATTATAGAAGGGATGGGACGCCATTCCGCAATGCGGTGATGATCGCCCCAATTTTCGACGATGGGGGGCAACTCGCATTCTTCATCGGCTCGCAGATGGAAGTTCAGGGGCGCTCCGAAGCGGCCGACGTTCGCCGGGAGAATGCGAGAAGGCAGCTCGAGCGGCTAAGCCGGCGCCAACGCGAAGTTCTGCAACTGATGGCGCAGGGATGCTCAACAAGCAGATCGCGCATGAACTCGGCATTTCCGACAAGACCGTGAAGATGCACCGGGCTGCTCTTCTGTTGTCGCTGAATGCGCGCGCGTCGGCTGACGCCATCCGGCTCGCGGTCGAGGCGGGGCTTTAAGCTAGCCCTTGATCTCCAATCAGCATCGCCGTGCACAGCCCTCGCGCCGTGCGCCACGGGCTTACTCCTTGGTCAGCGCTTCAGGCTTGTGAGCAGCCTTCTTCCCTTCCGCGGTTTTGACGATGAACTGCGGATTGTCGGGTGAGGCCGCCACCTTGTGGCTCTTGATCTTGGTCGGCGAGGTCTGCTTCTTCTCGACCGTACCATGAGCCTCGCCGCCGTGGCTTTTCCACTTCACTTTGTCGCCCTTTTTGAGGTCCTCAGCCATGTCGGTCTCCATTCTTCCCGTGCCCAAAAACCGATTCCCTCGGCCTGGCGTTCCTACGGGCTTTGTGCGGTATCGACCGGCAGGAATGGGCTGGGGGAAGGCGATGGCGGATGTTTTCGGCGGTCTGATCCGGCGCGCGGCGCCCACTCGACTTCTTTCGGCAGCCTCTGCAAAGTGCGTCGGGTTCGCGGGGGGAGCTTCTCGAAATGGTCGCGCATGTCGCCACCGTGGCGTTTCTGGGTTTGGAGGCACGCGGCGTCGAGGTCCAGGTGCAGATTGCGAGCGGGCTTCCCGCCTTCGTGATTGTCGGCCTTCCTGACAAGGCCGTCGCCGAAAGCCGCGAGCGGGTACGCGCGGCGCTTGCCGCCATCGGCCTGTCGCTCCCTCCAAAGCGGATCACCGTCAATCTCTCGCCGGCCGATCTTCCGAAGGAAGGCTCGCATTACGATCTGCCGATTGCGCTCGGGCTGCTCGGCGCCATGGGCGCGGTCGATGCCGAAACCCTTGCCGAATATGTGGTGGTGGGCGAGCTCGGGCTGGATGGCCGCCTGACGCCCTCGCCGGGCGTTCTCCTCGCCGCGATCCACGCATCTTCTCGCGAGCTCGGCCTGATCTGCCCGGCCGCGCAGGGGCCGGAAGCTGCCTGGGCGGGCGATGTCGAGGTCGTCGCCGCGCCCGATCTCATTGCGCTGCTCAATCACTTGCGGGGCAGTTTCATGCTCTCTCCGCCCGCGCCCGGCGAAGCGGAGCCGGCGGCAATAAGCGCCGACCTCATCCAGGTGAAGGGACAGGAAACCGCCAAGCGCGCATTAGAGATCGCGGCCGCGGGCGGTCACAACCTGCTGATGACGGGCCCGCCGCGTGCCGGCAAATCTCTGCTCGCCGCCTGCCTTCCCGGCATACTTCCGGAACTCAGCCCAAGCGAAGCGCTCGGTATTATGTAGCAAATGCACCAAAGCTGAGTGGTCGTCCCGCGCCGCTTCCGAAAAGGAAGGAAGGCGCGCTATGAGGATCAGATGGCTTGGTTCCTTAGAACAACTAGACACTTGGACCGGGTGCTCGTTTGGATCGGCGCGTTTGGCACCGTTTGGGCTGGTATGACCTGGCTCAGTACGAAGCTCACTCGTTTCGGTGACGTTGGCACGCCCGAGGCTGTTTTTATCGGCTTGGGAGCTGCGGTGCTTCTGACGATAGCGCTGTCTCTTGCGCTAATTGGCTGGCGCATCTTCAAACCCATTGCCCCTTCGGGACCGGCTGTTGGAGGCAACACCCTAGAGCACGACGCACTGGAAAAGCTTCAGGCGGACGTGAGGGAGCTAGAGACCGACTTCCGCTTAGCTGTGGGGATCACTGCCGATTGGCATGAGGGCACGCAGAAAGAACT
>JADDQD010000064.1 GCA_016781555.1 Pseudomonadota bacterium | reverse complement strand
GAACTCCCAGGCCGCGGCGAGCACCGCGCGGTTGATCTGCGATCCGGTCGGGTACTCGTCGAGCCCGACGCAATCCTCGACCCTATAATCCGGCGCCGTGCGGCAAGCGATCAGTCCCCAGCCCGGCCCGCTGGCGGTGGACAAATAGCCGCGCAGCTGGTCTTCTCGCGGCTTGCGATACCAGGCCGCTGCATAGAGCGGCTCGCCATTTGGGGCTGTTCCCACCCGCTCCGTATCGCGGTAGGCTGCGGGGGCACCGGTATCCGGTGGCCCATAAACCGGCCTGTTCGATGGCGCCGGCGGAATGGTATTCCGGGGAATGGCGGCCAGTGGCGGCCGTAGCTCCGCCGTCGGCAAGATGGGACGCGCCGGTGGCACCACCTTCGGTTCAGCGCGCTGCGGGGGCAGTGTTTCAGCGGGCTCGGTCGGCAGCGGTTCCGCTGTTGGCGGGCGCTGCGGCTGGGGCCGCTCCTCCGCCCGCGGCTCGCGCTCCGGGCTGCTCGGTTTTGGCGCTTCCACCGATAGCTCGCGGGCTGAGAGGTCCACCACGGTGATGACCTCCTGCTTCTCGCCGCGCTGCTTTTCCGCGCCGAGCGAAAGCAGCAGGAACAGCAGAAATCCTTCGATCAGTAAGACCAGGCTTATGGCGAGCGTGCGACGTCCAGCCCCCGTGCGGAGCCGGTCGACGAAAGGAGTGGCTGGAACGAGGCTTGGCTGAAGCATTGGGTCTGCGGTCGCGGTGTCCGAGGGACCAGATGCCCGAGGCTACGTCGGCGAGAACTAGTCGAGGGTCCGACCTTTGACAAGCGGGAGCGCCGGCTAAGTGTTCGGAAGCGTGAGCGGCCGTTGCAGATGAACGCAGGCAGCTTTCGCGGCCTGGGCGCCACGGCCGCTGTTACGCTTCCGGGCAGAACCGGACATAGCGCCGGCGGCGTCTGCTACGCGCCGTGACTTTCGGGCTCGCAGCCACGTTCCCGGACGTGAGCTTCTGCCTCCTGCTGGTCCTCCTGCGGGTCGGGGTCGCTAGAGTGCTGTCTCTTCCCGGCTCAGCATGAACCGGAGCGAGTCTAGGATGCCTTGGAAACGACGGACGCCGACGCGGGAAGGTTCGACGGAGCCATTCTCTTGTGCAGACTTCTTGCCGCAGCCAGCTGCGAGTTCAGGTAGTCATCGCTGAGTTCGATGTAGTCGAACCTGATGCTGCTGCACCTTCCGGCCGAAACGTTCTTAAAGTCAGCAAGGATGATCCTGATACCGGCTTGTTGAAGCGTCTGTAGATTGCGCACGGCGGCGGCGCACGTAAAGCAGGACTCCTTCACCTTCACGACCAGGTCGGAGGCTTCAAGCCCGCCGCACTTGATGATCGTGATCAGGCGATCAGCCGCCCACTCGTCCTGCAACTGATCAATCGAAAGCTGGACGACAACCGCTGATCCGCCCAACCACGTGGTCGCGATCCTCCGGCTCTCCTTGATGAGAATTTCGAGCGCGGCAGCGACGAGGAACTTTGGCAGCCGGTCGGCTGCAGGCTTCTCCGCCTCGTGCGAAACCGCAGTTGCCAGCTCAGGATCGAAGAAGCGATGGGTTAGCCGCCCGGATCTCTGCCCTTCCCGGAGCGCAATATTGGCTGATGCAAGTAGCGTCGCATAGGTGGAACCGTGGTGGGGGAAGCAGGCGATCCCGATCGTTGCAGCTGCGTTGATGCTGTCGCCGTGTCGCTGGACAGGGCCATTCAGCTTTTGCAGCAGTTCGTTGGCCTTCTCTCCGACCAGCTCCGCATCACCTTGCATGAAACAGGCAAATTCATCGTCCCTGATGCGGCCGACCAGAGCTTCCGATCCGAGAACAATCCTGATCCGGCTAGCCAATTCTGCCAGAAGCGCCTCGCTGGCTGCCTGGCCGTAAAGGTCACCCGCCGACGTGAGATGTTCGATTCCCAGGAGGAGGAGCGCTCGCGGCTGGTCCCGCTCAGTCGAGGCAAGCTCCCGATCGAGCTGAGTTTCGAACGTACGCCGGTTCAGGAATCCAGTCACCGGATCATGGCGAGCGTGGCGCTCCGCTTGCTTCTCCGCTTCCCTCCTCGCTCTGATCTCTCGACGCAGGCGGATGAGGAAGAAAGACATGAGTGCAAGCCAACCGGCTGACAACACCAGATACCATTCCCGCGTGTTGAGGAAGCGACCGTGGAGGGTAATCTGGTGGACTTGGAAGTGGTGGACCCCGAGCGGAGCGCCAGTTCCGGTGGAAACTTCCATCGCAACGATGTTGTCGAATTGCGGATGAGACAGCCCTGGCGGGATCCGATGCTGGATTATCCACCACTCAGCAACACTAAAGTCGCTAGTTTCAATTCGGATCGTCTGCTCACCGACCGACAACGGGATCTCGGACGCGTTGATCTTGTACGGGTTTGTGACTCCTGGCTTGCTGTAGCGGGGATCAAAATTCTTGAGGTACAGCCTGAGGGATTTGGCCTTACCTTTGTAGGTCAGGCTTACTGCCAGACGGTCGAAACGCGTCAGGTCAAATCCGGTCCCCTTGCCACCGTCATCGAAGACCCACTCATAGGCACAATAGGGATAAGCGTAGGCGGCTCGTAACTCACATGCCCATGTATACGGACGTGCCGGATCCGCAGTGGCGCTCGACGTCCCTCCTGCTGCGACATCCGAATGGGCGTGACTGGACGACAACTTTGTATCAGGGCCGACGGTAATTGTTCGACCCAGGATCTGACGTTCGAACTGGACAGCCAGGATCGTGGCAAGGATCAGCGCGAAGAAGGTCAGTTCGAGCTTCGACTTGCGGAGTTGACGAATTGCCCTGGTCAGCGGGTGGCATCGGGCGGAAGCCGCGATGCCACGAATGTAATTAGCCATTTCCACCCCGCCTCAGGCCCCAAGGTGACTCTAAACTCGTGCTTCTTTCAATTGCTTTAAAGGCGAACAGTGCCTGAAGCTCTCCGGCGGACACCCGTTTTCCACCCTTTTGAGACATTCAGCCGAAGGTCCGAGTTCGACCCATTGCAAACATTCGCCGCCTCGGTCAGGTCTGCGGCCTGAGAAGCCAGCTACTGGGGCTTGCGCTAGTCGGATCAACCCTCGCCGGTTGTCAGCCGCGCTCTGAACATGCTCGCTTTGAAAGCGCTCTGGGCCTGCCGTCTGCGTCGGGGCCAAGATCGTGTGGCACCCCCACATCGTTGCGGAGAGCAGTCTATTAGGGGGTGGCGCTGAAGCGGTAGCGGAGCGTGACTGTCTCAGTCGCCTCTGGAGTTTTTTTCAGAAGCGGACAGGTTCCGCCTGCACGGGCGCTACCCGTTGTGTCGGCCAGATGGGCAATCGGCGGCTGGCTATAGAGGACAGAGGGCAGTCGATGATGGTGAAGGTTCTGCTGCCCTAAGCCAATGTGCCCTTTCACCCGTTGCGGACATTTGCAGAGAAGGGCAGGTTAGCGGTGGAGGGGATGCAGCAGCATGTTTGTGGTTGAGCAGGTGGGCGAGCCGGGTCTGCTCAATACACCGGTAACGATCGTGGCGGCCGAGCCAATGAGAATAGAAGAAAGGCGGTTGCGCCCGGACAACCTCCAGGTAGCCAGGTTGGAGCACTGGCTCCTCCAGATCCACCAGGGCGAGAGGTTCGAAGTCAGACTGCCAAACGGCGTCTGCCCCAAGGTTGGCGACACCCTGTGCGAGGGCCGCGACCCGGCGCTGGAGCAGGCGCTTGCCATCGCTTCGGGCGACTAAAGTCCCCATGTGCACCCCCCACCCTTCTCCGGACATTCGGGCAGGGTTTTGAAAAAGAGTGGCCAGGAGGGCGATGATGTTCGTCGTCTTATTGCGGCGCGACACCGCCGAGGTTGGTCAATCCATCAACGCCGAACAAGTTCGGTCCCTGCCCGGTTTCAACCCACGGCGGCAGGCGCCTCGGCGATAGGGGCAAACGTCGCGCGAGTGTTGTGACGTCGCTCCTCGTCGGCACCGTAAGCGGATGCTCGTTCAGGCCAGCCGGACTGACTGCTTTTGCCACTGCAATGTAAACTTTGGATTTCCTTTCGTCGTGCGAGGCTGCGCTTGGACCAAAACGCAACGCCCTCACAGCGTAGCTGCGCCTAGCGGAGGGCAACGGACCTCGCTAAGCGCAAGCACGTGGCTATGACGAACGTTCTGAAGCAGACCGATCTGAATGCAGTGCTGAAAACGGCGCTGGATGGGGTGGTGGTGATGCGTCTGGACGGGACGATCGCCGGCTGGAACGACGTCGCTGAGCGCGTCTTCGGGTGGACATTTGAAGAAGCTCGCGGCCGCCGCATGAGCGATTTGATCATCCCGCCGCAGTACCGAGAGGCACATGAGCGTGGCCTTGCCCATTTCATGGCGACTGGTGAGGGGCCTGTCCTGGACCGCCATATCGAAATCACCGCGCTGCGGCGCGACGGGCATGAGCTCCCAATCGAGCTGTCGATCACCTTCACGAGACAGTTCGACGAGCCAGTTTTCCTCGGCTTTTTAAGAGACATCAGTGAGCGGCAGGAGGCACATAGACGCCAGGAATTGCTGCTTGCTGAGTTGAGCCATCGCGTAAAGAATATGCTGGCTGTCGTCACGGGCATTGCTCATCAGACCTCGCGATCCTCTGCCTCGCTGGAAGACTTCACTCCTGCTTTTGCGGGCCGACTGCAGTCACTCGCTCGGGGCTACGAGATGCTCGCCCACAGCAACTGGGAAGAATCGAATCTTCCCGACCTGGTCGAGGCACTCTTAGGTCCATACGCTCTGCCCCCCGACATGCGCGCCACCTTCGGCGGGCCGCCCGTGGAGCTGGATGCGAAACAGGTCCTGAGCCTAACTATGGTGCTCCATGAGCTGATAACAAATGCCACCAAGTACGGTGCTTTTGCTCAACCGCAGGGGCGAGTTGCCGTTAGTTGGGACTGGAGCACGGCCACTCGCCCCGGGCAGGTGCATTTTACATGGAAAGAGACTGGGCTTGTGGGCGTTAGGCCGCCGTCCCGCAGCGGATTTGGCCTAAAGATGATCAGCCTTAGCACCACGCATGAGCTGCGCGGGAGCTCAAGCACAGAATGGCAGGAGGACGGATTGCTATTCACGCTGGAGTTCGAAGCACGAAGGCCGGTGCAATGATCGGCCTGGAGCGGGTCCATTCGCCAGTTGTGCACCTGATGACGGGACGAGACGAACTGCCGAAACCTGGGTCCAAGGCAGCGCGATCAACGCCGATTGGGGAGGCGACGAAGCGGGTCGCGATCGTAGAAGATGAGTTTCTGATAGCTTGGTTATTGGAAACGACGCTGGAGGATCTTGGGCACGAAGTGATCGGTATCTTCGCAACGGGCGAAACTGCTCTTGCCGCGATCGAGAGTCAGGCGGTGGACTTGGTTTGCATGGACATCAACCTCGGCAGTGGGATTGATGGTATCGAAACAGCGGTCCGCATCAGAGCAAGCCAACCCACTTCAATCGTCTTCGTGAGCGCTTACTCAGACGCTGGCACGCGTGCCCGGGTGAGTTCAACAGTTCCGGGAGCTATTCTCCTCGGGAAGCCCGTAGACCCCAAAGCCCTTGAACAGGCTATCAGCGCTGTCGATCAGCGCCCTCACTAACCGGTGGGTACAAGCTGCTGTCGTTGATGCAGCCATAAGCAGTGCGAACGCCGCTATCATAGATTGCGGCTAGGACTTCCTGCCCGCCGGGCAGCCGCTAAGCGGCGCCAAGCCACGCAACACCCCTCGGATGCCGCTCTCGATGTCGAGCAGCTTGCCCTGGATGAGCTTGCGACGGGAGATATTATCCGGCGACGCTTGGCGAGCGGCTATTTGGGGGCAATATGCCGAGGTTCCTACGGGAACATGCCACGCAGTTTTACTACGGCTTCTCTGATAGGAGCGCAGCTACTCTTATACGTATTGTGCCGATGGTCCGCAATCTGAGGTGCGATTATATCTGATTCTCCTTATCGGGCTTTGGGGGAGATTAGATTATGGCCATCAGCACCGCAGAAGAAGCTTTGCTCGAAGCCGTGGAGCTGAAGCCCCAGATCACGATCTTCGGCGTGGGCGGAGGTGGGGGAAACGCTATCGACAACATGATCCAGAACGGCGTCCGAGGCGTCAACTTCGTCGTGGCCAACACCGACGCGCAGGCCATGAGAAGTTGCGCAGCAGACCGGAAGCTTCAGCTTGGGTGCAGCGCCACCCGCGGCCTCGGCGCCGGCGCCCGGCCTGAGGTGGGCAGACTGGCGGCCGAAGAATCACTGGCCGACATAGAGGCGGCCCTCGCCGGTGCTCACATGTGTTTCATCGCGGCGGGCATGGGTGGAGGGACCGGTAGCGGAGCAGCTGCCGTGATCGCGAGGGCAGCAAGACAAAGAGGGATCCTCACGGTCGGGGTCGTCACCACCCCCTTCCGATTTGAAGGGGGGCGCCGGATGCGAGCCGCCGAGATCGCCATCCGCGAGCTCAAGCAGCATGTCGACACCCTGATCGTTATACCGAACCAGAATTTGTTCCGGGTGATTAGCCCGAACACCACCTGCCGGCAAGCTTTCGGACTGGCGGACGAGGTCCTGCAGCACGCCATTCGCGGAATCACCGACCTGATCATCAACCCCGCGCTCATCAACCTCGACTTCGCAGACATCCGCACCGTGATGCTGCGGATGGGCAATGCCATCATGGCCAGCGGCGAGGCATCGGGGGAAAACCGTGCGATCGAGGCCGCTCGCAATGCAATCTCCAATCCCCTGCTCGACGACGGCCTCCAGGGCGCCCAGGGGGTCATCATCTCACTGAGCGGCGGTGAGGACATGCGTCTCATGGAGATCGACGAGGCTGCCAATCTCATCAAGGAGCTAGTCCACCCGGAGGCCGACATCATCTGGGGATCGGCCTTCGATCCGAGCCTCGGCGATAGAGTTCGGGTCTCTCTGATCGCGACCGGCATCGCCGCTTGACGAAGAAGCTACGGCGACGGCTGCTGCGAACAATCCTGACGGAGAGGCAGGCGCGCATCAAGCCTGCTACGAACCTAAGTTCCTCGAGGCACCACACCTGAAACCCCGTCCATCGTGACCGGGCACAGCCACCCTTCCACACCAGGAGGCGCGGCCCATTACCGTATCTTTCCAGCCATTGCGGACGTTCACCTTCGAACAGCCAACACGGCAACATTCAGGAGAACTGTCAGCCAAAGGATCGCCGGCAGCAGGACCGCTTCATCCGCGAAAAAGCGGTCGGCGAGCCACATCAGCGGCAAGAGAATGGCAGCTTGGAGCAGCAGCGAAGCGAAACTGCCATAGCGGCGACACGACCATCGAAACAATGGATTGCCTTCAATCTCTAAGCCATGCCGCCTAATGCCGAGCTCAGTCACGAGATGATCGGCAAGGATGGCGAGGACGAGAAGCACCCAGTTCACGGCGAACTAAGTAACAATCCTATGCCCACTTTCCACGAAAGCAGACATTCACAGGCAGCTATGGTCACTCGACGCGGAACTGGGTGACGATCAGCCGCGCAGGGCCGGTTGCGTAGGCCCCGTGGCCAAAGCCGTCGCCGCCGCCCAGGACGAAGCCCACCTGATCCGCATCGTCGATGGCATCGCCGAACGCGGCTGGTGCACTGTGGGCGGTGGAAGTTTCGACCGCGGTCCATTTCGCACGGAGCGGCGCAACGATCTGATGCTCGCCTGGCCGCAACTGCTGAGTAGCGAAGGTCCCATACCAGCGGTATGTTTCGAACCTGCCGCGCCCCGTCCAATTGTCTCCGGCGCGTTGGAAAAACGGTGTGATGATGCCAGGCGTCCCCGGCGCAGTGGAGGCTTCGATCTTCGTACCTGGAGCCGCCTGGATACGGTAACGCATGACGATGCGGCTCTTGCCCTCTAGAGAGCCGTGTGGAAACGTCACGTAATGGACGCTTCCGGGATGGCGCGGCAGATTGATATACCACGTCCCGTTGGGCCCGGGCGAGGGATGCAGCGCCACTCCTTTGGAATAGTTTCGCCCCTTGATAATCGGTCCAATCACCCATGCGCCGGGATTCATGGCGGCGGTTGAAACGCTCGCAGCCGCTCCGCCTCCGAGGGTTAGAAGAAGCGCCAGGACTGCCATGGGAACTGCAGGAGTAGGCATCGATCGGTTCCTCGAAAAAGGCTAATCTGCTGCCCGCTTAGGCGAGCCAGGCCTTCTGAAGCCTGAACCATGATCCACCCATCTGAATTGCGCGAAATTCCGCTTTCGACCCGAAACGGACACTGTGCGAAAAAATCGGACACAGCCCTTGCGTTGATGTACAACGCAACATCGACGGGCAACTTAGCCTCCGCCGACTGAGAGACAACGTGCTCCCTGTTACGGTTAGGAGCTTCAGGTGCCTCGCTACTTTTTCAACATCGATGATGGCCGATCCGCCCGTGACCTCGACGGCACCGAGCTAAAAGATTTGGTCACGGCCAAGTGCGAGGGCGTGAAGCTCGCCGGGCGAAAGATATGTGACGATGCAGGTAGCTTCTGGGACAGACAGGAATGGGGCCTAACCGTCACCGACGGCGAGGGCCTGATACTTTTTTCGCTCGCCTTCATTGGCGTTGAAGCACCAGCCGCTGGCCGGCTATCGCCGCCGCAAGGTTTAATAACCGCTTAGGCGGAGTGTCTGCTTTCAGACCCATAGCGCACATTCGCCCGCTCTCCTCAGCCAGGACCCCCCCTTGAGTTCGCCACTACAGCAGATGCGCGGATGCCATAAAAAGCGTGACATCGGATGCCCTTGCCCAAAGTGGCTGTCGATCCGCCCCGAATGCTTCTGACAGATGAAAAATGGACGTTCCGGAGAGGAATGGCCATCCTTTGACGTGCAGCAAGCTGAGACAGGCATATGGAAATTCTGAGGCTGGCCGCCTTTTCCGACGGTACGGGCGGCGGCAACCCCGCCGGTGTGGTCCTATGCGACAAGCTATTCGAGCAGCCGGTGATGCAGGCCGTCGCTAGGGAAGTCGGCTATTCAGAGACCGTTTTCGCTGCGCCCTATGCTGACGGCTGGCGCGTTCGTTACTTCGCGCCCGCCATGGAGATACCGTTTTGCGGCCACGCAACCATCGCTCTTGGAGCAGCACTCGCTGCCGAGCATGGAGATGGCGTCTTCCCGCTGCACTTGAACGACGGCACGATCACGGTAGAGGGCCGGTGCGCAGGCGGCCACTTGGCTGCTGCCTTGCAGTCGCCTCAGACGCGCAGCGAACCCGCTGCGGAGGATGTCGTCGCCCTCGCCCTCAATCTGTTCTCGTACGACCCGGACCACCCCGATCCTCGCTTGCCCCCAGCCTTCGTCGAAGCAGGTGCGCGGCACTTGTTGCTGGCGCTATCGAGCCGGTCCCAGCTCACGGCGATGCAATATGACTTCGAACGCGGAGCTGAGCTCATGAGGAGGTGGGGATTGGCCACCATCAGCCTGATGCATGCCGAAACGGCGTCGCTCTTCCACGCGAGCGGAGTTTCGGCGGGAGGACGGTGCCATTGTTGCCGAGGCCTCCGCTCAGCAAATCGTGCAGGTCCTCAGTGCCCCTGCGTGATGTGGTACCCCTCCCCGGCCGCTTTCCACCCGTCTCAGACATGGGAGCAAGACTGTGGGCGCGCAGGTACCAATGTCCGCTATGGGAAAGTGGACGCCGATCCCTCGCCGGAGCAAACGGCGTGAGCGGGTGTTCCATGGACGTTGGAACGAACGTGAGGAGCTAGAATGAGAGTGCCCGCCTTGCCTGCATTGGCAGCCCTATTTGGATCGGCATCGTTTTTGGGCGCCTGCGCCTCGATCCAACCGCAAGCCGGGACGGCAGCAGCGCCTACAGCCGCTCAAGCGCTCTGTGCGCTCGGTTACAGCCAGATTCCTCTTCGGACGCTGCCCACCGGGCACCACATCGCCAATGTCACGGTAAACGGAAGGCCGGCAACCTTCGTGGTCGATACGGGTGCAGGGAGGACAGTGATCCACCGACCCCACACGGAGACCTTCGGCCTGGCAGTCGCGCGGGGGCCGCAGGGGACGGCTATTGGTGCAGGAGGAGCGACGGCGATCAATCAGGTCCGTGTGAATGAGTTCACGATTGCCAGCACGCGAACTGCTCAAAGCAGCATCTTTGCCATGGACCTGTCGCACGTCGTGCAAGCGCTGGACCCGATTGCCGGCAGCCCGGTGCACGGAATCGTTGGCCAGGACATCATGCAAGCGCAGCAGGCAATCATCGATGTGCAGCACGAGCGCCTTTACCTCAAGCCGCTTGGAGGCGAGCGGCAAACCGGCTGCTGACGCGCTTTCTTAGCCTCGCTTCTTCGGCTTGGACCAGATCACCGAAGCCTCCGCCCGCCTCACCGCTGCCGCGCTTGGGGTTTGTCTTTCAAGAGAGTTGCCTTTGCACAAGAACGGCACGAAAGGTTCAATCGGCAATTCAAAAGGAGTGAGTTCATGAGACTTTCGGCAAGCCTTGGACTTAGCGGCCTCGCCCTCTTGCTCACCTCCTGCGCCGCGCTCGCTCCGGCGCCTACCAACCAGCTCAGCTTCTTTATCGTAAGCGCAGGATCGGGTGACGGCGCCAACCTCGGCGGTCTCGCCGGAGCGGATCAGATTTGCCAAGCTCGGGCTGAGGCAGTGGGCGCCGGATCGCGGCGGTGGCGCGCTTACCTGAGTACCAGCGCTGGTCCCGGCACGCCTGCGGTGAACGCTCGCGACAGGATCGGACAGGGGCCCTGGTACAATGCCAAAGGCGTAGCCGTGGCGATGAGTGTTGCTGATCTTCACAGTGCCAACAATCGGCTGAGCAAGGAGAACTCGCTCACGGAAGCGGGCACCATCGTGAACGGTCGCGGCGACAGCCCCAATGTTCACGACATACTCACCGGCTCTCAGGCTGACGGCACGGCTTTCGCAGGTGAGGCAGACCGGACCTGCGGGAACTGGACGAGCAACAGCGAAGGCAGCGCTCAAGTCGGGCACCATGATCGCCAGGGCGGCGGTGCCGACCCCACCTCCTGGAATTCTGCTCATCCGTCACGCGGTTGTAGCCAGGCTAATTTGCAAGCAACTGGAGGGAACGGCCTCTTCTACTGCTTTGCAGCCCGCTAGACCTTGATCAGGCTGAATCAGCCTGATCCGCAAATCAAGGTCTCCGCCCAAGCGTTGGGGGATCTCCGGCCGTTCCTGACGTTCAGCCGCCCAGCGCGGCTTCTCCACCGACCCGTGCTGCCATGCGGCCAAGCCACACCAAGACCATCACAGCAATCACCGTCGCGAGAACCGCATAGGTGTAAAGGCCCGCCAGATCGTCGCCGAGGCCCAGCATGGCCAAGGTCGCCTTGATGGCTTCGTTCCAGGCGAGCGCCGCCACCAGGCCGAGCGAGGCCGACGCAAGAGCGATCATGGTCTGAATGAAGACGCGCGGGTTCATGCGATTTTCTCCTCCGAGGTGTGGATCATCTAGAATGCCAGCCCTGGACGCCCGTGGATACGAGGTTCCAAGCACCGCCCAGCACCCGAAGGTCACTTCGGCGGCGACGTGGAAGACGCGGCAAAAGCGGGTGCCGCCGAGAAATAAGGTGGACCGACTGCTCGACCGCTACTGACACCGACTTCCACCTTCATCGGAGGCGAGCTTCGTTGAGCAAGAGCGTGGTACCACCCGACGATAGCCTTCAGGCTCGGTCAGCGGCCATCATCCTCGCCGCGCCGCTTACCCTCTCGCCGATCGGTCGACCGCCGATCTGCACCTGAAAGGGCCTGATCCGAGTTTCTGCGCCGGTCCGTTGCGCGTCGATCAGATGTCGTCCTCTCAACAGGTTTACGCTCGCCCATAGGAACCCTCCCCCAAATTGGCACAGGATGTAGCCAGGAGAGGTGCGCATATCGTTAACGAGACGCGAAACCGCTTATGACCAGTGGCTCACCGGGCGAATTTGGTTCGTCAGGCCAAAGTCTGTGAGGCGGTCGGGAACGGACAGTCAATCAACCGAGCGCAACGCACTTTCTTCCGGGCCAGCCGCTGAGCCGGCTGCCCCCCCTTCCCGATATCAGGGCGCCCGTGCGCCTCGGGATGGCGTTGAACTGGGGCTCGAGGGTCGGTAGCGTTC
>JADDQD010000003.1 GCA_016781555.1 Pseudomonadota bacterium | reverse complement strand
AGCGGCAGGCGGCGGCGGAGGCATTGCGCGCGCCGACAATCGCTATCGCCTGCTTCTCGAGCAAACCAAGATCGCCCTTAACGACCAAAGCTGGCGGCGCGCTTTCAATGGCAGCAAGCAGCGGCGGATAAAGGGCTTGGCCGACAAAGATGTGCCGCGCGCCAAGCTCGGCCACACGTGCCACCTCGCGCCCTATGGCTTCAAGGGACGCGAGTTTCGGCGGGCGCCCGCCGCCGCGAGCGGCAAGCTCCGGGATAGCCTCGAGAGCCGCCTGCGCCGTGCCGAAGCGGGCAAGGAGCTGGAAATAGGTGATCGGGCCGATATTGTCGGACCGGATCAGTCGCAATCGCGCGATCTGGTCGCTCGTTGCCAATCTTCACGCTTCCTTGCGACTGCCCACGCGCGGCTCGGTTCCTGCAAACAGGCGCTCGAGATTTGCGCGATGCTTCCAGAAAACCAGCAACCCGAACCCGAGATAAAGAAGCGCAAGATCGAAGCGGCCGAAAGCGGCCGCTGCGAGCGGCGCCAGCAACGCCGCCGACATTCCCGCTACCGAGGAGTAGCGCGTCAGCGCGAGCGCCCCGAGCCAGACGGCCGCGAAGGCGAGCGACGACTGCCATTGCAGCGCGACCATGATACCGAGGAAGGTGGCAACCCCCTTGCCACCCTTGAAGCCGATCCACACGGGATAAAGATGCCCGAGCAGGGCACCAACGGCGGCGAGGCCCTCATGGTCGGGATTGATGGCGCGCACGATGATCACCGCCGCCGCCCCTTTGGCGCCGTCCAGGACGAGCGTGAGCGCCGCAAGCCCCTTCCGGCCGGTGCGTAGCACGTTTGTGGCGCCGATATTTCCGGAGCCGATCGCGCGCAGGTCGCCAGCGCCGGCGATGCGGGTCAGCAGCACGCCGAACGGGATGGATCCGAGGACATAGCCGAGCAGCAGCGAAAGCAGCGGCGCCTGCCATAGTTCAAGGTTCATCGAGCCCCCTTAAGGCCTTGAGATCTACCACAGGTGGTGGGCGTGCAACAATCTCGATCAGAGGGCCCAGTAGCCGCTTGCCCGTCTGCCAGCCGTCGCTAAATGGCGCGCCATGCAAAAGGCGCGACCGCTGCTCATCTTCGACTCGGGCGTGGGCGGCCTTTCGGTGCTACGCCCGATTCGGGCGCTGCTGCCCGCCGCGCCGATCCTCTACGTGGCAGACAGCGCCGGCTATCCCTATGGCACGAAAAGCGAAGCCGAGATCGCTGCGCGCGTACCTGCTCTCCTCGGGCGGCTCGCCGAGCGGTTCGATCCGGAAGTGATCGTCATTGCCTGCAACACGGCCTCAACGATCGCGTTGGACGCGGTGCGCGCGGCGCTCGACCTGCCGATCGTGGGGACCGTTCCCGCGATCAAGCCCGCGGCGGAGCGTTCGGCAAGCCGGGTGATCGGGGTGCTCGGTACCGAGGCGACTGTGCGCCAGCCCTACGTGGATCGTCTGGCGCAGCTTTTTGCCTCCGACTGCATCGTTCTTCGCCACGGTTCGGCAGAGCTGGTCGAGCTTGCCGAGCAGAAACTGAGAGGGACGCCCGCCAACATGGCAGGTTACCGGCGGGCCCTGGACGGGCTCCTTTCGCAGCCGGGGGGCAACGAAATGGACACCGTGGTCCTGGCCTGCACGCACTTCCCGCTGGTTGAACCGGAGCTTCAAGCCGTGGCCCCGCGCCTACTGGCTTTTGTCGACGGCAAGGAAGGCATCGCGCGACGCACCGCCTGGCTCACGCGCGAGGTGACATGGCCGGAGCGCGCTGGGCCTGGGCACGCACTCTTCACCCGCTGGTCCCCCGCACTCGAGATTTATCGGCGGGGACTGGCGGCCTATGACCTTCAGCTACTAACGGACAAGCGCGAGCGTTCTTAAATCCGAGTTGTTTTAGACTGGCGCTGCACGCACCACTTCAAGTATGGGCGGCGAAGCCACCGGGGAGCCAGAGTTGGACTATCAGCGGATTTTCGCGCAAGCGATCGATCGGCTCCACGCCGAAGGGCGGTACCGCGTATTCATCGACATCCTGCGCAACAAGGGCTCCTACCCGAACGCGCGCTGCTTTGCCGGCCATAACGGCCCGAAGCCGGTCACTGTTTGGTGCTCCAACGATTATCTAGCCATGGGGCAACATCCCAAGGTGGTCGAAGCGATGGAAGAAGCGCTACACGATGTCGGTGCAGGCTCGGGCGGGACCCGGAACATTGGTGGCAACACGCATTATCATATTCAGCTCGAAGCGGAGCTCGCCGACCTTCATGGGAAGGAGGCAGCCCTCCTCTTCACCTCGGGCTACATCTCGAACGAGGCGACGCTTTCCACGCTTGGCAAGCTTCTCCCGGGCTGCATCATCTTTTCGGACGAACTGAACCACGCCTCGATGATCGCCGGCATCCGCAATTCGGGATGCGAGAAGCAGGTCTTCCGGCACAACGATCTTGCTCACCTGGAAGAGCTTCTCGCCGCGGCGCCAGCCGACGCGCCCAAGCTCATTGCCTTTGAAAGCGTCTATTCCATGGACGGCGACGTCGCGCCGATTGCCGCAATCTGCGATCTTGCCGACAGCTACCAGGCGCTGACCTATCTGGACGAGGTCCACGCGGTCGGCATGTATGGCGCCCGCGGCGGCGGGATCTCAGAGCGCGATGCAGTAGCAAACCGCGTGACCATCATCGAGGGGACGCTCGGCAAAGCCTTTGGAGTGATGGGCGGCTATATCGCTGCCGATCGCAACATCGTCGATGTGGTGCGGAGCTACGCACCGGGCTTCATCTTCACGACTTCCTTGTCGCCGGTGCTGGTCGCCGGCGCGCTCGCCAGCGTTAGGCACTTGAAGGAGTCGTCGGCGGAGCGCGACGCCCAGCAAGCGGCGGCTGCGCGTCTCAAGGATGTCTTTCTGGCTGCGGGTCTGCCTGTCATGCCATCGACCACGCACATCGTCCCGCTGATGGTCGGCGACCCGCTGAAGGCAAAGCGGATCAGCGACATCCTCCTCGCCGAATATGGCGTATACGTACAGCCGATCAATTTCCCCACCGTGCCTCGGGGAACCGAGCGCCTGCGGTTCACCCCGGGTCCTGCCCACAGCGAAAAGATGATGCACGAGCTCGCGGGCGCGCTGGCGGAAATCTGGGACCGGCTGGAGATGCGGCTGGCGGCTTAGCCGCAAGGATCCACTCCCAGCGGCGCGCCGTCGAGCGGCGAGACATGCCAAATCTGTGGGCAAGTCGCATCAGAACCGCAATATACGGTGGCATAAAGCGCCCCCATCCCCTAGAGACGGGGCTCCAATCCACCAGTGGAGTAACGGCGTGGCTGATCGCATTGCCATCGCTTCCGACCACGCAGCATTTGAGCTGAAGGCCGCTCTCGCCGAGCATATGCGTGGGCTTGGTCATCACGTGCTCGATCTCGGCCCCGAGGGCGCGGACCCCGTCGATTATCCCGATTACGGCTACCGCATCGCGGAGGCGATCGCTTCGGGCGAGGCCGAAAAGGGCGTCGCGATTTGTGGGTCTGGCATCGGCATTTCGATTGCGGTGAACCGCCATCCAGCCGCGCGCGCGGCGCTCGTCTCCGAGCCGCTTTCGGCCCGTCTTGCCCGGGAGCATAATGACGCCAACGTGCTCGCAATGGGTGCGCGCATCATCGGCACCGAAATGGCCAAAGCCTGCATCAACGCGTTTCTGGGCACAGACTTTGGCGGCGACCGCCACCTGCGCCGAGTGCAGAAACTTTCAAATCCTAGCTTCGCGAAGGACCCAGCATGAGCACACGTCCCGCCAACGACTTCGGCAGCCAGCCGGATGGTTTCTTCTCCAACACCCTCGGAGCGTCCGATAACGCCGTTGCCGAGGCGGTTGCGGCCGAGCTCGACCGCCAGCAGAACCAGATCGAGCTGATCGCATCCGAAAACATCGTGTCAAAGGCGGTGCTTGAGGCTCAAGGGTCGGTGCTGACCAACAAATATGCGGAAGGATATCCCGGGCGGCGCTACTATCAGGGCTGCGCACCTTCGGACGCGGTGGAGACGCTGGCGATCGAGCGTGCCAAGCAGTTGTTCGGCTGCGCCTTCGCCAATGTTCAACCCCACTCGGGTGCCCAGGCGAATGGCGCTGTCATGCTTGCTCTGACCAGCCCCGGTGACACGATCATGGGGCTGTCTCTCGACGCGGGCGGGCACCTCACGCACGGCGCCAAGCCGGCACTGTCCGGCAAGTGGTTCAACGCCGTACAATATGGCGTTCGCCCCGAAGATCACTTAATAGACTACGACCAGGTCGAGCGGCTGGCGAAGGAGAACCGGCCGCGGCTTATCATCACCGGTGGTTCGGCTTACCCACGCCACATCGATTTTGCCCGTTTCAGAGCCATTGCCGACGAGGTGGGCGCACTGTTCCTTGTGGACATGGCGCATTTTGCCGGCCTCGTCGCCGCGGGCGAGCATCCCTCGCCCTTTGGACACGCGCATGTGGTCACCACGACCACCCACAAGACGCTGCGCGGCCCACGCGGCGGCATGGTCCTGACCGACGATGAAGCAATCGCCAAGAAGATCAACTCGGCCGTCTTCCCGGGGCTCCAGGGTGGGCCGCTGATGCACGTAATTGCTGCCAAAGCGGTCGCGTTCGGCGAGGCGCTTCAGCCTGGCTTCAAGAGCTATGCGCGGGCGGTGATCGAAAATGCCAAGGCGCTCGCAGCCCGGCTGCAGGAGCGCGGTGCGGACCTCGTTGCCGGCGGCACCGATACGCACCTCGCGCTGGTCGACCTGAGGCCGCTCGGTATTACCGGCCGCGATGCTGATGAAGCGCTCGAGCGCTCCTCGATCACCTGCAACAAGAACGGTGTGCCATTCGATCCGCTGCCGCCGGTCAAGACCAGTGGCATTCGCGTCGGCTCGCCCGCGGGCACCACACGCGGCTTCGGCGTGCAGGAATTCCGCGACATCGCCGACATGATCGCTGACGTTCTCGATGGCCTTCGCGCCAGTGGGCACGAGGGCAACGCTGCCGTGGAAGCCGCAGTGAAGGCGCGCGTGCGAGACCTTTGCAGCCGCTTCCCCATTTATCCGGAGCTTTAGTTGCGCTGCCCCTTTTGCGGCCACGAAGACAGCCAGGTGAAGGACAGCCGCCCCTCCGAGGACGGAGCGTCAATCCGTCGGCGCCGCCAATGTGAGGATTGCGGCGCTCGCTTCACCACATTCGAGCGCGTGCAGCTCCGCGAACTCACCGTGGTGAAGTCGGAAAATCGGCGCGAGCCGTTCGATCGCTCCAAGCTTGAGCGCTCGGTAGCGATCGCCGTTCGCAAGCGTCCCGTTCCGCACGAGCGGATCGACAGGCTCGTTTCCTCGATCCAGCGTCAACTCGAGGTGAGCGGCGACAGCGAAGTTGCCTCCGCCACCATCGGTGAGATGGTGATGAACGGATTGAAGGCGCTCGACCCGGTCGCCTACATCCGCTTCGCTTCCGTCTACAAGGACTTCCGCGAAGCCCGCGACTTCGAGCAATTTGCCGGCTCGGTGGCGGAGGCTGGAAAACCTTGAGCGATGGGCATCCTCCGCCTGGCTCTGGCGGAACGGAGGAAGCGACACACTCCCCCGCGCCTCCTCCTGCAATCGTTCTGGTCCGGCCGCAACTTGGCGAAAATATCGGCAAGGCGGCGCGGGCGATGCTCAATTTCGGCCTGATGGATCTAAGGCTGGTCACGCCACGTGACGGGTGGCCCAATCCGGCCGCGGGACCGGCCGCTTCGGGGGCGGACATTATCCTGGAAGAAGCGCGGGTGTTCGAAAGCGTCGTCGAGGCGGTCGCTGATTGTCCGTTTGTTTACGCAACAACGGTGCGCAAGCGAGGGCTCGTCATTCCGGTGGTTGAGCCCGAACAGGCCGCGCGCGAGATCCGGACCAGTGCCGGCCGGTCCGCAATTCTGTTCGGCGCCGAGCGCTCCGGGCTCGAAACGGAGGAAGTCGCGATCGCACAGAAGATCCTGACGGTCCCGATCAATCCCGAGTTCCGATCGCTGAACCTCGCGCAGGCGGTGATCCTCGTCGCTTACGAATGGTCCAAGCATGATGCGCTTGCCGTGCCCACCGGCGGTGTTGAAGCCGAACCACGGGCAACGCAGGAGCAACTGGAAGGGTTGATCGGCCAGATGGACGAAGCACTCGCCGGCGCAGGTTATTATTTTCCGCCGGACCGGACACCGGCGACCCGCAACACGATGCGCACGATCCTCAGCAAGGCCGGCTGGTCGAACCGTGAGATCCAGGCGCTACGCGGGATGATCCGCGCGTTGGTGCATCCCCGCCAACGCTAGTACTACTTTCATGGGATCGCTCATGAAGCTCAGCCCGAACGGAAAAGGCCACTGATCCCGATTTTCACGCAAGTTGCTCTAGCGCATTTGCTGAAAGGCGGAGGGCCCAAGAGCCCAGCCACTGAAAAGTGGCGATCTCATTCTGCCCTGGTGGCAACGACTCCGCTGTGCACTTCGTCGAAGCGATCGAACTCGTAAGCGATCGAAGCTTCCACCAGACGCTCGTAAATTTCCGCAAGGACCTGCGGCGGTGCTCCAGCCCCGGCTGCGTTGCGCCGGGCCCGCTCGACCACCTCGGCCTTGCGCGCCTCGTCGCGCACCGATCCGCGCTCCGTCTTGATGCGGGCGGCCGCATCCATGTAGCGGAAGCGCTCGCCGATCAGGGCCACGATCTGGTCGTCGACGAGGTCGATCCCATGCCGCACTTCGGCCATGGTGCGGCACTCGACCGGTTTCGTTCTGTCTGAAGCCATGCGTGCTCTTTAGCGGCGCGCAACCGGCTGTCGAGGTTGACTTCTTGAGGAGGAGCGGCCATGTCGCCCGCTCGCAATTGGCCCCGCACCCCGGTGAAGCGGCGGCCGCGTCCGGCAACTACATGCCCGGGCGGTGCGGATCCGGGACACAGCCTTCCCCGAAATCGGTTCGGACCAGGTGGGCAGGACGCAAGCAAATTGGAGCATCAAGATGAGTAAGCGCAGCAGCGCCAAGTACAAGCTCGACCGCCGCATGGGCGAAAACGTTTTCGGACGCCCGAAGAGCCCGGTCAACAAACGCGAATATGGTCCAGGTCAGCACGGCCAGCGCCGCAAGGGCAAGATGTCGGACTTCGGCATCCAGCTGCGCGCCAAGCAGAAGCTGAAGGGCTATTACGGCGACGTCACCGAAAAGCAGTTCAAGCGCACCTTCCAGGAAGCGAGCCGCATGAAGGGCGACGCTTCGCAGAACCTCATTGGCCTCCTCGAGCGCCGGCTCGACATGGTTGTCTACCGCGCCAAGTTCGCGCCGACCATTTGGGCGGCTCGGCAGATCGTGAACCATGGTCACATTCGCGTAAATGGCGTGAAGTGCAACATCGCCTCGCGTCGTGTGAATGTCGGCGATGTCGTCGAGCTTGGTGCAAAGGCGCAGGAAATGGCGTTGGTCGCCGAGGCGCAAAGTCTCGCTGAGCGCGACATCCCCGATTATGTTGTTCCGGACGGTGGCGCGCGCGTGACCTACACCCGCGTGCCATCGCTCGACGAAGTGCCTTATCCGGTGCGGATGGAGCCAAACCTGGTCGTCGAGTTCTACTCGCGCTGATTGTTTGGCCAGGAGATTAAGGAGAGGGCGGCCGCTGGCCGCCCTTTTTCGTTACGAGGATTGAACCTGCCCCGACGTGCTGCCATTTGCGCGCCCGGGGGCGTCAACACGACGGCAAGAGGCTGAGATGAACCTTCGAGATCTTCTGCTCCCCCTCGGCTGCGCTGCGCTGGCAGCGTGCGCGACCCCTCGGATCGAGCAAAAAAGCCCTGAGATCCAGCAAGTCATCGAAGTCGCGAGCGCGCCCGCCATCTCTCTCGCCACGCTCACGACGGCGACCCAGATCCTTGCATCAGACGTTTTCGAAGGGCGCGCGCCGACCACGGCCGGCGAGGAAAAGGCGACCGCCTTCATTGCCGAGCAGTTTGGCAAGGCAGGCCTTCAGCCCGGCAACAACGGCACCTGGTTTCAAAACGTGCCCTTGGTGGAAACAACAGCGACTCCGACACCTTTGCGCGTGACCGGCGGGGCCCAGCCGCTCACCTTCAAGTATCGTAGCGACTTCGTTGCCAACACCTACCAAGTGCAGCCCAAGGTCGCGCTTGAGAACAGCGACATGGTGTTCGTCGGCTACGGCATCCACGCGCCGGAGCGCGGCTGGAACGACTATGCCGGCGTCGACGTCAAGGGCAAGACCGTGATCATCCTGGTCAACGATCCGGACTGGGAAAACCCGACCCTGGAAGGACCGTTCGGCGGCAAGGCGATGACCTATTATGGCCGTTGGACCTACAAATATGAGGAAGCGGCTCGGCAAGGAGCGGCGGCCGCTTTCATCGTGCACGAGACCGCCCCCGCCTCTTATGGGTGGAACGTCGTCCAATCCTCCTGGACTGGCGCTCAATATAATATGAATGATCCAGGCGGGCACATGGACCAGTCGAAGGTCGTCGGCTGGCTGACCAACGAGGCCGCGCAGCGGCTGCTGGCGGCGTCGGGCCAGGATCTGCGCACACTCAGCGCCACTGCAAAGGTCGCCGGCTTCCGCCCTGTGCCGCTCCGGACCAGCGCATCGACTGCGCTCACCAACCAGATCAAGCGGCAGGCCTCGAAGAACGTGATCGGGATCCTGCCTGGCCGAACGCGGCCGAACGAATATGTGATCCACACCGCGCACTGGGACCATCTCGGGCGCTGCGACGCCGACCCCAAGGGCGACGACATCTGCAACGGCGCAGTCGACAATGCCAGCGGCACGGCGGGGCTGATTGCCCTGGCCCAAGCGCATGCCAAGGCCGGCGCGCCGGACCGCTCGCTTGTCTTTCTCGCCGTCACTGCCGAGGAGTCGGGCCTGCTCGGCTCCAGATACTATGCCGAGAACCCGATCTACCCACTCGCGCAGACGGTCGCCGGCATCAACATGGACGTGCTGACCCTTGCCGGCGACGCGCGCGACTTTGTTGCCGTTGGTGGCGCCAAATCGGAGCTCGACGAATATGTGCGCCGCGCGATTGCGACACATGGGCTGGCGTTGCGGCCGGAGCCTGCCCCCCAGGCCGGCTCTTACTATCGCTCAGATCACTTCAGCCTCGCCAAGCAAGGGGTGCCGATGCTCTATGCAAAGCTCGGCAACGATCTTGTCGAGGGCGGCACTGCCGCTGGGGAAGCCTGGGCCGCGGATTACCGAGCAAGTCGTTATCACGGCCCCAACGACGAATATGATCCCAATTGGGATTGGTCGGGCGCCATTCGCGAGCTCCAGATCTACTACCAGATCGGCCGCGCACTGGCGACGAACACTCATTGGCCGAACTGGAACCCGAACGACGAGTTTCGCGCGATCCGGGACCGCTCGCGCGCAGCTGCCCCGGCCGCCAGGTGACCGCACGCCAGGCCCCGGAATGGGCGCCGCACCAGTTTGTCTGGATCGGCTTTCCCAGCCACGAGGACCTTTGGGAGGACGATCTGGAGCCAGCTCGAGCCGAAGTGCTCGCTTTTGCGCAAGCCGTCCATGGAGGCGGCGCGGGCGAAGAGGTAAGGCTCGTCGTTGCCAACTCCGCCTCGGGGGAGGCGGCGCGCGCAGCGGCCCCCTGGGCGGGCGTCGTCCAGGAGCTATTCGGCGACATCTGGCTGCGCGACACCGCGCCGATTGTGCTGAAGGAGCGTGGGCTGCCGCGAGCGATGAGCTTCCGGTTCAACGGCTGGGGCGGGAAGTACGATCTCGAAGGCGACGACACGATCGGCCTCAGGCTTGCTGAAACGGCGAAGATTGAAGCAATGCGGCGCCAGTGGATCCTGGAAGGCGGCGCGATCGATGTCGACGGGACGGGACTTCTCGTCACGACGGAGCAGTGCCTCCTCAATCCCAACCGAAATCCAGGCTTGACCCGCGAGGATGTAGAGGCGCGGCTTCGCGAAGATCTCGGTGCCGAGCGCGTGCTTTGGCTCGGGCATGGGCTACTCAATGATCACACCGACGGCCACGTCGACAATCTTGCGCGGTTCGTGGGCGAGAACCGGCTCGCGGTTCCGGTGCCGGCGGGCGCAGACGATCCCAACGCGGCCATCTATGCCGACGCACGGGCGCGCGCCGAGGCCTTCGGTGTCCAAGTGGTGCCCCTTCCCTCCCCGGGACATATCGAGCGCAATGGCGAAATCATCCCCGCTTCCTATATGAACTTTTACATCGGCAACGCGGCAGTCGTGGTTCCGGTCTACGGGGTCGCCAATGACGAAGCCGCTGTGGAAGCAATCGGAGCGCTTTTCCCTGACCGCTCGGCGGTGGGGCTGCGCGCCGACCATATCCTGACCGGCGGCGGCAGCTTCCACTGCATCAGCCAGCAGGTGCCGAGGTGAAAGCCGAAGCGGCCGATTGGGGCCTGCAGTGCCGCGCTCGGTTGACAGGAGGCATTCCCGGTCTCGAGCGCCAGCGAACGCAATTCAGCTCTGCGGAGTGAAACAGAATGTCCGAATTAACAGTGGCCGCGCTGCAGCTCTCATTTTCCGATTGCGTCGATGAGAATATCGCCGCGGTCAGCGCTCTCGTGCGTGAGGCCGCGGCCGGCGGCGCGAAGCTGATCCTGCCACCAGAGCTTTTCGAAGGTCACTATTTCTGCCGTACGCAGGACGAGGAGCATTTCGGCCGCGCGCTGCCTGCCGACCGCCATCCCGTGGTGGACGCGATGCGCACGCTCGCCGCCGAGCTCCAAGTCTACATACCGACCAGCTTCTTCGAAGCGGAGGGCCACCACCATTATAACAGCCTCGCCATGATCGACGACAAAGGCGAGGTGATGGGCGTTTATCGGAAAAGCCATATCCCCGACGGCCCCGGCTATTCCGAGAAGTTCTATTTCCGGCCCGGCAATAGCGGGTTCAAGGTCTGGAACTCGCCCTACGGGACCATTGGTGCCGGCGTCTGCTGGGACCAATGGTATCCGGAGACCGCGCGCACCCTGATGCTGATGGGCGCGGAGATCCTGCTTTTCCCGACGGCAATCGGCACCGAGCCGCACGATCCTGACCTCGACACCAGTCGCCTTTGGCGACGCGCGATGGTTGGCCACGCAGTTTCGAACGTCGTGCCGGTGGTTGCCGCGAACCGGATCGGGACCGAGCACGGCCAGCGCTTTTACGGGCACAGCTTCATCTGCGACGAGCGCGGCGACATGCTGGCGGAGTTCGGGGCTGAGGAAACGGGCGTCATCAGCGCCACGCTCGATCTTCAACAAGCGCGCCGCCACCGCGCCGCATTCGGATTCTTCCGCGACCGCCGCCCGGAGCTTTACGGCCGCATCAGCCAGGACGCTTAGAGCACCAGCCGGTGCGTCTGGTGCGGACCTTGCGAACGCACGAACCCCAGCGACTCGGAAAGCTGCGCCGCCGCCGGATTTTGCGTGTTGAGACGTAGCGTCGTGAAATGCTGCCGCGCGTGCTGGAGGATCTGCTCGACGAGCATGCGCCCAATGCCCTGCTTCCGGTAAGGCCTCAGCACGTAGATGTGGCGGACACGTCCAAGCCCAGGCTCGGGAGCATGGGGATCATGGCTAATTCCGCCGGCAGCTACCACGTCTTGCCCCACGAAGCCGCCGAACAGGATCTCGCCCTCGCGGCCGAAGCGAACCGCACCGTTCAGCCACTCATCGCGGAGGCGAAGCATGAACAGGGCACCTTCGACAGCCGCCTCCTCCACGATGCTCGGAAGGCATGCTCGTGAACGTTGTCGGCCGAAGCACGGGCGTCACGGCCGCAGCTTTAAGGCTCGCGCAAACACCTGCTCGAACATGGCGGCGGTGAGCCGGCCGGTATTCTGATTGTAGCGCGAGCAATGATAGCTATCGATCAGGACACGGCCGTCCGAGAGATAATGCTCGGCAAGGTGGCCGAACTTGTATTCGGCTTGCCTGCCGCCGGCCGCGCGGACGGCCGAGACGTGCGCGATCTGCCCGAGCGCCACCAGCACCCGCGCGTTTGGCAGCGCGGCCAATGAAGGCTGGAAATAAGCGCGGGTGCAGTTGGCGATTTCCTGCGGCAGTGGTTTGTTCTGCGGCGGCACGCATTTGACCGAGTTGACGATGGCGACACCCTTCAGCCGCAAGCTATCGTCCGGTCGCTCCTCGTACTGGCCCTCGGCGAGGCCGAACTTCAAGAGCGTCTGATAAAGCAACACTCCGGCGTGATCGCCGGTGAACGGCCGGCCGGTGCGGTTCGCGCCGTGCTTGCCCGGCGCGAGGCCGCAAATGGCGAGCCAGGCGTCGGGGTCGCC
>JADDQD010000172.1 GCA_016781555.1 Pseudomonadota bacterium | reverse complement strand
GCGTTCGTCGAGATCGAGGGGGACCGACTTGAAAAGAAATGCTCCACCCTCGGCGAGCTCGTTCAAGCTCTTTGCGCGCGGCTTCAGCACCTCCATGGCTCGGGTGAGAAGCCCGATTTCCTCGTTCGAGAGGGCGCGGCCGAGCAGCGTGGCGACACGCGGCGCAACCAACCCTGCAAGCCGGCCGTCATCGGCCTGGCGAATGTAATGGCCGTTCAGGTTTTCGAGCTTCTTGATGTCGAAGCGGGAAGGGGAGCGCCCGACCCCGTCCAAGTCGAACCAGCGAACCGCGTCCTCACGCGCGATGATCTCGTCGTCGCCATGGCCCCAGCCGAGACGAAGCAGGTAATTCGACAAAGCTTCGGGCAGGATGCCGAGCTCGTCCCTGTAGCTCTCGACGCCGGTAGCGCCGTGCCGCTTGGAGAGCTTGGCGCCGTCGGAGCCGTGGATGAGCGGCACGTGCGCGTAAACGGGCTCCGGCCAGCCCATGGCCCGTATAATGGCAAGCTGTCGAAAGGCGTTGTTCAAATGATCGTCGCCGCGGATCACGTGGCTGACGCCCATGTCGTGATCATCGACAACAACCGCGAGCATGTAAGTGGGCGTGCCATCGGAGCGCAGCAGAACGAAGTCGTCGATCTCGCTGTTGTCCACGGACACGCGGCCCTGCACTCGGTCGTCGATAACCGTCTGCCCTTCACGCGGCGCCCTGAGGCGGATTACCCAGGGCGCATCGGGCGTGGGCGCATCCGGGGCGCAGTCCCGCCAGACGCTGTTGATTCGGAACGGCCGTCGCTCGCGTTCGGCATCCGCGCGGGCGGCAGCGAGCTCCTCACTGCTCATGTAGCAACGATAGGCGTCCCCGCGCTGGAGTAGCTCGTGGGCAATTTCTGCATGCCGTGCTGCGAAATCGGATTGGAAATAGGCTTCCCCATCCCAGTCAAGCTCCAGCCACTTCATTCCCTCCAGGATCGCGTCGATCGCCGCCTGAGTGGAGCGCGCCTTGTCCGTATCTTCCACTCTCAGGAGAAATCGGCCGCCATGGTGGCGCGCATATAGCCAGTTGAAGAGCGCCGTGCGTGCGCCGCCGATATGGAGGAAGCCGGTTGGCGAGGGCGCGAAGCGGGTGACGACCTCGCGGACTTCTTCGGTTGCGCTCAAGCGCCGATTCTCCAAGGATGTGGTCGATGCCGACCAACGACGCCAGCGCCCCTAGCATCGCGGCGACGCCGCTGCAAACGGAGCCCCGCCGGGGCGCTTGGTTGCCGCTCTCCCGGCTTGGTGACCACATCGAAGCATGGCTGGACGCCGAGCGGGATCAGCTTCCTTTGTGGCTGCCGGTGGCGCTCGGCTCCGGTATAGCCGCCTGGTTCGTGCTCCCGAGCAGCAGTGCCTGGACCGCCTTTCTGCTCATGTCGAGCGCCGGCGCGCTTGCGGCCCTTGCCGCACCCGCCACTCGTTGGAGCCGTGCACTGCTATTTTTCTGGCTCGGCGCCGGCATCGGCTGCGCGCTCATCTGGAGCAAAGCTGACCGATTGGCTGCGCCTCGGCTCGAGCGCCAACAATCGGCTGAGTTCGAGGCGACCGTTGAGACCGTGCAACGCCTGCCGGCCAAAAAGGCCTTGCGCCTTGTCGTCCAGCCGCTCGTGCCTCGAGATCTTGCCAAGAAGCTGCGGATCAACCTGGACGCGGATGATGCACCTCCGGGCCTGGAGCCCGGCGCGCGCGTCCGGATCCGCGCCTGGCTCATGCCGCCGCCGCCGATGCCGGTTCCAGGTGCCTATGACTTCGCCGCGCCGCCTGGTTCCAGCAGATTGGCGGCACCGGCCGCGCCCATGCGCTTGAAGTGATCGCCCGCGCGGGCCAACAAGGCTGGCGCGCTCGGCTTGCCATTGCGCGCCAAAGACTCGCCGATCATGTTCGCGCGCAGCTTCCAGCCAGCGAAGGCGGCATCGCTGCCGCGCTTGCCACAGGCGATCAGAGCGGCATTCCCGAGGAGGACGCGGAAGCCATGCGCCGCTCGGGCCTTGCGCACCTCCTGTCGGTCAGCGGGCTGCACCTCACCGCTGTGGTGGGTGCGGTTATGCTCCTTGCTCTGAAGCTCCTTGCTTTGAGCCCGTGGCTAGCGCTCCGTTTCCGCCTGATGCTCATCGCTGCGGCGGCAGGCGCCATTGCCGGCGTTGGTTATACCTTGCTGACAGGGGCCGAAATTCCAACGGTAAGGGCTTGCATTGCCGCACTCCTCGTCCTCCTCGGGATCGCGCTTGGGCGGGAGGCGCTCACGCTGCGGCTGGTGGCGGTCGCAGCGCTTGCCGTCTTGGTCTTGTGGCCGGAAAGCATCGTCGGCCCGAGCTTCCAGATGAGCTTTGCCGCAATGATCGCCATTGTCGCGCTGCACGAGCACCCGCAGGTGAAGGCACTCCTCTCCCGCCGCGACGAACGCCACTTTGCCCGCCTCGGGCGCGGTCTCCTCGCGCTGGTCCTTACTGGCCTTGCGGTTGAAGTGGCCTTGACGCCGATCGCGCTCTACCACTTCCACAAGGCGGGGCTTTACGGCGCGATTGCCAACATCCTCGCGATCCCGCTTACCACCTTCGTGATAATGCCCGCCGAAGCGCTGGCGCTTCTTTTCGACACGATCGGCCTCGGCGCGCCCTTCTGGTGGGCGGTGGGCGGCGGCCTTGAATTCCTTCTCCTCCTGGCGCGAACCACCGCCCCCGCGCCGGGCGCGGTCACCATGCTTCCCACCATGCCTCCGGCAGCGTTCGGCCTCATGGTATGCGGCGCCCTCTGGATCGCGCTGTGGCGTACGAATATCCGCCGCTTGGGTGTCGTTCCGGCTGGTGTGGGAGCACTTTGGGCGCTTTCCACACCGCCGGCCGACCTCATCGTCACTGGTGACGGGCGGCATCTCGCGCTTCGCGGCTCCTCGGGTGAAATGGCCATCCTCCGGGGGCGGGCAGGTGACTATGTCCGCAGCATGCTTGGCGAGACTTCTGGCTCGGAAGCCGAGATGGCCGACGTCGACGAGATGGGCGGCGCCCGATGCAACCGAGATCTTTGCGCTATCGATATCGGCAGGCATGGGCGCCGTTGGCGAATCCTAGCGACCCGGAGCCGTCACCTCATCGACTTCGCGCCGCTGAGCCGGGCCTGCCGCCAAGCCGACATCGTCATCAGTGACCGGCGTCTTCCGAGCACCTGCAGGCCGCGCTGGCTTAAGGCCGACCGGCCGCTCCTCGCGCGCACTGGGGGGCTTGCCATAACATTGTCCAAAGCCCCGACCCTTGTAACGTTGTCCGATCGGGTGGGGCGCCACCCCTGGGCAGCCCGTGCGACTAGAACTGACCTGCCGCACAGAAATCGCTGGCGCCCCAAGCGGGTCGTGCGTCAGCCGTTATCCGGCTCTGCGGACTAGCCCACAATGAAAAAGCCCCGGCCGAGGGCCGGGGCTTTGTGGGTGATCAGCCGGGGGGGGGGGGAGGCTGACCACCGCTGGGGGGTACTCAGCAAAACGGCCAAACCTGAAAGCGGTTCCCGGGAAAAAGAAAGGCGCCCAAAAAAACGAAACGCTCCGGATTTGTCCGAAGCGTTTCGCCGACAGCTGCCTTGGAGGCGACTATCTCCCGTCCCCTCAGCCTCTATATCCCAAAATGACGCGTTCGAAAAGAGAATCGAGTCAGTCGCCCGCACCACGGCAAGCTCGTTTCCGCTGGGATCGATGAAGTGGAAGCGTCGTCCGCCTGGAAAGGCATAAATCGGCCGCAAAACTGTCCCGCCAGCCAGCTCCACTGCCGCCAAAGCCGCTTCCAGATCTTCTACCTCGATCACCGGCAGCGGTGCCCGCGTCGCTTCTGTTGCATCGGCCTGCAACCCGAGGTCCGTGTCGCCGGTCAGCGTCGCTGCATAGGTCGGCCCGAACTCGGCCAAGGTCCAGCCGAATGCCCGCTCGTAGAATGTCTTGGCAGCGCCGAGTGCGCGTACGGGCAGTTCGACATAATTAAAACGTGCCATGGCATGGCTCCAGTCGCTCGTTCGATATGCTGACGAAACCCGGTCAATATCTTCTCAGCAACCCCGCAAGCCTGCCCTGGATCTGCACCTGCTCCGGACGGTAGCGCTGCGGGTCGTAATTGCGATTTGCGGGATCGAGCCGGATCATCTGCCCCTCGCGCCGGAAGGTCTTCAGCGTGGCTTCCTCGTTGTTGATGAGGGCAACCACGATCTCGCCGTCACGCGCGACGTCGGTCTTGCGGACAAGCGCATAGTCGCCGTCGAGAATGCCTTCTTCGACCATGGAGTCGCCGGCAACCTCCAGCGCATAATGCTCGCCGGGACCCAGCAGCGCGGCGGGGACGGGAAGGGTGCTCTGGCCTTCCATCGCCTCGATCGGCATGCCCGCCGCAATCCGTCCGTGGAGGGGAAGCTCAATCACGTCGTTGGCGGCCTCCGGCACTTTGGCCGGCGGTTTGGGGAGTGAGGCAATGCCAGCCTTGACGTCCGGCATGCGCATCACTTCCAGGGCGCGCGCGCGGTTCGGAAGCCTGCGGATGAAGCCCCGTTCCTCAAGAGCGGAGATCAGTCGGTGGACCCCAGACTTGGACTTGAGCTCCAGCGCCTCCTTCATCTCCTCGAACGAGGGGGAGACCCCATTGGCGGTAAGGTGCTCGTGAATGTAGGTCAGAAGCTCATGTTGCTTGCGCGTAAGCATGGCGGCCCCCATAGGAACGAATGCAGAACGTGTAGGAAACGTTACGGTTGGTTGTCAACCTCATTTGTGAATCATCCATCCCGGCTCAAAAACCAGGTCGCGCTGTTTCGTGAGAGTGGTTTAGCGGGTCTCGCGCACCAGGCGCAGGAAATTGGCCAGCAGCGCATGCCCATGCTCGGTGGCAACGCTTTCCGGGTGAAATTGTACCCCGTGGATCGGAAGCTCCCGGTGCCGCAATCCTTGCACGGTGGCATCGGCCGCGCTTGCGTTGATCAGCAGGCAATCCGGAAGTCCCTTCTCCGCCACAGCCAGCGAATGATAGCGTGTGGCCGTGAACGGCGTGGGGAGTCCCTCGAACAGTCCGGTGCCGTCATGGCTCACGGCGCAAGTCTTGCCGTGCATCAGCTGAGCGGTTCGCACGACCTCCCCGCCGAAATGCTGTGCAATCGCCTGATGGCCCAAGCAGACGCCGAGCAGCGGCGTTCGTGCCTCGGCGCAGGCTTCCACCAGCCGGAGTGAAATGCCGGCCTCGTCGGGTTTGCCTGGTCCCGGTGAGATCAGGAAGCCAGCCGCTCCCATGGCGAGTGCCTCGCCCACCGAAAGCTCGTCGTTGCGCCGCACGATGACCTCAGCGCCGAGCGCGCGGAGGTAATGAACAAGGTTCCAGGAGAAGCTGTCGTAATTGTCGATCAGCAGGATCACGGCTATTGCGCGGAGCTTCCCCCCAGCAATTGCCGCTTCAGAGCAGCGATGGCTTCTTCGTCCCGCTCAACCTCCAAGCCTTTCTCGATCGAGCGCGTGAACTGATCTGCATATTCCTGGCCGATGAACTGTTGAAACTGGCTGCGCGTCGCCTGGACCAGCTGCGGCGCGGTGCGCGCGTCGCCCGGAACGATCGTTTGGAGATGCACCACGAACCAGCCCTGGCCGTTCGGCGCCGCGACTAGCCGAGCCTTCCCGCGAGGCAGGCTGAACAGCATCGCCAGGGGCGGCGGAATAGGTTGGTTGGGCCGCGCAATTTCCAAGCGGCGGGCCTTAACCGTCTGCAGGGGCGGGAGCCCGACATCCGCCTGCGCGAAGGCTTGTGCGGCTGGCACGCCCGCATTGATCTTGGCGGCAAGCGCGGTCGCGACGGCTCTGGCGCGGTCGGCCGCCCGCTTGGCCACCAAATCGGCCTTTACGATATTTCTGATCTGCGCGAGCGGCGGCGGCGCGGCTGGTATCACGCGCGACACGGCGAGCACTGCAAACCGCTGACCGCCGTCGATCGTCTCCACCGTTGGGTCTTCGTCAGGACTCATGTCGAAGCCCGACTTCAGGAGCGGTAGGACCTCTGCCGGCGGACGCCATCCCGCGACCCCGGGTTGTGCGCCGGCCGCAGTCAGCGGCGGCGTCTCCTGCACGCCAAGGCCGTTTGCTCGCGCCACCTCCTCGAAGCTGGATCCTTCCCCGAGTGCGTCCTCAACGCGGGTGACGAGATTGCCCAGCGCTTCGGTCCGCTTGCGCTGCGAAATCTGGGCTTGGATCTCTGGACGAGCCGCCGCGAGCGGGGTTGCGGCCGTTCGATTGATCGCGTCGACGCGCACGATGTGCCAGCCGAGCGGCGACTGGAGCGGCGGCGTTACTGCGCCGCGTGCTGCACCGAAAGCAGCGTTCGCAACCGCGTCGGACGTCAGCCGCGCGAACTCAGCCTTGGTCTGCTGGCCTACCGCGATGTCACCGGCGGAGAACCCTGCCTGCGCTGCGGCCTGCTCGAAGCTGGTGCCGGCGGCGAGTTTTGCTGAAAAGGCGCGTGCGGCTGCCTGGTCGGGAAGCACGACCTGACTCAGCGTCCGAGTTTCCTTGGCGCCATAACGGTCCTGCGCGGCATTGTAGGCGGCCTGGATTTCGGCGTCGTTTGGCTGCGCGGCGGCGGCGACCTGCTCTGGGCCGATCAGCGCATAGCGAAGCACCCGCCGCTCGGGAATGACGTATCGCGCCGAGTTCTCGCGGTAGAAGGCGGCAACTTCGGCATCGGTCGGTTCGCGCCCGGCCCCCATTGCTCCCGTTGGAACCAGTCCTACCGTTCCGCTTCGTTGCTCAAGGAGAAGCGAGGCATATTGGAGCGCCAGCCCCTGCGGGACTTGTGCAGCGGCCCCCACAGGGACCAGGATCTGCCGCTGGAGCAGGCTGGCAGCGAGGTCGCGGCGGAGCTGGTCCTCGGTGATTTCTTCCTGCCGCAAGGCAGCAAGAAAGGTCTGCTGATCGAACTGGCCAGCAAGGTTCCGGAAGGCAGGGATACTTGCGATCTCGGCATCGATCATTTTCTTGGATGCCGTCATGCCGTTCGCGTCGGCAAAGGCGGTCAAGGCCTTTTGGCTGATCAGCTGGCGAAGGATCTCCTCGAAGGCGCCCGTCCTCAAAAACGTGCCCATGTCGAGCTCGGGCTGCTGTTGCCGCGCCCTGGCCAGCTGTCGGTTGATCTGCTGGGTAAGTTCGGCGGAAGTGACTTCCTCACCGCCGACCGAGGCGAGTGTCTGGGTGGGCGCACCGGACACGCCGCCAAGGCCGCCCGCGCCATCAGTCCCGAAGCCAGTCACGACAATCGCAAACAAGCCGATGGCGAGGATCACCAGCATGAGTTTCGAGACGATGCCGCGGCGGAAGATGGAAAGCATGTAATACCCAGCGAGAAAGGAGAAGGGCGCCTGGCCCATTGCCGAGGCCGTCCATAGAAGGCGCATCGAAGCGCGGCAAGCTTGGCGCGGTGAAGCTGAGTTGCTAGGCACGCCCGTCCCGACCTCTGCCGGCGAGCATTGGAAGAGGGAGGGCGCCATCCCGGCTCTTCCCGATTGCCATTCTCGCGCCGCCGCTAGCGGTGGCAAAACATCGAAAGGAACAAAGGTGCGCCGCAAGCTCGTCGTGGGAAACTGGAAGATGAACGGCAACCTTGCTGCACTCGCCGAAGTATCCGCCATCGCCGATGCCCACCGTCGCGCCCCGGGTGTCGACGTAGCAATCTGCCCTCCTTTCACGCTGATTGCCCCTGCGATTGCGCGGGCCCAAGGCATGCCGATCGGAGCCCAGGACTGTCACTCGAAGGAGTGCGGCGCCTATACCGGCAACATCTGTGCGCCGATGCTGCGGGAGATCGGCGCCCGGCTCGTGATCGTCGGCCATTCCGAGCGCCGTCAGTTTCACCATGAAACAAACGAGGAAGTCCGCGCAAAAGCACAAGCAGCCGTGGCAGCCGGGCTGCAGGCCATCATCTGCGTCGGCGAAACAGAGTCGGAGCGCGAGGCGGGAAGGGCCGTAGCGGTGGTGACGGAACAGCTGGCGGGATCGGTGCCCGACCATGCGCCTGACGGTGACATTGTGGTGGCCTATGAGCCGATCTGGGCGATCGGGACCGGAAGAACCGCCACGTGCGAAGATGTCGGGGAGATGCACGCTGCCATTCGCGCTCACCTCAAACAGCGGTTTGGCGAATGGGGTGCGCTCGTCCGGATTCTTTATGGCGGATCCGTCAGGCCCGACAACGCTGCCGAGCTATTTGCGGTGGGAGACGTCGACGGAGCGCTGGTCGGGGGCTGCAGCCTCACGGCCGCGCAGTTCGTTCCCATCATCGAAGCAGCGTCCCGCCAGTAAACCTGGAGCGCGCAAGATCAGCGCGCGCAGCCTTTTCCCTGCTTGGTCGAGGCGGTTGAACGCGCGCCGCCGTTCGACTAGATCGCACGCGCATCCAATTTCCCGAAAGCTTCGCGAATGTTGTTCACCTTCCTCCTTATCGTCCAGACGATCGTTGCCGCTTCCCTGGTCGCGGTGATCTTGATGCAGCGTTCCGAAGGAGGGGGCCTCGTCGCAAGCTCGAGCGGAAGCCTGATGACGGCGCGGGGCGCAGCCGACTTCCTCACGCGGGCCACCGCGGTTCTTGCAACTTTGTTCGTCGTTCTCTCGATCGCGCTTGCTGGCGTGGCCACCGTGGCACGGGCGCCCGCCCAGATCGATCCGTCGCTGGCGCGCCAGCCCGCTTCGCCTGCCGCGCCGTTCGGGACTCCTGCCGCCCCGATCACTGGCGCACCACCCTCGCCGAACAACGATCCGCTTGCCGGTGCTGCCGAACAGGCAGCGGGGCAGACTGCTCCCGGGACCTCCGCACCCGCGCCAATCGCGCCGGCGCCGATTGGCAACGCCGCCGCACCGCAGACGAAATAATCTTACCGGCAAGTTGATTCGGCGGCTTGCTCTTGCGCCGCCGGACCCCTTAAGCCTCAAATCCCATGGCGCGGTTCATTTTTATCACCGGCGGCGTGGTCTCCAGCCTCGGCAAAGGTCTCATGGCAGCTTCGCTCGCTGCCCTTCTTCAGGCGCGCGGCTTCAAGGTTCGCATCCGCAAGTTCGATCCGTATCTGAACGTCGATCCGGGGACGATGTCCCCGTATCAGCACGGCGAAGTCTATGTGACCGATGATGGTGCCGAGACCGATCTCGACCTCGGGCACTATGAGCGGTTCACCGGCGTCGCTGCGCGCCAGTCCGACAACATCACGACCGGCCGGATCTACCGTGACATAATCGCCAAGGAACGCCGCGGCGATTATCTCGGGGCGACCGTTCAGGTAATCCCGCACGTCACCAACGAGATCAAATCTTTTGCAACCGCTGATCTGGGTGATCTCGACTTCCTCATATGCGAGATCGGCGGCACGGTCGGCGATATCGAGTCGCTTCCGTTCATCGAAGCGATCCGGCAGCTCCGCAACGACATCGGCCGCGCTCGAACCGTTTCGATTCACACCACGCTCATCCCCTATATCGCAGCTGCCGGGGAGCTGAAGACCAAGCCGACGCAGCATAGCGTTCGGGACCTGACGTCGCTTGGCATCCAGCCCGACATTCTCCTGTGCCGCGTCGATCGGCCGCTTCCCGACGGCGAGCGGGCGAAGATCGCGCAATTCTGCAATGTCAGAAAGGAAGCGGTGATCCCCGCTCTCGATGCCAAAAGCATCTACGCGGTTCCGCTCCAATATCACCGCGAGGGCCTCGACGCCGAAGTCCTCCGCGCTTTCGGCATCGAAGATGCGCCCGAACCTGATCTCGGCCAGTGGGAAAATATCCTCGATCGCCTGTTCAACCCGGAAGGCGAGGTAACGATCGGGGTGGTCGGCAAATATGTCGGCCTGCAGGACGCCTATAAGAGCTTGACCGAAGCGCTTGTTCACGGCGGCATCGCCAACCGGGTTAAAGTAAACATCCGCTGGCTTGACGCCGAAGTTTTCGAGCATCCCGAAGCCGAACTGGCCCCCCAGCTGGAGCCGATGCACGCGATCCTGGTACCCGGCGGATTCGGCGAGCGCGGGTCAGAAGGGAAGATCGCCTCGGTTGAATTCGCTCGGACGCGGCGCGTCCCATTCTTCGGCATCTGCCTTGGCATGCAAATGGCATGCATCGAGGGCGCACGAAATACTGCTGGCTTGCCGGGCGCTTCCTCGAGCGAGTTCGGCGAGACTGCCGAGCCCGTGGTCGGGCTCATAACCGAGTGGATGAGCCGTGAAGGACTTGAGCGCCGCGCCGCGAACGGCGACATGGGCGGTACGATGCGGCTCGGTGCTTATGAAGCGGAGCTGGGCGGCAACAGCCACGTCGCGGCCATCTACGGCAACACGTGCATCTCCGAACGTCACCGCCACCGTTACGAAGTGAACGTCCACTATAAAGATGCGCTTGAAGCGGGGGGACTGGTCTTTTCGGGCATGAGTCCTGATGGTGCGCTTCCCGAGATCGTCGAACGTCCGGACCACCCCTGGTTCGTAGGTGTGCAGTTCCACCCGGAGCTCAAGTCCAAGCCGTTCGAGCCTCATCCGCTCTTCGCCTCGTTCATTGAAGCAGCCGTGAAGCAGTCGCGGCTCGTCTGAGTCTTCGCAAGGTGCGAGCGGCTTTTTGGCCTTACTAGAGGCGAGAACGAACCAATCCTGACATAGTACGTTGCTTCCCCTGCAGAGGAACTGGACGGGAGAGCGCGATGCGGAAGCTTACCTTCACCCCGAGGATGCCCCGGCAGAGGCATCACTTAGCCCTACTTGCCCTTGTTTTTGCGCTGGCTGCGTGCGGCGGTCCTGCGGGCGAGACAGCAGCGAACCAAGGCGAGGCGGCGACCGGTGCGACCGCTGGTAACGATATGGGCGGGGACGAGGCCGCCAATCTCAGCGACACTGGGCAGAACGCGTATTGAGCCCGTCCAGCAGACCAAGGGCGGCAGAGCTCATGCGGAAAGTCGGCTTTGCGGTCCTTGGACTGGCACTTCTGGCGACCGCCTGCGGGCCCGCTTCCGAAGCCGCACCGGACCGGCCGGCTACTGACGCTGAACTTGCTAACGGTGCCGCGCTGGCCAATGAAGCCGCAGCCGACGAAGCTGCCGACATGGCGACTTATGGCGGCAACGCCGCCGCAATGGAGCCCGATCAACGCTGAGGGTTGCCAATCGTCCTTTCTAGGGATCGGGAGGACGGCGCTTCCGGGGCGAGTTCCAGATGCGCACTTAGACCAAGGTCAAGCTGGTCAGGCTGAAGCCGTTTTTCCCCGCACTTCTGATGCGCGCGGTACCTCGGTGATTTTCCCGCCATCGAGCCGGTATACGATGTCCGCCCGCGCGATCAGCGCAGGGCGGTGAGCGACAACGATGCGCGTAATCGGGAGCCGCGCGATGAGGTCCACGATCGCGTTTTCATTCTCCTCGTCGAGATTGGCGGTACCCTCGTCGAGGAACAGCACGTCCGGGTCGCGGTAAAGCGCACGGGCCAGCATGATCCGTTGGCGCTGCCCCCCCGACAATGCCGCGCCCATGTCGCCGACCAGGCTCTGAAAGGCCATCGGCATCTTCATGATGTCGGCGTGAATACGGGCGGCTTTCGCTGCCCGCTCAACCCGGTCCATGTCGAGCTTGGGATCGAAAAAGGCGATGTTGTCCGCCAGCGTGCCGGTGAGCAGATGGTCATCCTGCAGAACCGCACCGATCCGCCCTCGCCAAGCGGCAACGGTGGCTGGCCCGAGCGGCACGCCATCAATGGTAATCTGGCCCCCCGAGGGGGCGAGCAGTCCAATCATCAGCCTCACCAATGTCGTCTTTCCCGATCCGGAAGGGCCAACGATCGCAACGAAGCTGCCCTTGGGTATGTCGAAGTCGAGCTTGTCGAAGATCGGACTCTCGTTGGGGCTGTAGGAAAAGCTCAGCCGTTCCGCGGCCATCCCTGGAGGTGGGAGCAAAGCCTTGCGCGGCGCCGGACGGATATCCTCTCGCGCCTGGCCGACAATGTCCGACAAGCGCTCGAGGTGGAGGCCGATGAGGCGCCACTTCTGCCACTGGTCGACCAAGTTCACGGCGCTTCCCATGAAGCTGGTACGATAAGCGGTAAAGGCGAGCAGAAGCCCGATCGTGAGCTCCTCAGCGATGATGGCGAGTGCGCCCAAGTAGACGATGAGCAGGAACTGGAAACCGAACAGCAGATCCTCGGCGAGGTCGAGCCGAATGTCGTAGATGCGCGCGC
>JADDQD010000048.1 GCA_016781555.1 Pseudomonadota bacterium | reverse complement strand
AAGCCAATCTGCAGAACGAACAATGACGCAGATCAGGTTCTACGACACCATGAGGCGCGAAAAGCGGGTCTTCGTGCCGGCGGATCCGCGCAGGGTCACCATGTATGTGTGTGGCCCCACCGTCTACAATCGCGCGCATATCGGCAACGCGCGGCCCGCTGTGGTGTTCGACCTGCTCGCCCGCTTGCTCCGTCATGTTTATGGTGAGAACAGCCTCGTCTACGCACGCAACGTCACGGATGTCGACGACAGGATCATCGAGGCGGCAGGCGCAGAGGGGGTCGCGCCATCGGTGATCACGCAGCGTTACGAACGCTTCTACCTTGATGACATGGCTGCACTCGGGGTTGGCGCGCCAGAAATCGCGCCCCGCGCCACCGAGACAATCGACGCGATGATCAGCATGATCGACCGGCTGGTCCGTACCGGCAATGCATACGAAGCGGACGGGCACATCCTGTTCCACGTTCCGTCGGATCCGGATTATGGCGCACTCGGCCGACGCGACCGCGATGCAATGATCGCCGGTGCGCGCGTGGAAGTCGCTTCATACAAGAAGGACCCGGCAGACTTCGTGCTCTGGAAGCCGTCCGAACCGCAGGTGATCGGCTGGGACAGTCCGTGGGGCAGGGGCCGCCCAGGCTGGCACATCGAATGCTCCGCAATGATCGAAGCGCATTTGGGGCAAACGATCGATATTCATGGTGGGGGGCTCGACCTGATCTTCCCGCACCACGAAAATGAGATCTCGCAAAGCCGCTGCGCCCACGGCGGCGCTCCGCTGGCCCGCTACTGGCTTCATAACGGCTTTCTCTCCATGGCCGGGAGCGAGAAGATGTCGAAGTCGCTGGGCAACGTGGTGAGCGTGGGTGAGCTCCTCGACCAGGGTCATAAAGGCGAAGTTCTGCGCTTTGCGCTCCTTTCCGCCCACTACCGGCAACCGCTTGAATGGTCCGCGCAGCTGGTTACCCAGAGCAAGGCGACGCTCGACCGCCTTTATCGCAGTGCGGCGGACGCCAATGCTGGCGAGCCGGACGCAAATGTCTTGGAAGCTTTGTCGGACGACCTCAATACGCCACTGGCGCTGTCGCGGCTCTCGGCAATCGAAGATCCAGCCGCACTCAAAGCAAGCGCCGCGCTGCTTGGGTTGCTCGGGGACACGACTGCCGGCTGGTTCCAAGGCGAGGGCGATGCGCGGATCGACGGGCTCGTCGGGAAACGCTCTGCTGCAAAGAAGGAGCGCAACTTCGCCGAGGCAGACCGGATCCGAGCTGAACTCGCCGCCGCGGGCATCCTGCTTGAGGACGGCCCGTCAGGGACCATCTGGCGCCGCGCCTGACAAGAGCTGGGAGCGCCTCAACCGGCGCCCGCTCCCATCCGGTGGCGCACAGGACCGGGCCGGCTTATATGGCGGATCATGACCACGGCGCTCTACAACCGGGACCTATTGCGCTTGGCAGCTTCGATCCCGCACCATGGCCGGCTCGATCGCCCGCAAGCAAGCGTCGAGAAGCGCTCGCCCGTATGTGGCAGTCGCATCACCGTTGATGTGGTGGTGGGCGAGAGCGGGCGGCTGGAGGCGCTCGCTCAACAGGTAAAAGCCTGCGCGCTTGGGCAGGCATCGGCAGCGCTGATGGGGGCAAGCGCACTTGGCCGGAGCGCTGCCGAGCTGGCGCGCGCGCGCGACTCGCTTGCCGATTTCCTGGAGGGAAGGTGCGATGATCCAGGGGAGTGGCCGGGCCTCGGGATCTTTCGCGGAGCGCGGCCTTACAAGGCGCGACATGCCTCGATCCTGCTTCCGTTCCAGGCCGTCGCCGAGGCAGCCTGGAGCGCGAGGCGCTGATGGAGCCACACACGGCTGAAGCTGCCACGATGGTGCTGCGCGACGGCGTCATCATGCTCGGCGCTGCAATGCTGTTCGTCACCCTGTTCCGTCGTCTCGGGCTCGGCGCTGTGCTCGGTTATCTGGTTGCTGGTGCGCTTGTGGGTCCGGATGGGCTGGGCCTCGTCCGCTCGGGCGGCGAGCAGATGATGCGGATCGCCGATTTTGGCATCGTGCTTCTGCTGTTTCTGGTCGGCCTTGAGCTTCATCCAAGCAGATTATGGCGCCTGAAGCACGACATCTTCGGCCTCGGCACGCTGCAGGTCGCAGTCTCGGGCGTCGCGCTGGCGCTGCTTGTCAAGGTAGCGACGGGAATGAGCTGGCCGGCTTCGCTGGCGATCGGGCTTCCGCTGGCGCTTTCATCCACTGCGCAGGTGCTGCCAAGTCTCAGGTCGTCAGGGGAGATCAATACTCGCCCCGGCGAACGGGCTTTCTCGATCCTGCTCTTTCAAGACCTGTCGATCGTTCCGCTGATCACCATCATCGCCGCGCTTTCCCGCGCCCCGGCCGATCCGCTCGCCCCGCCAGGCTGGCAGCTTGCGCTGTACACGGTGGGCGCCATCGCAGGGCTCGTCCTTGCCGGCCGTTTCATCATCAACCCATTGTTTCGCATGATCGGGCGGGTGAGCGAGCGCGAGCTTTTCGTGGTGGCCGGACTTTTCACGGTGCTCGCCAGCGCTGCCGTGATGGAGGCATTGCACCTGTCCACGGCACTCGGCGCATTTGTGGCTGGCGTCATGCTGGCGGATTCCCCTTACCGTCATGAGCTCGAGACCGATATCGAGCCGTTCCGTTCACTGCTCCTGGGTCTTTTCTTCGTCGCCGTCGGCATGATGCTTGATCTCGACGCCGTGGCCGACCGGCCGTTCTTCGTGCTGGGCATGGCACTGGCGCTGATCGCGGTGAAGGCGGCCGTGCTGTTCGGGCTGGCGAAACTCTTCCGAATGGAAACGCGCAAGGCTTGGCGGCTTGGGCTGCTTCTAAGCCAGGGGGGCGAGTTCGGGTTCGTGCTGTTCGCCGCAGCGCTGAGCGCAATGCTGATCACCCCCACTGCCGCAAGCCTGTTCGGTGCCATCGTCACCGTGTCCATGGCTTCAACGCCGTTCCTGATGATGTTCAATCGTTGGACGGAGCGGCATGCTTCGCTTCGAGAAGGGGCCGGCCTGGACGGACCGGAACTCTCCGCGGAGTCGCGCGCAATCGTGATCGGCTATGGCCGTTTCGGGCAGACCGTGGCGCGAATGTTGATGGCCAAGGGGATCAGTCTCACACTTATCGACCTCAAAGCGAGCCAGATCGAGCTCAGCGGCAGCTTCGGAATGAAGGTCTATTATGGCGACGGAACGCGTCTTGATATTCTCAGGGCCGCCGGTGCCGCCGATGCA
The DNA here is from genome assembly GCA_016781555.1 of Pseudomonadota bacterium. Classification (GTDB taxonomy): domain Bacteria; phylum Pseudomonadota; class Alphaproteobacteria; order Sphingomonadales; family Sphingomonadaceae; genus Allosphingosinicella. The sequence continues at coordinate 9,125 of JADDQD010000048.1, read as the reverse complement.
CAGGCGCTGCTCTTCTGCATCGACGGAGCAAGCCTCGACGCACGCAGGATGGAACCGATCCTTCAGGCGTTTCCCCAGGCGGCTGTGTTCGTCCGCGTGTTCGATCGCCGCCAGATGATGGCTCTCGACGGTGTCGATCTCGCCGGGGCCTTCCGGGAAGTGTTCGAATCGGCGGTGCTGATGGGGCGCGAAGCCCTGACGCGCTTCTGCGTGTCGGAAGAAGAGGTGCAGCGGGTTGAGCGGGAATTCCGGATGCGGGATGCTGAACGCCTTGCTGCTCAAAGCAAGTCGGGCGACCTTCATGACACCAAGCACCTGATGTTCCTCCCGGGGCGGAGCCTTCCGGATGCGAAGGAACAGCATCAACCAGCCAAGTAGCGGCTCGCGCTGACGACGCCTTAAAACGGCTTCTTGATGGAAAACAGCACCCGTTTGCTGAGGATACCTGGCGAAATCTCCACCTGATCCATGTGCACCTTGCCGGTGAAGCCACCTCCAAGGTTCGCCTCTGCAACCAGCCGGTCCTCCTTGAAGTCCGCATCCGGCAGCGGGCGGAGGCGATAGCGCTCACTTTCCTGCCTCGAGCCGCAAACCACGATTTCGGTCGCGTTGCCGGGGGCGCAGCCTTGCTGCCGGCCAGGGCCCGGTGGCACTTCATCCCGCGCCGTCACCGCCTTCAGATCGAAATCCTGGGTGTCTTTGCCACGAGCCAGCGTAGACATGGGTTCAGAAACCAGCATGAGTGCAAACAACATGTTCGATCTGCCCCATCGTCGGCGGGAGGTGAGGATCAGCCGGTAAATGGGGCGAAGATGTGGCGTAAGCTGAATTGGTTTCGCCCACCTCGTTTCTAGGCTTGGCCGCGTCAAGATCGTCTAGGCTGGTTTCCGTTCATGCTGAACCGGGAACGAGTTTAGAAAGCACTCTAGGCGGCGCGGGTCGCAAGTGCTTCAAGGATCGCGTCTACCGTCCGCTCATGTGGCGTTTCCTCGCTCCGGATCCGCAGATGTGCTTCTGAGTAGATCGGGTTGCGCACTTCGGCGAGTTGGCGAAGCACCGTCCGGGGATCCTTGTTTTTGAGCAAGGGGCGATGTTCGCGCCGGGAAACGCGTTCGGCAAGCGTCTCGATGTCGGCATCGAGCCAGATCGCGATGCATCTCTCGAGAATAAGTCTGCGCGTCCCCTCGTTCATGAAGGCTCCGCCGCCGGTGGCGATCACTTTGGGCGGCCCTTCGATCAGCCGCGCGATCACCCGCCGCTCGCCATCCCGAAAGTTTGCCTCCCCAAAGTGCTCGAAAATCTCGGAAATGCTTTGGTCCGCGGCGCGTTCGATCTCCTCGTCGGAGTCGGCGAAGCCCAGGCCAAGCCGCTTCGCGAGGCGCCTCCCGACGGTGGACTTGCCCGCCCCCATCAAGCCGACAAGGACAATCGAGCGGTCGGGCCTGATCAGCGCGTTCGGCATCAAGCCGGGGCTATACATGGTGCCGCTTCGTGGGGCAAAAGGCGCGCATGCCTAGAACATCGTTCGCCGCTCCCAAGCGCCGCAAATCGCCACTCCCCACGATCCTCATCGCTCTGCTCGTGCTGCTGATCGGCGGCGTGATCTATTTGTCGATGAAGGATACCGAGGTGCCCCAGCAGCGTATCGAGCAGGACGTCACGAATGAAGCGCTGGCGAAGTAAGCTTCTCTTCCTTGGGGGAGCCGGGGCGCTCGCGCTTGCGATCCCGGCGCTGAGCCAGGAAACCAAGACTCCCGAATCGCTGCTGCCGCCAGGCTTCGGCGAACCTGAAACGCCGCCCCCACCGGCCCAGGAGAATCCGGCGGCTCCCCAGGATCCGGCAGCGCCGGTACCGGCGCCGCCTCCGCCGCCCACTGGGCTCGAGGGCGGCGAGACGGTGATCGAGAATTCGGCGGCGGAGGATCTCGAAGCGCTGGAGGAGCTCGAGCCGGAGCCTCCGATCGAAATCCCCGATTTTGCGCGCCGCCGCATCGACGTGGTGGGGCCCTTCGAGCCTGGCAACTGGGGGCTCGCTTACGACGCATTCGGGAGCGCCAACGGCCGCTTCCTGACAACTTTGATGCGGCGGATGGACGCACCCCTGCCCTCGCGCTGGATGTCGATGTTGCTCCGCCGCGCGCTCCTTTCGCGTGTGCCGGCGCCGAGTTACGTGCACCCGGTCGATTGGGTTGCGGAACGCGCCTGGTTGCTGCTGCGCATGGGAGAGGCCGATGCCGCCCGGATGCTCGTCCAGTCGGTTGATGTCGACCAATTCACCCCGAAGATGTTTGCCGTTGCCGTGCAGACTGCGCTGGCGACGGCCGATCCAGCTGCCTTGTGCCCACTCGTCTTGCCTGGCCGCGAAATTTCGGACGAGCCTGTCTGGCCACTCTCGGAGGCCATGTGCGCGGCGCTCGAGGGTGATGCGGGGCGGGCGAGCGCGCTGATCGATCAGGCGCGCCGCCGAAGCCGCGCCCGGCCGATCGACGTGACGCTTGCCGAAAAGGTGATCGGCGCGGGGCTGAACACCCGTCGCGCCGTAACCGTTCAATGGGACGAGGTCGACCAACTCAGCAGTTGGCGCTTCGGGATTGCAAGCGCGACCGGGTTGGAAATTCCAGAGCAGCTGATGCGCAGCGCCGGGCCGCATGTTCAGGCTTGGCAAGCACGCACGCCGATGCTGCCAGTCGAGCAGCGCGTCGGGGCAGCACAAACCGCCGCCTCGCTGGGCGTCTTCTCCAACGCTTCGCTGGTGGAACTCTACAGCCTCATCGCCGACGGTGCCGATCCCTCCGAATTTGCAGAAACGGTTGGCGGGCGGCTCCGCACGGCATTCGCAGCCCGCGACGGGAATGCCCGCATGAACGCGCTTCGCGATCTTTGGGATGACGGCGGGGCGGATCCGGTCCAGAGGCACGCGCGCCTTATCCTGACCGCCACGGCCGCTGCGCGCATCCGCCCCTCCGCAGAGCTCCAGGACGATGCGCCGGAACTCATCGCCTCGATGCTGACGGGCGGCCTCGACACTCCGGCAGCGCGGTGGGCGGCCGCGGTGGAGGCCATGGAGGGGGCCGCCGGGGACGTCGCGTGGGCGCTCGTGGCGCTTGCATCGCCACGCGGCGGTGTGGACACAGGCCGGCTCAGCAGCTTCGCTTCGAACGACAACAGCCAAGGCGATATCCGGACCAAGTTGTTGGTCGCAGGCCTCGCGGGGCTGGGCAAGATCCCCGGCAGCGCTCAGGACATCGCGGACGACTTGGCCGTGAACCTCACCGCGCAAAATCGCTGGACGAGGCTCATCGACCACGCGGCCGCACGCGGGCAGCAGGGAACCGTGGTGCTTCTCGCAGCGGCGGGAATGCAGACAGGCGGCTGGGCGGGCGTTCCGCCGCACCACCTATATCGCATCGTGCGTGCGCTCCGCCGCGTCGGCCTCGAATATGAAGCGCGAATGATCGCTGCGGAGGCGGTGGCGCGGCTGTGACAACCACGAAGCTGGCCAGTATGACTGCCAGTGAGGATCGGCAGCTGATTGGCGCCTTTCTGGAGATGATGGCTGCCGAAGCCGGTGCTGCGGCCAACACTCTTGCAGCTTACGAGCGCGATCTTCGCGGCGCCTCTGAACTGTTGGCCGGTCAGCTCGCCATCGCCGCGCCCGAGCAGCTGAAGCGGCTTGGCGAAGAGTGGATGGCCTTGAAGCGTGCCAGCGTTGCGCGAAAGGCGTCGGCGCTAAGACGCTTCTTCGGCTTTCTGCATGATGAGGGCCTGAGAGAAGATGATCCTTCCCCGGCGCTGCCCCGGCCCGCAGGCGCGCGGCCACTGCCCAAGATACTCGATCATGGCGCGGTTGACGCGCTGTTTCGCGAAGTGGAGCGGCGCAAGCAGGAGGAGGCAAACGCTGCCGCGCTCCGAATGGCAGCACTGGTTGAACTTCTGTACGGCTCCGGGCTCCGCGCAACCGAACTCGTGTCGCTTCCCAGGAATGCGGTCTCGCCCGACAAGCCCTACCTCATCCTCAGCGGCAAGGGAGGTAAGGAGCGGCTGGTCCCGATCTCGGACAAAGCGCGCGCCGCCGTGACGGAATGGCGAAGCCTGGTTCCAAGGGAATCGCCATGGCTGTTCCCATCGGGCAAGAAGCATCTGACCCGCGTCAGGCTTTACCAGCTCCTCCAGGAGCTTGGCGCGGCGGCGGGGATCCCGCCCGAGCGCATCAGCCCTCACGTCCTGCGCCATGCCTTTGCCACACACCTGCTCGAGGGCGGTGCCGACCTTCGGGCGCTCCAGATGCTGCTCGGCCACGCCGACATCGCCACGACGCAGATCTACACGCATGTCGACAGCCGCCGGCTGATCGAGCTCGTGAACAGCCGCCACCCGCTCGTTGACGCGCAGCGCCGGCGCGCTTAACCCCCGCGCGAAATGCCGACCTTCCTAGACTTCGAAAAACCGCTGGCTGAACTCGACGCACGCGTGAACGAGCTGCGCGACACGGCGGAGGCAGGCTCGCTCAACCTCGCAACGGAGATCGAACGGCTTCAGGCAAAGTCCGAGCGATTGCTTCGGGATACCTATGCCAAGCTGACACCATGGCAGAAGGCCCTTGTTGCCCGTCACCCCGAGCGCCCGCATTTCAACGATTATGTGGCCGGGCTCATCGACGATTTCGTGCCGCTCGCCGGCGACCGGAATTTCGCCGAGGATAAGGCAATCGTGGGCGGGCTCGGCAAGCTCAGGGGTCGCAAAGTAATGGTGATCGGCCACGAGAAAGGCGACGACACCGCATCGCGTCTCAAGCACAATTTCGGAATGGCCAAGCCGGAAGGCTATCGCAAGGCCATTCGGCTGATGCAGCTTGCCGACCGGTTTGGTGTGCCGGTTGTGACGCTAGTTGATACGCCAGGCGCCTTTCCCGGTGTCCAAGCGGAGGAGAGGGGGCAAGCAGAAGCCATCGCCCGCTCGACCGAGGCGTGTCTCGGACTGAGGGTTCCACTCATTGCAGCAATCGTGGGCGAGGGAGGATCGGGCGGCGCGATCGCGCTTGCGGCCGCCAATCGAGTGCTGATGCTCGAGCATTCCGTCTACGCCGTCATCTCGCCTGAAGGCTGCGCGTCGATCCTTTGGCGCACGGGCGACCGCGCTCCCGACGCTGCCGAAGCAATGCGCATAACCGCGGCTGACCTGCGGCAGCTGGGAATTATCGAGCGCATCGTTCCCGAGCCGCTCGGCGGCGCACATCGGCGGCCGGACGAGGCCATTCGGGCGCTTGGCGACGCGCTGAGCGAGGAGCTTCAAGGCCTTGCCGCCAAGACCGGCGACGAGCTCCGCGCCGAGCGCCGAGCGAAGTTCCTGTCGATCGGCTAGCCGGCGGCTGAACCCCAGATTAAGGAACCGGAAGGCTGTAACCCACGTTCCATTCGCGACGAAAACCGTCGTGTGAATAGGAGTACCTGTCACATGAAATTCCCATCGAGTTTCAAAAAGCTTATGGCGTTGTCGGTGTCGCTTGCGGCAATCGGAAGCGCAACCCAAAGCGAGGCGCAGCGCGGGCAGCGCGCGCCGCGTGCCATCTCGCAGAGCGCGGCGAGCAAGGCGGCGCAGCAGCACCCGCAGCTGGTCGCCGAATTTGGCGGGGCCGAGGGCGGCGCCCGCGGCGCTTATGTGGTTTCCGTAGGCCGGAAAGTCGCCGCTGCCTCGCGCGTGCCGGGCGGCGGCAGCGGAGTGTTCACCATCACCACGCTGAATTCCCCGGTCATGAACGCCTTCGCCGTACCTGGCGGCTATGTCTACATCACCCGGCAGCTCCTTGGCCTCATGGACGACGAGGCCGAACTCGCCTCCGTGCTTGGCCACGAGATTGGGCACATTGCCGCCAGGCACAGCGAAGGGCGGCAGCGGACCGGCCTTCTCAGCCAACTCGGTGCCCTGGTGGTCGGCGCGGTGACCGGCTCCGGTCAGCTGGCCCAGCTTGCCGGCCAGATCAGCCAGGGCGTCTTCCTCAGCTATTCGCGCGGGCAGGAGTTCGAATCCGACGATCTCGGAATCCGTTACATGACCGCGGCCGGCTATGATCCTATGGCCGCCCCGAGTTTGCTGGCATCGCTTGGTGCGGCCACTTCGCTCGAGGCGAGGGGCGCCGGCCGCAATGACGAAAGATCAACTCCATCCTGGGCCCGTACGCACCCGCTGAGCGCGGACCGCGTCCGCAGAGCCACGCAAAGGGCGCAAGCCACCGGGCGGGCGGGAGCGGGCGTTCGCAATCGCGATCAGTTCCTTGCCCAGGTCGATGGTCTTCTGGTGGACGACGATCCGAGGCAGGGTATTGTCGAGGGGAGGGACTTTCTTCATCCCGACCTTCGCCTCGGCTTCTCCGTGCCGCAGGGCTACGGGATCCAGAACGGAACCCGCGCCGTCAGCATCACCGGCTCGAACGGCCAGGCTCAGTTCTCGACCGGCCAGTTCAACGGAAATCTATCGAGCTACATCGCGCAGGTTTTTCAATCGGTCGCGGGCCAGCAGAGTGGTCAGCTGCAGATCCCGCAGCCGCGCACGACGACGGTCAACGGTATCCCGGCCGCTTACACGAGCACGACCGCGCAAACGCAGCAGGGGCCAGTCGACGTCACGGTCTTTGCTTATCAGTGGGACTCGAACACCGCTTATCACTTCGTGACCCTGACCAGGGGCGGTTCCGGTCTGGGGCCGTTCGGGTCGCTGGTGGGATCGCTGAGGCGGCTCACGGCGAACGAGGCGGCGGCGATCAGGCCGCGCGTGATCGATGTCGTGACGGTGCGTCCGAGCGACACGGTGCGCAGCCTCGCCAGTCGCATGGCCTATCGCGACCTCCAGCTGGAACGGTTTTTGACGCTGAACTCGCTTGAGGCGAACAGTCAGCTGAGGCCGGGCGAAAAGGTGAAGCTCGTCGTCTACGGGGCGCGCAGCTAGAAAATGAGCACAGGGCGGCGGAACGGGTTCCGCCGTCCTGTGCTTCGAGTTCAACAAGAAACTCGCTTCAGGTAGAGCGGTAAGGTTCCTCGGCCTGGTCCCACATCTGAACCGTGGTGCCGGAAACCTGTGCCAGGCCGGCAACGATGGCCAGAACGATGAGCGCCACGATGAGCGCGTAGTCGACTATCGCGACGCCGCTTTGATCTCCACTAAGCCTTGCCTTTGGCCGACGCATGTTCCTATCCCCGTCGGGCCGAACCCGTCGGCCCGATGGCAGAATTAGGCCTAAAGCTGTTTACAAAAAGCTAGCGAAAGCTCTTGGTGGCAAAGAATCCGACGATGCTGGTGGTTGCGGCGGCGATGGTCGACGGCGACGGGCGAGTGCTCCTCCAGCAACGTCCTCCCGGGCGCCACATGGAGGGGCTTTGGGAGTTTCCGGGCGGGAAGGTTGATGAGGGGGAACTTCCCGAAGCAGCGCTGATCCGCGAGCTTCGCGAGGAACTCGGCATAGAGACCGAGGAAGCCTGCCTTGCTCCAGCGGCTTTCGCGAGCGCCCGCATCGGCGATCGGCACATGCTCCTTCTTCTTTATATTTGCCGCAAGTGGCGCGGTTCTCCGCAGCCGCTCGACGCAACCGCGCTTCAGTGGGCGCGCCCGGCGCAGATGTTCGGCCTCGACATGCCGCCCGCCGACAAGCCGCTGATCGGCCTGCTCGACGCCCTCATTTAGAGGTGGAGCGCAGCGCGGTCGCCAGGGATGCGGTTGCGCTGCCGCGCCTCGCGGGCTTCGGTTGATCGGGCGAGGGCGCCCAGCCGGTCAAGTAGACGATCTCGAAGCGTTCGCTCGTTTTGCCGTCGGGATCGGCGTTGTCCCCAAAGTCCGCAAAGGCGGCCGCTAGCGCGTAGCGCGAAAGCGGCCTCCTCGAGCGCGTCTGGAGGATGTTGCTTGCAGCCATGGCCCGCAGGTCTCGGAGCAGCCGCAGCATGCTGGAGAAGCGCACGTCGATGCCAAGAGAGTCGGCCACCTGAAGGGCGAAGCCGGCCCGCGTCAGGAGGTCGCCGGCGGCGCGCACGTCAATCTGAGGGTGGATATGCGGGGATGCGGACCCTTGCACCGCATCGGCAGCCATCATCGCGCGCTTGAGGCGCGGCAGGCTTCCCGCTCCTGCAAATGCAGCGAGGAAAAGCCCGTCCGGCTTCAGCGCACGACGGATCAGCGTCAGCGCGCCAGGCAGATCGTTTACGGTGTCGAGAACGCCGACCGAAACGATGAGGTCGAAGCTTTGGTCGGCAAAAGGGAGCCGATCCTCGTCACACTGTACCCCGCCTGCGGCCTTTGCAAAGGCCTCGCCGGCATCCGCGAAGGTGACTTCAAGTCCGCGCTGCCGCAGCTGATCGCCCAGATAACCGTCGCTGCAGCCGAGATCGAGGGCAACCCCGAATTCCCGTGTTACCAGATCCAGTCGCTCGAGCAGCTCGTCCGCGGCAAGCCGGTGGAGGTAGCTGGCCTCACAAAAGGAGGCTGCCGCGCGGTCGCGGCAGATGCGCCGCAAGCGCCGGTCGAACGGCTTGTCCTCCATCATGTCGGGGCTTGTGCAGCGAGCCCGGCTCAGGGACAAGGGCTTGTGCTTGATGTCGCCACCGGCGCGGCGCGATCGGCCGCAAGAAAGGTGCTGGATTTCGCCCTCCCGCCCCGCTGCCCTGGCTGCGGGCTGGTTGTCGACCATCCGCACCATTTCTGCCTGTCATGCTGGCAGGCGTTTAGCTTCCTTGGAGAGCCATGCTGCGAACGCTGCGGCCGCCCATTTTCCTACGACCAAGGCGCGGGCGTGGAGTGCGGCTCCTGCCTCGCGAACCCGCCCGCTTACGATCGGATGCGAGCGGCGGTTGCTTATGGCGAGATTGCTCGCAAGGTGGTCTTGAAGCTAAAATATGGCGGCAGGCCCGGGGTGGCAGAAACGCTCGCGCGGTTCATGCAGCGGCATCTGGATGGAGAGCGGGAGGACGCCATATTGGTCCCCGTTCCGCTGCACCGCTGGCGAATTTGGCGGCGCGGTTACAACCAGTCCGCCTTGATCGCCTCGGCGCTTGCTAGGCGCAGCGGAAGAGCGGCCGAACTCGACCTGTTGCGGCGCGTCAAGGCGACGCCTGTGCTACGCGGCCTCGGCCGCCGCGAACGGG
>JADDQD010000087.1 GCA_016781555.1 Pseudomonadota bacterium | reverse complement strand
CAAATCTGGGCCATAGGTGCTGACGGGGAACAAACCAGCAGGCGGGCATCTACAATGCCGGCGCGCGGGACAGCGCAGCTTCCTTCGGCGCCAGCGCCCGCAACGGGGCGAGCCAGTTCAATGCCGGGCAGCAGAACCAGTTCTCGCTCGCACAGGGTCAATTCGACAACGACGCGGCACGGTTCGGAGCTGATGCGAACAACCAGTTCTCGCTTGCGCAAAGCCAATTTGACAATGACGCAGCGCGCCTCGGCGCGGAGGCGAAAAACCAGTTCGCGCTTGCCCAGGGCCAGCTGGATGGCGATGCGGCGCGGTTTGGAGCGGAAGCCAGGAACCAGTTCGAACTTGCGCAGGGACAGCTCAACAACGAGGCAGCGCGTTTCGGCGCCGAAGCGGCCAACCAGTTCGGCATTGCCCAGGGGCAGTTCGACAATGACGCGGCCCGATTTGGCGCGGAAGCCCGCAACCAGTTCGGTCGCGCACAGGCTGGCCTCAATGCCGATGCGCTGAAGTTCGGGGCCAATGCGGCGAACACTGCAAACCTCGCAAATGCCGGGGCGCAGAACCAGTTCGCGCTCTCGAACCAGCAAGCCCTGAACCAGGCAGCTTCACAGAACGCCGCTGCGGCCAATCAATTTGGCCTCGCCAACATTGAGGCACTGAACCAGTTCGCGCTGACGCAAGGCGGCCTCGATGCCCAGGCGGGGCAGTTCAATGCGGGCGCGGCGAACGGGAACGCGCAGTTCAACGCCGGCCAGCAAGAGAATGCGCGCAACGCTCAGATCCAGGTCGCAGGCCTTCTTCAGCAGTTCGCGCTTGCCCAGGCGGGCAACGAGCGCGCCGACGTTGGCCTGCAGGCGGAAATGGGCAACCAGCAATACGCGATCGACCAGCTACGTGCCCAGGCACCGCTCACTCAGGCTCAGGCGATCTCCCAAATCCTCGGGCAGACGCCGTTCGGGCTGTTCAACGGACGGGACACGAGGGGCACGTCGAACCAGCGCGGGTTCACGATCGACCGTGAGCGCGACAGCCTGTTCAACATCGGTGTGCAGCTTGCCGGAATGGCGCGCGGCGGCCCTATCATGCCGATCAAAACTGGCGCCGGCTAATCAACATCACTCCCAAAACAGAGGGGTGGGCACAATGACGGCATACCCAACATGTGAGAACCCCTGAGCTCCTTGGGGGAAGGGTATCCACGAAATCACGGATCACGAAACACGAACAAAGCCAAACGCGAGGCGAGGGGCGGGGGAAATTATGTCCGGGGGGAATATGCACGACGATGCACGGGTGCAGCTCGCAGAAATCAGGGGCGACGTGAAACTCGTCCTGGCGGGCCAAGACCGCACCAACGCCGATGTGAGAGACCTGCGGGAGCGGGTGCACGTCCACGGCAATCGCCTTCAGATCATCGAGGCCAAGGAGCACCAAAGGTCCGGCGCCGTCAGCACCGTAAAGGTGCTCTGGGGCATGAGCGGGTTTTCACTGATGGGTGTCGCCGTGCTGGTCATGCGGCACTTCTCATGACCGACGCGCTGGGCGACATCCGCAACTTGGGGCGCGTTTACTCTTACGTCCTGGACGAACCGATCCCGGAGCACTGGTGCGAGCTTCTAGCCAAGATCGATGAGAAGCTGGCCGACCGGCAAGCGGGTTGCAAGTGACGAGGTAAACAAGCCTCACCGTGGCTGCCCCCGGGGTGGGGGAGCCCTAGAATTTCACCACCGCGGCTGTGGCCGGGGGCCGGTGCATCGCAAGTGCAACTGCGGCTCCAAGGGTCGCCCATCACCTCGCAAATGACGGAGACCAGCCATGGTCAGGAAACTGCTGGGGCGTCTTCAGCATGTTCTCGCAAGAGCGCCGAGGCCGGTTCGGAGCCAAGCTGCCTCCGCTTCTGCGAGGCGGGCGAGCACCTCGCTCCATCGCTCGTCAGGCAAGGCAGACGAGGGCTTCACGCATGGCAACAAGCGGGGGCCGATCTACGCGCAGATCCAGGCGGCTCTGAAGCGCCACCTGACGCCCGACGAGAAGACCAGGCTCGATCGCTACCTCGACAGCATCGGCATCGGACGGAGGTTCACTTGAACAAGCTGCACACGGCGCTTCATTCCCTCGAGGCCAAGAAGATCGACCGCAAACAAGGCGGGCTTGCAGCCATGGTCGGCCTGGCCGCGGCAACCCTCCTGTTCATCACGATCCCTGAAGACGAGGGCACGGAATATAAGGCTTACCGTGACATCGTCGGCGTCTGGACGATCTGCAACGGGGACACTTACAACGTGCGCCCCGGCATGGTGGAGACGAAGGCTGGGTGCCGGAAGCGCCTCGAAAAGCGGCTCATCGCGCACGCCGCCCCGGTCATGAACTGCACGCCTTCGCTTCACGAGGGCGGGCGCGACTACCGGCGCGCAGCGGCTGTGTCGCTCGCCTATAATGTGGGCGTCAAAGCCTATTGCGGCTCGAGCATCGACCGGCATTTCGACGCCGGCAACTGGCGGGCGGGATGCGACGCCTTTCTCAAATGGAACAAGGCCGGGGGGCGGGAAGTGCGGGGGCTGACCCTGCGCCGCCAGCGCGAGCGTGCAATCTGCCTGAGGGGAATGAACTGATGGCCAAGGGCTGGGAATATCTGATGGCGCGCCTCAAGGAGCGCTCGACACTGCTGACGATGGGCCAGGCAATGGTCTGGTCGGTCGGGCTGCCATACCCGTTTTCGATGCTCTGCTTCGCGGTCGGCATCGTCGCCGCGCTCGTTCCCGACGGGTCGGTCAAACCCGAAGCATAATCTCACAGTCCGGGGGGACTCATCACATGAAAGCGATAATCGCCGCCGCAGGGCTGGCGCTGTGCACTGCTGCGCCCGCTCCATACCAAGCACGGCAGATCCGGCCGATCACGGCCGAAGCCGGCTCGGATGGTTATGTCTTCCAGCAGAAGGAATTCAACCGGCTTGGTCTCATCCTGATGGTGAACCAGTATAAGAGCCGGGAAGCCCTGCGAGCGGCCTATATGAAGATCCACCCCGAGGCGCCGCGTCCTAGTCAACTGCTGGCCTTTGCGCGGTGGAACAGCGCCGCGTGCGAGATCCACATCATGGACCCGGCCACCTTATACGAGCCCGACATCATTGGGCACGAGCTCGCGCATTGCCTGCATGGCAATTTCCATCCGCTTCAGGAGGCACGCCGATGAACCCGGTTCCATTTCTATTCGCCAACTGGAAGCTTGTCGGCATCGGGCTGCTGGTCGTGGCGGTGGGCATTTTCATCGCGGTCCTGAAGGGCTCGGTCGCTGACGAGCGGCGCGCCAGGGACAAATGGCAGAGGCAAGCGATCGAAGCCGCCGCCGAACTCAGGACGCAGAACGCGGCGATCGAAGAACTGCGTCGCGTATCGGAACAGCGGCGGAAGGCGGTTAGGCAAAAGCGGCGGAAAGCGAGGGTGCGCAATGAGAAGATCGGGCGCGTCGTCCGCTCGCTCGAGACGGCGAAGGTGGTCGTCACTCCGAACTGCCCGACGCCCAGCCAGGTGCTCGGGGTCGAACGCTACCTTTCGCCGGGAGTCATCTGATGCGCTGCATCCTTCCTCTTCTCCTGTTGGCGGGATGCTCTCCAAAAGAGCGCCCGCCGCTCATGATCCCGGTCGCGACATCGTGCGTCACCGGAGAGATTCCCTCCCCACCACCTGCAATGAAGCCACTCACCGGACACGCTCAAGAGGATCTGGTGACCATCACTGCACAGGCTTTGCGGTGGCGGATCTATGCCGCGGAGTTGGAGGCGATATTGGAGGGGTGTCGCTAGCATGGCGTTCCCTGCCAGCGCTTACTGATCTAGCGCGTGCTCCAACTCGCGTGTCTTAACCTCCGCTCGCTTGCCGCAGACCGCAAGCGCCTGATCGAGCTGCGCGACGGTGGAGGCGTGCCGCAGGTCTAACAGCCGATCGATCTGGCGTGGGTTTAACCCCATAGCACGCGCTAGGTCGGCCTTCCGCCATCCTCGTTCACGCATGGCACGATAGACGGCCACCTTAAGTGAGCCAAGAAGCGAGAGGGAAACCGTCTTTCGACCCTCTAAGTGGATTGGATTGGGAATATCGCGCCTGTCAGTGATGTACGCGGAAAACACCGTTTCAAGCGCATCTACGGCGTTGGCCAGCGCCTCTGCCTCGTCTTCACCAAAGGTCACCGCCTCCGGGATATCAGGAAACGTGACAAGGATGGTGTCGTTATCGTCGGGGGTAAGCTCGACTGGGTATTTCATGGGTTTGCCTTTCGATCATCAACATCGCTCACTCGATCCCTAGCTGTTTCTTGATCGAGTTCATCAAGCCAGTTCCGAGCTGCTTTGCGCCGCCGTGGCGGGGAAGCACCGTGATCCTGTCGCCACGGCGGACGATGGTATGCCGTGAACCTTCTTCGAAAGTGCATCCCTGCTTCGCCAGATAGCGGCGGAACTGGCTCGTGTTCATGAGCCTTCTATAGACGTAAGTGTCTACCTCGTCAAACAGGAAATAGACTTATCTGTCGCTTTTGTTGCACAGGCGCCCACTGCGGTCGTACTTCGCGAGCCGAACCGCGTATCCGGCTTGATGCATTCCGCATGACAGATCCAGGCCCAAGACGGAGCAAAATGCCGTAATCCTCTGGCAGGACTTGCCAGTCGGCCAAGACTGGAGCGTCTTCCCGTAGGCGAGCTTCATCAGCGGACAATCATGCAGAGGAAGCCAGCACGCATCACGTTCTATCCTCTCAGCGTAAAGCGTCACGTGACACATGACGGCCGTTGCAGCGTCTAGGTGGGCGTAGAGATCAATCCATCAGGCACAAGGAGCTCGGGAAGTTCGTTGAGACAGGCAAGGCCAAGGGTCTGCTGGAAGCCCATCGCATTCGTTCCATGATCGCTTATATCGTTGCGATCGAGGACGTTGAGGAACTTCGGATCCCTCCCAATTACGGCGCTCACTTACTCTCAGGCGACCGCCGCGGAACGTGGTCGCTGACGATTACCAAGAACTGGAGAATGACCTTTCGCCTGGACGATGAAGGCAGGATCATCGAGCTTGATCTAGAGGACTATCACTGATGCCCACTCGGATACATTCTTCGTTCGCCGTACACCCTGGCGAGTGGCTTAGGACTGAGGTGGTTGAGCCCACCGGCATGACTGTGACAGACCTTGCGGAGTACCTTGGCGTGAGCCGTCAGGCTCTTAGCGCGGTGCTGAATGGCCGTGCCGGTCTGTCGGGAGACATGGCGATGCGGTTCGAGAAGGCGTTCGGCCTCAAGACTGAGACCTTGCTCCGCATGAAGGCTGCCCACGAGGCCGCGATTGTGCGCCAACATGAGGGTGACATTGATGTTCGCCGGTTGCAGTTCGCGTGAGGACCAGATCGCGCAACAGCAGAATATCTGTGTCGAGGTTCTGAGAGCCCTTCAGGGGCTTAAGCAGCCCATTAAGCGGTTGACCACGCGTCCATGTTGGTTGGCCATGTCCAGACCGGCGTGGACCGAAACAGGACGTTCGAAAAGCTCCTGAGACGCTGGCTATCTTCCGCAGACTTCGGCGGCGCCCGTCGACGACAGGCGCGCAAATGACGAACGCCACGTGCCGATCGTGACCGCCTGTGTGGTGCAGCGGCGCAGCTGAAAGCGCACCTTGCGCGCGCGGAAATCGAGCGAGACCCGGCGGAACGTCTCCAACAGGTCCGTCCCGAGAAGCAAAGCGGGCTGGTCGGAAAGGCCGAACACCTTGAAGGGCGGCACATCTGCAAAAGCGATCGGGACGTTGCGCAGGGTCACGGGCCCCAGCCGAAGCTCGGGGATCTGGGCGAGTTGCAAATCGAGGATCTTCCCGGTGACGCCGGTCGCGCTGATCGTCTGGAGCTTGTCGCGCCTGCGGCGAACAAGTTTGTCGCGAAGCGCGAGATTGCCGATCGTGACCTGGGATCCGGTATCGATCACCGCGTCGAGCGACACGCCAGCGGCTCTGACTTTGGTCAGGATCAACTGGCCGCGCCTTAGCTGCGCGACAACCACGATGTCACCAGGCATCGACTTTACGGGCTTGGTCGCCTCCTCAACCTTGATCAGACGCTTTTCGAAATCCATCATCAGCCGCTGCCGGACCAGTGCGTCGATGCCGATCATGCCCGCGCCGCCAAGATCCTGTTCGCGGAGCGCAGGAAGTTCCAGGTCCCTGATCGCGGTCGAGCCGAGGGTCAGTTCGTCGACCTTCACTCGGTCCACGATGTTCCGGTCGGTCATGTTGTTCAAAACAACCGGAGACCCCAGCGGCAGTTGCAGCTCGCGCGCGATGCGCAGCCCGACCACGGACGTGTCGGCGCCGCTGTCGACAACGAATTGATAGGGACCGCGGCCATTGACCCGCACTTCGACGCTGAGGCGGGTTTCAACCTTGCGAGCGTCGATATCCTCACCCTCTACCGCGAGGCTGTTGTCGATCTGCGCAGGCGGGAGCGGCGGCATGGTGGAGACCGAGTGCGGAGCGGGCTTTGGCTTGCTGATCCGGGGCGCTTGCGCCGCTGCTCCGACGCCGGCGGCAATGGCTGACCATGTCAGAGCCAATGCCAGAACCAGGCTGCGGCGAGCGCTGAGCGATCGCTTCCTCTCCTGAAGTGCACAGACTTCAGGATGTCGGCGAGGATCTCCGCTTGCCCTTTTGGCTTCGACATATGGCCGCTCAACTTGACAGACGGATGTGCGCTTCACGCCATTGGCCGATGTTTGTGAGGTCCCATAGTCCTACACTGTGCCACGATTGTTGCTGCGGCAATCTCTGAATTGCTGAGGGGTCAACAGCTTCATTCGAAAGCCAATTGTGCTTCCTCTCTTGATGCCCCAAGCTGGTTCGAGAGGGGGCAACCTGGGGCCGCTTCGGAAATGCCACGGAGGACCTCATGCAGCCGCTATCACGCCGCACATTCCTGTTGAGTTCGGCCGCGATCGGGGTGGCTGCTTGCACCCCAATGAGCCGCACCGGCTCTGCTTCAGGTTCAGGCGCAGCTGCGCAGGCCCGGACGCTTTATGCGCGCATCTTCGAGGAACTGCTCGTTGCATCGCCTGAGACGGCGACCAGCCTCGGTCTCGATACTGGCGAACGCGCTGCCTTGAAGAGCCGGCTCGCCGATGCCTCGCCCGCGGGGAAGCTCAGTTACTATGCGCCGCTCGCCAGCGCCTTGCCGCAGCTCAAGGCCATTCGCCGCGAGGAGCTGAGCGGACGCGACCGGGGCTGGCTGGATACCGCTTTGTGGTTTGCGGAGCGATCGCGCGAAACGGCGAGCATCCCCTACGGCGCCATCGGGGGCTATTATTATCCCGTTCCCTATGTGCTGTCGCAGCTTACCGGGTCCTATCAAAGCGTTCCGGACTTCCTCAACAGCCAGCACAAGATCGAGAACGAAGCCGACGCCCAGGCCTATCTCGACCGGCTCGATCAATTTCACCGAAACATCGATTTCAACATCGAGACGGCGCGTAGCGATGCCGCTGGCGGTGTTATCCCGCCATCGATCGTCATCGAGAAGGCGCTGGCACAGACCCGTTCCTTGCGGCGCGAGCAAGGCGCTTCGGCCGGCCTGGTGCGCTCACTCGCTCGAAGAGCAAGCGACAAGCAGATTGCCGGGGATTGGGGAGGCCGCGCTGAGCGGATCGTAGACGGGCCGATCGCCGCGGCGCTGGACCGGCAGATTGCGCTCCTGGAGGGCTGGCGGCGCCAGGCGAGCGACACGCCAGGCGTTTCCCGGCTGCCGGAAGGCGAGCGCCTGTACGCCCAGGCCCTGCGCTTCCACACCAGCACGAATTTGACTGCCGCCGAAATTCACCGGATCGGGCTCGACCAAGTCGCGGCGCTCAATGCCGAGGCCGAGCCGCTGCTGCGCAAGGAAGGGCTGACGAAGGGTTCCGTCGGGACGCGCATTTCGGAGCTTGGGCGCTTGGATCGGCATCTGTTCGCGAACAACGAGGCTGGGCGTGAACAGCTGCTCGCCTTCATCCGGGAGGATCTTGCCCGGCTTAGAGCGAGGATGCCCGAGCTCTTCTATTCTCTGCCCACGAGCGGGATGGAGGTGCGCCGTGTGCCGCCCGCGATCGAACTTGGCTCACCGGGTGCCTATGCCGAGTTTGGCAGCGTTGATGGCAGCCGGCCGGGCGTTTACTACATCAATCTTGCAAGCACGGCGAGCTGGCCGCGCTGGGCCTTGCCCACTCTCAACAGTCACGAGGCCATTCCGGGCCACCTTTGGCAAGGTGCGATCCAGAAACCGGCGGAGAATATCCCTCTTCTCTTCCGCTCGGTTAGCATTCCTGCGTTCGTTGAAGGATGGGGGCTCTACGCGGAGACGCTGCGCGACGAGCTCGGGCTCTACAATACCGATCCGCTGGCCCGAATCGGTATGATCCAAAGCTTCCTCTTCCGAGCTGCGCGGCTGGTGGTCGACACCGGCATGCACGCCATGGGCTGGAGCCGGGACCGGGCAATCCGCTACTTCATGGATACTGTCGGACGTGAGCAGCTCGGCTCGGAGCGGGAGATCGACCGATACATAGTCTGGCCGGGACAGGCGACCTCATACAAGATCGGGCATAACGAGATGCTGCGCATTCGGGACCAGACGCGGAGGCGACTTGGGAGCGGGTTCGACATCAAGGCCTTTCACGACCTGGTGCTGCTTAGCGGCGACATGCCCCTTGAAGTTCTCTCGTCCATGGCAAGCGAATGGGATGGGAGCCGGCTTAGCTGACGGCTCGGAAAGCACGGCGATCAAAAGGAAAAATAGACTCGTTCTCCGTTCAGCATGAACGGGAACGAGTCTCACGCAAAGCGCAATCGGCCTCGGGCCGTATGTTCACTTCTTCTGGAACAGCTGCTTCAGGAATACGGTCTCCACTTCGCGCCGCAGATCATTGTTGTGCTTCTTGAGGAAGCCGTGTCCCTCGTCCGAGAACACCACATACCCCACCGGTACGCCTCTGGCACGAATGCCGGCCACCACCTGGTCTGACTCCGACTGTGGCACTCGCGGATCGTTGGCGCCCTGCATCACCAGCATCGGTTTCTTGATACGACCGACGCTGGCTAGCGGAGAGATGCGCGCGAACACAGCGCGCATGGCAGGATCGCGCTCGTCGCCATATTCGGCGCGTCGATTGTTTCGGCGGTACGCCTCCGTATTGTTGAGGAACGTTGCGAAGTCGCTGATCCCGTAACGCTCCACTCCGCCAACCAGACGATCGCTGAAGTGGATCATCGACGCCAGCGACATGTAGCCGCCATAGGATTGGCCGTAGACCGCGACACGCGCGGGATCGAGATCGGGCTGTCTTGCAATCCAGTCGAGCAGCGCGCCGATATCGCGTACGCTGTTCTCCCGAAGCGCAGCATTATCGAGGTTCAGGTAGCGCGTGCCATATCCGTCGCTACCCCGCACGTTGGGCAAGATGACGGTCGCGCCGAGCGTGTTCGCGAAATACTGCGCGCCTGAGTTCCAGCCGGGGCGCGTCTGTGCCTCCGGGCCGCCGTGGATGTCGATGATCACGGGGGTGCGAGTCCCGGGGCGTGCCCCTTTGGGGCGATATACGAACGCCGGCACCGACAAATCATCGAAGCTCTTGAACCGGATGAGCTCCGGCTCCGCCAGTTGTGCGGGATCAAGCTCCCCAAGCTCCGATCTGGTCCAACGGGTCAGCTTCGCAGTGCCAAGTTCGTAGTCCCACACGTCGCCTGCGCTGGTCGCGGTGGATAGGCCGATTGCGAGGCGCCTGCGGTCCGGTGAAAATCCAACGCCTGTCAACACGCCGCGGGGAAGACCAGCGATGGGCGTGGTGCGCCCGCTCGCTCGGTCGTGCAGGAACAGGCGCGAAAAACCTTCTTCATTGACGGCGTAGGCCAACAGGCGGCCATCCTCGCTGGTCTCGTAAGTCTCCACGTCCCACTTCAGCTCGGGGGATATCGGCGTTCTGCGCCCGGAGGCGAGATCGATCTGGACCAGCCTGCGCACGTCGCTCCCCGCATTCGTGATCGCGGTGACCGTTCGGCCGTCACGACTGAAGCGAGGCTCCTCGTAGCGGGCGGGCTCCGCGAGCGACCAGGTGAGTTCCCGCGCCTGGCCCGACGCAGCATCGACCAGCAGCAATTGCGTTTCGCGATTGGATATGCCGCGCGTTACGAGAATTTGCCGGCCGTCCGCCGAGATGTCGGCGGGTGCCACCGATCCGGTCCCCTGCCAGGCAACACGGCGGCTGTTTGGGTCCGAAGGATTGCCGAGCATGATGGCATAATCAGGCGAACCCCGCACGGCCCTGGACCAGGCGATCAGCCGGCCATCTTTGTTGAAGACGGGCGATTGGTTGCGCGTGCCGGGTTCGGTAAGCTGAACGGCCTGTCCAAGCAGTCCCCGGCTGTAGAGCTGGAACCACTCGTCCCCGCCTGTGTCGCGACTGAGCACGAAGCGGCTCGTTCCAGGCACCGATTTCGCATCCGCCACTGGCTCCTGGAAGTAGGTCAATTGTGTGCGGGCCTCGCCCGGGGCAGCCACGTGATGGACTTGGGCGGTTGCGCCAAACCGGGTGGTAATCAGCATCGACCCATCCGGGAGCCAATCCTGAAAGTGAGCTTCCCGATAGTTCTGGTAGCGCTGCACCGCCTCTTGCACATCGGCAGGGATGGCGGGGATGTTTTCGAGACGAGCGGTTCCGACCTGCCGCGTTGCAACTCCCGTCTGTGCGATCGCCGAGGCGGAGGCGACGAGCAGCAGGGCCGCTAACATATTGCGTGTCATGAATACTCCGGATTGGTGGTTATGCTGCCCTAAGCGTTAGCCGCCCGGAAGCCTATCTAGCAACGCGGCAGAATGGCATCATCGGCTGAAGGTCTGCTTTTCCAGTCCGCGTGCCCGTAAGCAGACGGGCTGCTGTCGGCCAACTTCGCGCACTCAGTGGCCATCGCATAGGGGCAAGTGATGCTCCGCAACGGCACGTTTGAAGGCGGGATACAATGACCGCGGCAAGCGCCGTCGGGTACTGAGCGATCAGCTCACGCCTAGCCCAAGTGCCCCTGCTGCAAGGCCTTCAGCGCTGCCCGAGTTCGGTCGCGGGCGTCGAGCTTCAGCAGGAGGTTGGACACATGGTTCTTCACGGTTGCCTCCGCCAGCGCCAGCAGATCGGCAATCTCCCTGTTGCTGTAGCCGGCGCAGATCAGATGCAGCACCTCTCGTTCTCGAACGGTGAGCGCCTCTGCAACGTAATTGTCGGACGAAGCCGAAGGGCTGCGGCGGATCGCCGCCATCCGAGCCGCTGACGACCTTCGACATCGGTGCTCGCTATCGCTTCGAAGCGGCCGGCGCGCCGGGCACGCTCAGAGACCAGATCACGAACCTCTTCGATGTGTACGGCTGGAACGTCTCCCCCAACGCATCCTTTCGCTTCAGCGACACTCGGCGTTTCCTGCTCACCTTGGCAGCGGATCTTTGAAAGCCGCAGCTGGGATGCTTGTTCAGAAAGGCAGGAACGCTCCGCTCCGAGGCGAGGTGCGAGCCTCACCCGCACCTGAGGGTGCATCCGGTTCCAAACTGCCTCGGGAGTGGATCAGAGGAAGCCCACCGGGTGCAGGTTTATGTTGGCGAGCACGACCCGGCAGCGCTAAGAGCCACGGGCCCGGGGGGGCTACACAGGTAAGGATCAGTGTCCCTCCGATGAGCGGCTTCATACAGACCCCCGCAGTGTGTGGCGGAACCCCGGCTACTTTCTTCCTGGCTGGGGGAGGCAAAGCCGGCGAGCTTCTCCGCGCGAAGGCGTGGTCTTCAACGCCGCTCGGCGCGCCCGAGGCTTGGCCGGTTGCACTCAAGACTCTTGTGGGAGCCATGCTCGGCTCGAGCCAGCCGATGTTCGTCGCATGGGGCCCAGGCCGAACCTTTCTGTACAACGATGCCTACAGCGAGATTCTCGCGGCCAAGCACCCGGGGGCCATGGGACGCGATTTCCTCGAGGTTTGGCAGGAGATCAGAGGCGACCTCATTCCCATCGTCGAACAGGCCTATCGCGGTGAGCCCGTGCAGATGGACGACATCGAGCTCTGGATGGAGCGGAAGGGCTTCCGCGAGGAGGCCCACTTTGCCTTCTCCTACACCCCGGTGCGGGGGGAGACCGGCGAGATCGAGGGCTTCTTCTGCGTATGCCACGAGACCACCGGACAGGTACTTACCGAACGACGACTGCGGGAAAGCGAAGCGCGTGCTCAGGTCGATGCCGAGCGGGTGAGGCTCGCTCTCGACGCTGGAGCGATCATCGGCACTTGGTTCTGGGACCTCCCGTCAGACACGTTCACCGTGGACGAGCAATTTGCGAACGCCTTCGGGATCGACCCAGCGCTCGGCCGCAGCGGCCTCAACCTCGAGCAGGTGATTGCGACCGTTCACCCGGAAGACAGGCCCGGCCTGATCACTGCGATCGAGGAAGCGAAAACGCGGGGCGGGCATTACGCCCACCAGTATCGCGTGCGCCGCACGGACGGGAACTATT
>JADDQD010000223.1 GCA_016781555.1 Pseudomonadota bacterium | reverse complement strand
TACATGCTGCGGCTGACCTGGGACGGGATTTCAATTCACGCTGCAAAAATTGCCAACGATCTTGGCACCAACGGATGCGTCGGGCTTCCCGAAGAATTTGCAGAGCTTCTCTTCTCTGCCGTCAAAGTTGGGGATCGCGTTCTGATCTGGAAGGGTGAGCAGCTAAGTTAAATTGTCATCGGGAGGAGCAAAGCGACCCGGCGCTCCAATTCAGCGCCGGGGCTGGATTGCCTCGCTGCGGTGGCAACGACGACTTACCTAGATTCTGCGCTAGTGGCTGTTTTGAGTTGTGTCATCGCCGCCGGTGACCGTGGTGCCGGTGGTGACGCCGGTGCTGGAGGTGCTCGTCCCCGTGTCGGCGCCAGTCATGTTCATGGCGTTTGCATCCATCGTTGCACCCGGGCTACCCGCTTGGTTGGCATTGGAGGCTGCAGCTCCGCTGCGATCAGCATTCTGTCCGCTTTCACCGCCGCAGCCGGAAAGCGCCGCAAGCGCGGCAAGCACAAAGATCTTCCTCATCAGCGTTTACTCCCTTTTCACTGGCATGCGCGTTCTAGATTTCGCGCGACCGCGTCGATGCAGCGTCTCCCCAACTGGTCGGCGCTAGCTCGCGTTCCATGGGCAACCCTCGGAAGGCTCAGGGCTGCTCTCGCGGCACGCACAGCCGACAAGCTCAGTTCACGAGTTCGATAGCCATGGCCGTGGCTTCCCCGCCGCCTATGCACAAAGTGGCAAGCCCGCGGCGTTGGCCGTGCGTTTGGAGCGCGCTCAGTAGGGTGGCGAGGATGCGGGCGCCGGAGGCCCCGATCGGGTGCCCCAGCGCAGTGGCGCCGCCGTGGACGTTGAGCGCTTCGCGCGGGATGCCGAGGTCCCGCATCGCAATCATGGCGACGCAAGCAAAGGCTTCGTTGACTTCCCATAGATCGACGTCGCCGACGGCCCAGCCGACTTTCTCGAGCGCTTTTTGGACCGCCGGCACAGGGGCGCTGGTGAACTTGTTCGGCGCTTGGGCATGGGCCGCATGGGAGACGATCCGGGCGACGGGCTTGACGCCCAATCGCTCGGCCACGCTCGCGCGGGTGAGGACGAGGGCGGCGGCGCCGTCGGAAATGGACGAGGCGTTGGCGGCGGTGATGGTGCCGTCCTTCGCGAAAGCCGGCTTCAGGCCCGGAATCTTCTCCGGATTGGCCTTTCCGGGCTGTTCGTCGCAGCTCACCGTTTCGTCGCCCTTGCGGCTGCGAACGGTGACGGACGTGGTTTCACGGTCGAAGGCGCCGCTCTTGATCGCTTCGGTGGCGCGGCGCAGCGATTCGATTGCATATTCGTCCTGATGGGTGCGGGTGAATTGATATTCGCGCGCCGCATCCTCGGCGAAGGTGCCCATGGCCCGGCCGGCATCATAGGCGTCCTCAAGGCCGTCCAGCATCATGTGGTCGTAGACCGTGTCGTGACCGATGCGGGCGCCCGCACGGTGCTTCTTCATGAGGTAAGGCGAATTCGACATCGACTCCATGCCGCCGGCAACGATCAGGTCGGACGAGCCCGCGGCGAGCATGTCGTGGGCGAACATGGCGGCTTGCATTCCCGAGCCGCAGACCTTGTTGATCGTGGTGGCCTCGACCGAGCGGGGGAGGCCTGCACCCAATGCGGCCTGCCGGGCGGGGGCTTGCCCCAGCCCCGCGGGGAGGACGCAGCCCATGAAGATCTTGTCGACCTGATCGCCCTGGATCCCGGCGCGTTCCACCGCAGCACGGACCGCTTCTGCGCCGAGCTCGGTTGCCGCGGCGCCGGAGAGCTGGCCTTGGAAGGCGCCCATGGGCGTACGGGCGTAGGAGAGGATGACGATCGGATCGGCGGGGGTGCTGGCCATGTTGTGCGGGACTCCGGCTGCGAGGAAGCTGTCTCCGGGAGATAGGGCGGCGCTCCGCCTTGTTCAAACCTTTGGCGCTCTGCTAGGGCCCGGGCAACAGTAGAGAGACATGGTCGACATCGGGCTCGATTTCGCGCTTGGCGAAATGGCCGACACCATCCGAGACACCACCGCCCGCTTTGCCGCCGACCGGATCGCGCCGCTTGCGCCGCGGATCGATGAGGAGGATTGGTTCCCGGTCGAGCTGTGGCCGGAGATGGGCGCACTGGGGCTGCACGGCATCACCGTTGCGGAAGAGGACGGCGGGCTTGGGCTCGGCTATCTGGAGCACGTGGTGGCGCAGGAGGAAGTCGCGCGGGCGTCCGCCTCCATCGGCCTCAGCTACGGCGCGCATTCCAACCTGTGCATCAACCAGATCCGCCGCTGGGCGAACCCGGAGCAGAAGGCGAAATACCTGCCGAAGCTTATCTCGGGCGAGCATGTCGGCGCGCTCGCCATGTCTGAGGCGGGCGCAGGCTCCGACGTCGTCTCGATGAAGCTGAAAGCCGACAAGGTTCAGGGCGGCTATGTGCTCAATGGCACCAAGTTCTGGATCACCAACGCACCCTACGCGGACACGCTCGTCGTTTACGCCAAGACGGGCGAGGGCTCGAAGGGCATCACCACCTTCCTTATCGAAAAGGATATGCCTGGCTTCTCGATTGGGCAAAAGATCCCCAAAATGGGGATGCGCGGCTCGCCGACCGCCGAACTCGTCTTCCAGGATTGCGAGGTGCCGGACGAGAATGTGATGGGGCCACTCAATGGCGGGGTTGGCGTGCTGATGAGTGGCCTCGACTATGAGCGGACGGTGCTTGCCGGCATCCAGCTCGGTATCATGCAGGCCTGCCTAGACTGGGTGCTTCCCTACATCCGCGAGCGCAAGCAGTTCGGGAAGCCAATCGGCGCCTTTCAGCTGATGCAGGCAAAGATCGCCGACATGTATGTCGCGCTCAATTCGGCGCGAGCCTACGTCTATGCGGTGGCCAAGGCATGCGACGCGGGAAAGACCACGAGGTTCGATGCGGCGGGCGCCATTCTCTATGCGAGCGAGAATGCCGTGCGGGTGTCGCTCGAAGCCATCCAGGCCTTGGGCGGCGCCGGCTACACCAAGGATTGGCCGGTTGAGCGTTTCCTGCGCGATGCCAAGCTGCTCGACATCGGAGCCGGCACCAACGAGATCCGGCGGATGCTGATCGGGCGCGAGCTGATCGGGGCGGCATGAGCGGCTTCGGCCAAAAGGCGAGGCGGGGGAACTTCGCGGCTGCGGAGCGTTCAGGCGGGCAGACGCTGAACGCCGGAGCCTCGCATGACTGCCGAAATCCTGGAATGGTATGCAACCATCGCCGGCGTGATCGCGGCCTTGATGCTGGCCGGGGACTTCGGCCGCAAGATAACGGGCTTCGGCTTTATCCTATTCTGCACGATGAACATCGCCTGGATCCTGTTCGCGCGAATGGACGACACGGGCGGCCTCATGTGGCAGAACATCGTCCTGTTCGGGGTCAACCTGATCGGCGTCTGGCAATATCTGTTAAGCCCGAAGAACCGGCGCAAGATGCGCGTCGTCAAGGAGGCGGTGAAGGAGTTCGAGGAGCAGGAAGCGCGGGGGGAAGCTGCCGCCTGACTTACGTCGCGCGGGAGTGCCGTCGGTGACTGTCCTTGTTTCGAAGATCGACGAGGGATCAGAAACTTACCGGAGATATGCTGCGCACAACAAGAGCCTCGTGCAGGAGCTTCGAGCCAAGGTGGCGGAGGCGGCACTCGGCGGTCCGGAGAAACATCGCGAACGGCATGTGAGCCGGGGCAAATTGCTGCCGCGAGACCGGGTGACGCGGCTGCTCGATCCGGGCTCGCCGTTTCTCGAAGTTGGGCAGCTTGCCGCGACCGGCATGTACCGGGATGAGGCTCCGGGCGCCGGAATGATCGCCGGGATCGGGCGGGTCTCGGGCCGCGAGGCAATGATCGTCGCCAATGATCCCACGGTGAAGGGCGGGGCCTATTTTCCGCTGACGGTGAAGAAGCATCTTCGCGCTCAGGAGATTGCGCGCGAAAACCGTTTGCCGTGCGTCTACCTGGTAGATTCAGGCGGCGCCAACCTCCCGCACCAGGCTGAAGTCTTCCCCGACAAGGAACATTTCGGACGCATTTTTTACAACCAGGCGAACATGTCCGCCGAAGGAATCGCGCAGATCGCTTGCGTCATGGGAAGCTGCACCGCGGGTGGAGCTTATGTGCCGGCCATGTCGGACGAGACGGTGATCGTCCGCAATCAAGGCACGATCTTTCTCGGTGGGCCGCCGCTGGTGAAGGCCGCGACGGGCGAAGTCATCTCCGCGGAGGATCTCGGTGGCGGCGACCTCCATGCACGGCGCTCGGGCGTAGTCGATCACCTGGCGGACAATGACGAACATGCGCTTGCAATCGTGCGCAGCATCGTCGCGCGGCTGAACACGATCAAGGAAATCGGCCTCGACCTTGCCGAGCCGGTGGAGCCGAAGCTCGATCCCCACGAGCTTTACGGAATCATCCCGGACGATGTTCGCACGCCCTATGACGTGCGCGAGGTGATCGCACGGATCGTGGACGGTTCGGAGTTTCACGAGTTCAAGCAGCTTTACGGCACGACTTTGGTCTGCGGCTTCGCGCGGATCTGGGGAATGCCGGTCGCGATCCTGGCGAACAACGGCATCCTCTTTTCGGAAAGTGCATTGAAAGGCGCGCATTTCGTGGAGCTTGCCTGCCAGCGCCGCACGCCCTTGCTGTTCCTCCAGAACATCTCGGGCTTCATGGTCGGCGGGAAATACGAGGCGGGCGGGATCGCCAAAGACGGTGCGAAGCTGGTGACGGCGGTGGCGACGGCGCAGGTGCCGAAGGTGACGGTGCTGATCGGCGGCAGCTTCGGGGCCGGCAATTACGGCATGAATGGCCGCGCCTATGGCCCGCGCTTTCTGTTCACCTGGCCGAACAGCCGGATCAGCGTGATGGGCGGCGAACAGGCGGCGAGCGTACTCGCAACGGTGCACAAGGATGCCGCCAGCTGGACGCCGGAGGAAGCCGAAGCGTTCAAGGCCCCGATCCGCCAGCGCTACGAGGACGAGGGCAACCCTTATTATGCGACCGCGCGTTTGTGGGACGACGGCATCATCGACCCGGCGCAGACGCGTGATGTGCTTGGGCTCGCTTTTGCCGCGACACTGAACGCGCCAATCCCGGAGCGGGCGCAATTCGGTTTATTTAGGATGTAGCCGGTGGAGATGCACGGGAAGCTGATGGAGGGGCTTGGCAAGTCGGCGGCGCTTCTGGATGCCGAAAAGGCCGGATATCTTGGCCAGGAGGTTTTGATCGAAGTTCAGAAGGCGCGTTGGGAATTCCAATCCTATTGCGCCGGAATTGCAGCGGAGTTCCTTCATGTTCATTCGGAACCATTCGTCGCACAACAAGCGGTACGCGCCGCCTTCCGCGATATCGAGGAAGAAACGGACACGAGCAAATTTCATGATGATGAAGCAGCACTAGTCGAGTGCTTTGCGGAGCAGATTGACGAGGCGATCGATAAACAGGCCCGGAGAAGCGAATGGCAGCGATATTTTGCGCGACTGATGTTTCGCACTCCAAGGTGGATCAAGGTGCTGATCTTTCTGGCGCTATCGTATGCTCTCGTAGTCGCAATTAGCGGGATCGTGGGCAAGTGATCCGCTCCCTTCTCATCGCCAATCGCGGCGAGATTGCGTGCCGGATCATCCGCACGGCGCGGCGGCTGGGAGTGCGGACGATAGCCGTCTTTTCCGATGCCGACGCGAAGGCGCTGCACGTGCGCGAAGCAGATGAGGCCGTCCATATCGGCCCATCGCCGGCACGCGAGAGCTATCTGGTCGGAGAGAAGATCATCGCGGCGGCAAGGGCGACCGGCGCCGCGGCGATCCATCCTGGCTACGGGTTTCTTTCCGAGAATGCCGATTTCGCGCAGGCCGTTATCGATTCGGGGCTGGTCTGGGTTGGCCCCAAGCCGCATTCGATCCGGGCAATGGGCCTCAAGGATGCGGCCAAAAGATTGATGGACGAGGCGGGAGTGCCGACCACGCCTGGCTATCTCGGTGAGGATCAGGTGCCGGAGCGGCTGCACCGCGAAGCGGACTCGATCGGCTATCCGGTGCTGATCAAAGCCGTGGCCGGAGGCGGCGGCAAGGGCATGCGGCGGGTCAACGCGTCAGAAGAATTCCAGGACATGCTGCAAAGCTGCAAGCGCGAGGCGGCTTCTTCATTCGGCGACGACCGGGTGCTGATCGAGAAATACATCCTCCGGCCTCGCCATATCGAGGTGCAGGTGTTCGGCGACACGCAGGGCAATGTCGTTCACCTGTTCGAACGGGACTGCTCGCTCCAGCGGCGGCACCAGAAGGTGATCGAGGAAGCGCCGGCGCCGGGAATGGACGAGGCGACGCGGGCGGCGGTGTGCGGCGCGGCGGTGAAGGCGGCGCAGGCGGTTGACTATGTCGGCGCAGGCACGATCGAGTTCATAGCGGATGCTTCCGAGGGGCTCCGGCCGGACCGGATCTGGTTCATGGAAATGAACACGCGGCTCCAGGTCGAGCATCCGGTGACAGAGGAGATTACCGGCCAGGACTTGGTCGAGTGGCAGCTCCGCGTCGCCTCAGGTGAACCGTTGCCGCTGAGGCAGGAGGAACTCGGCATCACCGGCTGGGCGATGGAAGCGCGTCTTTATGCCGAGGATCCTGCGCACGAATTCCTCCCCTCCACCGGGCGTCTGGACCATTTCGAGCTTGGCCGTCACATCCGGATCGACACCGGTGTCGAGGAGGGTGACCGGATCAGCCCCTATTATGATCCAATGATCGCCAAACTCATCGCCCGGGGCGCCAGTCGCGACGAGGCGATCGAGCGGTTGCTGGATACGCTCGACCAGGTCGAGGTCTGGCCCGTCAAGACAAACGCGGCGTTTCTCGCCCGCGCCGCCGCCGATCCGGATTTCCGTGCCGGCGAGGTCGACACGGCCTTCATCCCTTCAAAGATCGACAGCCTCGTTCCCGATCCGTCTCCTTCCGATGCGGTCTGGAACCTTGCCGCAAATGCGATGCTGGCAGTGGAATTCGAGACGCGCGGCGGGAGCGGCTTTGATCCCTGGCGCGCGCTCCAGGGCTTCCGCGCCAATTCTGAACCCGATCTGCGCGTGGCGCTCCGGCACGGCGCCGAGACCCGCACTGTTCAAATCGGCAGGGACGAGGAAGTCGAAGGCGTCGCCACCGCGAGCGGCGATGCGATGCTGGTTTTCTCCGAGGGCCAGGCCTTTGCCTTTGCCCTGCCTGGCCATAGCGGCGGGGCAGGGGGCGGCGGAGCTTCGGACGGCACTTTGCTGTCGCCCATGCCCGGGCGCGTGATTTCGGTGGACGCGCGGCAGGGGGACGCTGTGGCGAAGGGGCAGAAGCTGATCACTCTCGAGGCGATGAAGATGGAGCACAGCCTGGTGGCGCCGTTCGACGGGATCGTCGCCGAGCTCAACGCGGCGGAGGGGGCGCAGGTGACCGAAGGGACATTGCTTGTGCGGATCGAGAAGGCCCACTGATGCCCGGGCGCTATTTCGATGAATGGACGATCGGCGATCGTCTGCAGCACCAGCCGCATCGGACGGTGACGGAAACCGACAATCTCCTCATCTCCACGCTCACCCACAACCCACAGCCGCTGCACCTCGACGCCGAATATGCCGCCGGCACCGAGTTCGGCCGCATCTTAGTCAACGGGACCTTCACGTTCGCGCTGATGGTTGGCTTGTCTGTCGGGGACACGACGCTCGGAACGCTGGTGGCGAACCTCGGCTATGACAAGGTTCGCATGCCCAAGCCAGTTTTCGTCGGGGACACTCTGCGCGCGGAGACGGAAGTGATCGGGCTCAAGGAATCGAAGTCCCGGCCAGACGCCGGCATCGTGACATTCGAGCATCGGATGCTGAACCAGCGCGACGAAATCGTTTGCGTCTGCGAACGCACCGCCCTGATGCAGCGGCGTCTGCCATGAGATTGCGTTCGCTGTTGTTCGTGCCGGGCGACCGTCCGGATCGGATGGAAAAGGCGTTGGGCGCCGGCGCCGACGCTCTCATCCTCGATCTTGAAGATGCCGTGGCTGCGGAGAAAAAGCCCGGGGCGCGGAGCGCCGTCGCCGAATTCCTTGCGGCACATCGACAGGCAAATCTTTGGGTTAGGATCAACCCCCTTGGGCCGGAGGCGGATAGGGATCTGGAAGCCGTTCTCGCCGCAGGGCCCCAGGGGCTCGTTCTTCCCAAAGCGGAGGGCGGCGGGTGCGTCAATGAGCTTGCCCGGCGCCTCACCGAAGGCGGCGCCGCCGCCGCGCAGATCCTGGCGATTGCCACTGAAACTCCTGCGGCCATTTTCCAGCTTGGCACTTACGGCGGCGCGAAACGACTGGCCGGGCTGACCTGGGGGGCGGAGGATCTTCCAGCGGCAATCGGTGCGTCGACGAGCCGCGAGCCAGACGGTCGCTACACGCCGCCCTACGAGCTCGCCCGCTCCCTCTGCCTGTTCGGAGCGGCCGCCGCCGGAGTGCCCGCGATCGAGACCGTCTACCCCGCATTCCGCGATATCGAAGGCCTTGCCGCTTATGCTGCCCGCGGTCGGCGCGATGGCTTTACGGGCATGATGGCGATCCACCCGGCGCAAGTCGAGGTGATCAACCGTGCCTTCACCCCTAGCGAGGCTGAGATCGTCCATGCCCGCGGGGTGGTCGCCGCTTTCGAAGCAAATCCGGCGGCCGGGGCGCTTTCTCTGGAAGGTAAGATGATCGACCGGCCGCACCTCGTCCAAGCGCAGCGGACGCTCGCTGCTGCATTCGACTGAGCCGAGCTTGTTCAGCATTCGTCTAGCTGGCTGTTGCTATGGGGGGATCGGAGCGGCGCTATTCCCTAGAGGCGCCGTTCCACCCCGCCCACATGACGAACCCTGAATGGAGCGTGCGCTCCTCCTGCCCTTTTTGCTGGCAATTGCAGGAGCAGTGGTGGGCAGCTTCGTCGGCTTGGCTTCGCTGCGGCTTCCGAAGCGGGAGCAGATTGTGCTTGGTCGCTCGCGCTGCTCGAGCTGTTCTAAACCGCTCGGCCCCATCGATCTGGTGCCGCTCGTCAGCTTTCTGGCGCTGCGCGGCCGTTGCCGCCGGTGCGGTGCAGCCATTGAGAAGCGTTACCCGCTGATCGAAGCGGCGAGCGCGCTGATAGGTTTTGCGTCCGGACTGGCCTTTTCGGACTCGCAGGCGATCGCTGCTTCGCTCCTCGGCTGGTGGCTGCTCCTGCTGGGGCTGCTCGACTTCGAGCATTATTGGCTTCCAAACAGGCTGACTTACCCGCTGATCATTCTGGGTCTCCTCGCCACTGCATGGTTTGAACCGCCGCTGCTGCTGCACAACATGATTGGCGCGGGCGCAGGCTTCGCAGCCTTTGCATTGATCGCCATTGGGTACAGAAAGCTGCGCGGCCGTCACGGTCTTGGCGGAGGCGATATGAAGCTGTTTGCCGCTGCTGGGGCGTGGCTCGGCTGGTACACTCTTCCGTTCGTGCTGCTGGGCGCGGCCATCGCCGCGCTCGCAGTTGCGCTGATCATGCCTGGGAGAGAAGGACCTTTTCTCGTGCAGCGCCTGCCGTTCGGAGCGTTCCTCGCTCCGGCAGTGTGGATCCTCTATCTAGTTCATCCGGTAGGTTGGTCAGGCTGATCAGCTTCAAAGGTCGAGCAGAGGCATCCGCTCACCGCCGCAACCTTGGTGATTGTAGCCGTCCACGACCACCGAAACGGTGTCCGAAAAGGCGATGCCGCTCCGGATGTCGTTGCACGGCCGGCGGGTGATTTCCAGCGTCAGGCGCTCGCTTGCATAGCGGCGGCCGTAGGGAAGAGCTTCGGGTAGCGGGGGTACGATCTCCATCACAGTCCTCGGGTCCGTGCCGACGAATCTCAGCCGCTCGCCCCTCAATGTCAGGATCCAGCCCGGATCGTGGCCGAGTGCTTGGAAAGTCTGCGGTCCGGCAAGCGATGCCATGCTGCCGGCACAGCCTGGAAGAGCCGCAACAGCCGCCAAAGCCAGCAAGCTCAATCCTGTGCGCATGCAACTACTCCATATGGTCGGGCTCATAGCCCGGCGTGGTGATCAGCGGGAGCGCCGCAGCCAAAACAGCCACCGCGACAAGCCAGCCGGACAGTACTTTGGGAACAATCGCATAGCCGCGCGACACAATCCAGCAGCCCGGCAGAGCCAGCAGCGCCAGCGGCAATACAAACAAGACGGAAAGTGCATCGGAGAGCGCGGCCACGACGCCGCACCAGAGCCCGGCGTTCGCAGCAAGCAATAATGCCAGCCAGTGCCTAACTCCTCCTGGCAGGTGGACGCAGAGGGCCGTCAAAACAGTGCTGACCGCGCAGGCGATGAGGGCCTGCGGCTCCCACGCGGCAGCGTCCGGGATCAGCATCGCTGCCGCAAGAGCCGTTGCCGCCAGAAGCATCAAGCTCTGCACCAGGATCTTAGCTGGCGCAAAGGAGAGAGCTAGGCCGAGAGCGATGCACAGCAAAGCGGCGAGAAGCAGGGCTCCGCTCAGCTTAGAGCTCCGAACAGAAAATAAATCCCCGCAAGACCGATAAGGGCACCAAGGCCGCGTGGAACGAAGCGCCATGGACCCTGCATGCGCGTGAACAGGCCCAAAGCGATGCCAGCGACGTGAAGGAGGCCCGTGGAGATCACGAAGCCGGCGCTATATCCGACCGGATCGGCGGTGAGCGGCAGCTCCTGGCCGTGGGCGAATCCGTGAAAGACTGCGAAGATCGCCACCACGAGCGACGCAGACCAGACCGGCAGCTTCTGGGCGGCTGCGACAAGGCCGCCGAGCAGGAGCACCGACAAAGCGATTCCGAGCTCGACCGGCGGGAATTCAACGCCGGCCATTCCGATGATGCCGCCCACTGCCATCACGGTCGGGAACACCACCGGCAGCACATGGATGAGCGGCCGTCCGAGGAAGGCGCCCCAAAGGCCCACAGCAACCATTGCGAGAAGATGATCGAGGCCATTCAGAGGATGGGCAAAGCCGGACAGGAAGCCGCCGGTGACACTGCTCTCGCCATGGGCAAAAGCGGGCTGGGCAGCGAACCCGGCCAGGAACGCTGCGGCACATGCTCGCGAGATCATGATCGGCGTCGCTTCGCCGCGCCAGCGTTTCAGCAATTCCGATGCCCCCGTTGCTAAGCTGCCCTCCCTTCGTGCATGCACCGAAAGGTTCGGCGCTGTCACGATGTAAGTGCCCTAATCAGGACGATTTCACGAATGCGTAAGCTTCCACTTCTTCTACTGGCGCTGCTCGGCGTTGGGTCCGCATCTGCCCACGACCTTTGGGTGCAGCCACGAACGTTCTGGCTCGCCGGCGGAGGAACCGTCCCGGTTTCCATTCTGGTGGGGCATGGCAAGGACCGGGAGAATTGGGGAGTGCGCGGCGACCGCATTCTTCTGCTGCGCAGCATCGCTCCCGATGGTCGGGCAGCGGATCTGAAGCCGCTCATTCGGCCTGGCAGCGCGCTGCCGGCCATCGCGCTGCCCTTCGCGCAACCGGGGACGCATCTCCTCGTCATGCAGTCCAGTAATGCGTCCAGCGACTTGCCCGCAGCGCGCTTCAATGACTTTCTGAAAGAGGAGGGGCTTACCCCAGCCATCGTCCACCGTCAGAGAACAGGCGCAGCGGCGCGTCCCGGACGCGAGCTTTACAGCCGGCGAGCAAAGGCGCTGGTGCAGGTCGGAAACGCCGATCCCCGCGCGAAATCCTTTGCGACAAACCGGCTGGGCCTGACGCTCGAAATCGTGCCGGAGCGCAATCCCTACACCTTGCCAGCAGGCGAGAGATTGCCGGTGCGGGTCTTTTATGAAGGTCGTCCGCTTCCCGGCGCTCTCGTCAAGCTCACGAACCTCGACGCTGACGCCAAGCCGATCGCGATGCAGCGCACCGACCCCTCGGGGAGGGCGCGGTTCACCGTTCCCCGCCAAGGCAAGTGGCTGATCAACGTGGTTTGGACGAAGCCGATGGCGGGCAATCCGAGGGCGGATTTCCAGACGACCTTCTCGAGCCTGTCGTTCGGCTATCCGGGTTAGTAGACGCCGTCAATCTCGATCGGCAGCTTGGCCCCCGGCGGGTCGAGCAGCAATTGCTCGCGCTTCTCTTGAGTAAGTTCATCGGCGCGGATGCGCGAGTAATCGGACTCCGCCTGAGCCGCGGCGGCTGCCTCGTCGCGCAGAATGGTCGGCCTCAAGAACACAAACAAGGTGCGCTTGGTGCGGCTTTCCCGGCGGCTTTTGAAGAGCTCTCCAAGCACCGGGATCTCGCCCAGCACTGGGACTTGGCTGCGCCCGGACAGACGGTCGTCGGTGATGAGGCCGCCAAGCACGATCGTCTCGCCATTGTCCGCAAGCACGGTTGTCCTGATGCTGCGGCGGTTGGTGATGAGGTCGGCGGCTCCCACAATGTTCGCGTTCACCAGCGACGAAACCTCCTGGCTGACTTCGAGCTTCACCACGTCCCCTTCGTGCACGCGGGGAACCACACGCAAGGTGATGCCGACATCTTCTCGCTCGATCGTGGTGAACGGATTG
>JADDQD010000145.1 GCA_016781555.1 Pseudomonadota bacterium | reverse complement strand
TAATTCACAACCTCAAATCTGGGCCATAGGTGCTGACGGGGAACATACGCGCGCAAAAGTGCCCGAAGTCGAAGTGGCGAAGGAGGGCATCTATTATCGCGAATTCCAGCCTCAGTTCGACTGGGAGCATATCAGCGAGGGGCTCGCCGGCTTTTACTTCTATGGGCTGAGCCGGCCGGACGATCCGCGCTATCAGACGCGGCTTCGGCGCTTTTCGGGCTTCTACACCGGCGAGGATCCGTCGGCGCCCAATTATGACCCCCAGCGCAAGATCATCCGCAGCCTCTTTAACGGCAGCCGCGGCCCGAAGCTTGATGCGGCCACCGTGGACCAATGGGACGGTCCGGAAGTTCCGGGTGCCGATCCGGCCCGGCGAACCCGATTTGGAAACGCGAGCAACGTGCGGGGCGACCACCCGCTCAACCTCAACGCGGCGAACCTCACCTTCCAGACCTATCTCGTCACTGGGGACCCGAAATATCGGAACTGGACGCTCGAATATGTGGACGCCTGGCGCGAGCGGACGATCCGCAACGGCGGCAACATTCCTTCCAACATCGGGCTCGACGGCACGATCGGCGGCGAGTGGGGCGGCAAGTGGTATGGCGGTGTATTCGGATGGAACAGCCCGGATGAGGGCAAGCGCAACTACGTTTTTCGCGGCCCGCCAGAAGCGTTCGGCGCTGCCTTGCTGCCGACTGGGGACGGCAAATATCCCGCCGTGCTGCGCGGCCAACTCGACAATCTGTACCGCGCAAAACGGGTCGAGAACGGCAAGACGCTGGTGCCGCACTATCATGGGGACCAAGGCTGGTACGGCTATGCCGATGTCAACGCCGCTCGCCGGGGCTGGGCAATCGGCGCAAGGTCGAGCAGGACCTCTATTTATGGGAGCTGCGCCCGGAGGATCTCGCGCGGCTGCCCAAGAGCGGCTGGATCGGCTATCTTCAAGGTGCCGAGCCCGACTACCCGCTGAAGGCGCTGCAGGCGGATCTCGAGGAGGTGCGCGTCGCCGGGGAGCGGATTCGGAACGATCCCACCACGATGGACCTGCCCGTGGGCGAGACTCGCTGGGCGCAGGCCAACCCGGTTGCCACTACCTCGCTCATGAACCTTACCATGGGAGCAGCCGACCCGGGCGGATCCGGTCATGGGCCGATGCCGATCCACGCACAGCTGCGCTATTTCGATCCCGTGGCTCGCCGGGCCGGCTTGCCCGACGATGTCGCGGCCCTGGTCTCGAAAATAGAACCCGGCCGCGTCATCGTGACGCTCGTCAACCTCAACCCGCTGAAATCCCGCATCGTCGCAGTGCAGAGCGGTGCCTATGGCGAGCACCAGTTGACGAGCGTTCAGGCCGGTGCTGCGCCGGCGAGGCGCGTTGGCGGCAACACCTTCGAGGTCCGGCTGGCGCCGGGGGCAGGGGAGACGCTGACGATAGACCTTCAGCGCTATGCAAATCAGCCTAGCCTGGCATTCCCTTGGGACCGCTGATCGAGGAGTTCGCTCGTAGCCCCTGCCAGCACACCACGCTGGTTCAATTCGTGCACGAACGAAGATCCTGCTGGACGAGGGCAATCAGGCGTACGTAGAGCTCATCGCCTCCAACCAGCCGGGCGCTGTGGGCAGGGTCAGGCTCGTTTCCATCGCCCGGGAAGTAGCCGATGCGGTCGGACCGGACACGCGTGCCGCGGTACCCGTCGTAAAGATCCGCAAGCGCTTCCACGCTTCGCTTCAGCCGCGCATAGGGCGCGGCTGGGCGGTGCTCGATCCATGGAGAGGCAGCCAGCAATAGGGCGCCCGCGCGGCCGCAAAGCGCCTCCAGGATCGCGACCGCAGCCTCGAACTCGGCGCAGGCAGCCTCCTGTGTGAAGCTGCCGGGTGCGAGCGCGCCGCCAGAAGCGAAGTGGAAGAGCAGGTTGCACGGGACGCTGGCAAGAAGCCGTGGGGTGGCCTCTGCAACTATGTTCGTGTGTTCGCCAGCAACGATATCGATGCCGGTTACATTGTAGCCGTCGCGCTTCAGCCGCCTCGCTATCGCCGATCCGACGCGGCCGCTTGACCCAGTGATGACGACGTTCATGTCGGGCGTTCAAGCTGGAGCGAGAGTGCGGAGGCTTGCATCAACGATCCGCCTGCTTCGGCTAAGGTTCAAGGCATATAGGAGAGGAGCTCATTGACGCGTCGCTCCGCGTCGGCAAGCGCGCGATCCACCGGTTTCTGACCGCTGACCGCCGCCCCGAGTTCCTCGCCGACTATGCCCTCGATCGGCCCTTGGCGCCGTACGTAGCCGGGGAGCGGCGATCCCGTTTGAGCCAGCGGCGCGATGTCCTGTCGGTGCGGCAGCGCCTTGAACGCCGCACTGTTCACGACCGCCTCGAAGGCGGGCAAGTGCCCGGTCCGGGTCCAATCGAAATTGTGCTGCGCCATGAAACGAAGAAGGCGGGCTATCGCGGCTCTCTGGTCGGGCGTACGCTCGCGCTTCGGCATCACCCAAGCATGGCCGTCGACAAAGCCCGCCTGCCTGCCCCAGAGCCGCGGGTAGGGGAGAACAGCATAGCCTTGGTAGAGCGGGCGCCCCGGCGTCTGCGCATCCTGTTCGAAGGCTCCGATCATCCAGGTTCCCGTCGGGAAAACTCCGCCCTCGCCGTTGATGAAGCTCGCAATCGCTGCCGGATTATCCTGGTTGCGGCTGCTCAGCCGTTCTTCGTTCAATTGGCGGAGAAGCTCCACGACGCGCTTGGCTTCGGGAGTACGCAGCCTGATGTGATCTTGATCCGGGAACATCACCGCGTCCTGGGCCAGCATGTAGGTGTAGAAGTTCCGCACGTGCGTTGCTGGATCGTTGACCTGCGACTGGATCAGATAGGGCTTGCCGGTCGCCTGCTTGAACTTTCGGGCATGGGCGAGGAGCTCTTCCGCGGAGCTGGGAAGGACCGGCTTCCCGCCCCGCATCAGGCCGGCCTGTTCGAAGAGCTTGGTGTTGATGTGGAAGAGCCCGCCGACCGTGTCCCAGGGCAGCCCATAGATCCTGCCGTTCTTGGTGACGCCCCGCCGCGCTGCGGCCGTGAACTTTTCCGGGCGGATGCCTGCCTGCGCCAGGATCGCCTCCATCGGCTCCAGCAGGCCGCGCGATGCATAATCGGACATGACCCCTTGGTGCATCGTGACCAGATCGGGCGGGTCCCCAGCTGCAATCTGGGCGGCGAGCTGGGCGTAGCCCGGCCAGGCAACGACGTTCACATCCACCTTCAGGTCCCGGTTCCGGGCGCGGAAGCCGTTGAAGAGAGTGGTGACGATGCCGCACTCTCCCTCCGCTTTCGAAATGTCGGTGGACCGCCCGTACACAGCACCGCATTCTCCGAAGAAGCGCTGCACGTCGATTTCCGTCCGGCGGTCTTCCGGCGCGCAGGCAGCGGCCGAGAGCGCTGCGAAGGCGAGAAGAGCGCCGCGGATCATCGGACGGACGCGCCGGCCATGGCACGCACGATCTGCTTCTGGAAGATGATGTAAACGATGAGGATGGGCAGGGATGCGAACACCGCCTGTGCCATCAGGAAGCCGAGGCCGCTGGTCTGGGCATAGTTCATCTGAGCCGAGGCAAGGCCGACGGTGAGGGTGAACATCTCGCTTCGGGTGGCTGAAATGAGCGGCCACCAATAGCTGTTCCACGATGCGAGGAAGGTGAAAACGCCCAGCGTCGCCTGCGCAGGCAAAGTGAGAGGCAGGAGCACCTTCCAGAACAAAGTGAACCGGGAGGCACCGTCGAGCATCGCGGCTTCGTCGAGCTCCTTCGGGATTGCCTTGAAATACTGGGTCATGAAGAAAACGCCAAACGGGCCGACGAGGCCCGGAAGGATCAGGCCCGGATAGCTGTTGTGAAGGCCGAGCTGGGCGAAGAGCTGGTGTTGCGGCAGAATGACCGCTTGCTCTGGGATGGCGAGGCCGAGCAGCACGAACGCAAAGAGCGTGCGCCGGAACGGGAATTCGAGGCGGGCGAAGGCATAGCCCGCAAGCGAACAGAGGGTAAGCACTCCAAGCGTCGTTCCGCCTGAAACAATGACGCTGTTGAGGAGCCACTGGACGAGCGAGGAGCCTTGAAGGATCGAACGATAATTTTCAAGCGTGTAGGGCGCGGAGAAGGCGGCCCCGCTGTCGCGCATCAGCTCCGCATTGGCCTTCAATGAAAGGAGAAGCGTCCACAGCAGGGGGGCGGCCATGATTGCGGCGCCGATCCCGACGCCGATCCAGGCGCCGAGCGACATTCCGGAGCGGCTGGAGCCAACTGCCACCGGTCAGCCTTCCCACCGCCGCGATGCGGTCATGTACTGGATGAGGGTCACGGTAAGAACGAGCATGAACAGCACTTCCGCTGCGGCGGTCGCATAGCCGAGTTCCCAGCGGGCGAATGACATTTCATAGATGAGCAGGACGACGGGGCGGGAGGCGCCGCTCGGCCCGCCGGCTGTAAGAAGCTGCGCCTGCCCGAAAAGCTGAAGCTGTGCCGCCGTTTGAAGCATGATCACGAGCAGCATGGTGCGCCGGAGCGAGGGCAGCGTCACACGCCAGAAGGTGGTCCAGCGGCCTGCGCGGTCGAGCGCCGCCGCTTCGTAGATCTCCTCCGGGATCTGCTGGAGGCCCGCCAGAAACAGCATCATCGGAAGTCCGAGCGACCACCAGACGGTGGTGACGGCGAGCGCCGGGATAGTGAGATCCGGGTCGCTCAGGAAGGGGATTGGCTCTCGCCCAACCGCCTCGAGCACCTCCGCGACTAGCCCGGCGTCGGGCGTCAGGATGAAGCGCCAGATCAACGTCACGATCGTGACGGACAGCACTGAGGACGAAAAGAAGAGGCCGCGAAAGAAAGCCGCCGAACGGCTTCTTTTGTTGAGCGCCAGCGCAAGGACGAGCGTGATGGCAGTGAGCGGTGGAACGATGAGAATGGTGAGCTTGAAAGTATTGATCAGCGCCTGGTGGAACACGGGATCGCCGATAAGGCGACCGTAGTTTTCCAGGCCTACAAAAGTCCTCGCGCCGAACAGATCCGCCCTGTGGAAGCTGATCACCACACCGGCCACCAGCGGATAGATCAGGATCACGGCGTAGAGCAGGAGAAAAGGAGCGACGAAGGCTAAACCTTCCAGCTGAGCCCGCCGCCCTCCGATGCTCATTGCGCCCGCCTCATGCGGCTGGCGCTGCGTGATAGCCGGCGCCGTCGGGGGCGAATAAGTGGGCGTCCGTTCCGTCGATCCTGAGACCAACCGTCTCCCCCATGCGAACGCGGCTGTTACCCTCGTCCTCAGCAGTGATCGACAGCCCGTCGGAAAGCCGGGCATAGACGAAAGTGCGGTCCCCCAGACGTTCCACAAGTTCCACGCGGGCCACGGTAGACGCGGCGCCGGCTGGAGCTACCCGCACGCTTTCCGGCCTGAGCCCGAGCTCCAACGCGCCCTCCGCGGGGAGGCCGGAGCGGGGTACCCGCGTTTCGACTTCGGAGCCGTCGCCGAGCCGCACGCTTGCAAATGGGCTTTCCGCGGGCAGCAGCTGGACGGGCGCCAGCGTCATTGCCGGCGAGCCCACGAAGCGCGCCACAAAGCTGTTGGCGGGGCGGCTGTAGATCTCCATCGGCGGCCCTGCCTGCTGAATTTTGTGATCGTGGATCACCACAATGCGATCGGCGAGCGTCATCGCCTCCGCCTGATCATGAGTCACCATGATCACGGCCGCATCGACCCGGTGACGAAGCTGGGCCAGCTCGAGACGCGTGCGCATCCTCAGGGCAGCATCAAGATTCGACAAGGGTTCGTCGAGCAGGAACAGCTTGGGCTGCTTCACGATGGCCCGACCAATGGCGACGCGCTGCCGCTGCCCGCCAGACATCTGTCCCGGCTTCTTGTCCAAGTGCTCCTCGATTTCCAGCACACGGGCAGCCTCGGCGATGCGAGATGCTATTTCGTCCTTGGGCATGCGCGCGTTGCGCAGGCCGAACGCCATGTTCTCCCAAACCGTCATGTGCGGGTAGAGCGCGTAATGCTGAAAGACCATCGCCACGCCGCGGTCGCCCGGAGCGAGCTGCTGGATAGGCCGGCCCTCAAGCCGCACCTCGCCCGAGTCGAGCGTTTCAAGGCCAGCGATGATGCGAAGCAGAGTGGACTTGCCGGAACCGGATGGACCCAAGAACGCCACGAACTCCCGGGGTTCCATGCGCAGCGACACATCATCCAGAACGGCCGTCGCGCCGTAAGTCTTCTGGATATTTATCAGTTCCAGGCTGGCCAATGAAACTCCTTCAAGGCGCAACTTTTCACGATCGATCCGCCGCCGTCAATGGCCGCCGCATACTGCATGGCATACGCACGTCCGGTTCGGCCTTTCCGCCCGCCTACAACGATATAAGCAACAAGTTGAATCAAGCCGATGGCCGTTCCGGGGGCGGAACTCCCGGCCCCTTGCGCCGTTGTGGGCAATATAAAATAAAACCTACCCTCCTAACCTTTGTTAGTGCACCGAGCTCGGTTCCCTTTAAGAGCCGCTTCAGCGAAGTATCGCGCTAGCCTGCGTTAACAAGCCTTCATCATCGCATGCCGATCTGGCGGCGATACAGCGACTGCGTGGAACCTATGAAAGTATATGTGAGCGGACTCTATTCTGGAGGCAATCCGCAGCCGGGTGTCGGTATTGTTCGTTCACTAAGACAGGCATATCCAAAAGCTGAACTTGTCGGCGTGGAATATTCAAATCGGGTATCCGGTATTCACTGGAACGATCTGGATGATCTCTGGATACAACGCCCATGGGATGAACTGGATCTCGATAGTTACGGCGCGCGCGTCAGGGCGGCGCTTGACGCCGGCGGCTTCTGGATCTCTGGCAGCGACCTTGAGGCGATGTGGCTCGCCGCTTTGTTCCCGGACGGTCACGACCATCTTCTTGCCCCGCCGATGGGAGCGCTCCGCCGGATCACCAAGCCTGCTGTGGAAGCGGCGAGCGGATTGCCAGTTAAGATCCCGACCTACGTCTCGACCGATCATAGCGACTGGGACCTTCACGCTTTCTGCCGCGAGCATAATTGGCGGGTGTGGCTGAAAGGCCCTTATTACGATGCAGCGCGGACGCCGAGCTGGGACGTGTTCGAGGCGGTCCGGAACGCGCTTTCCAAAGTCTGGTCGACCGAGCGGTTATACCTCCAGGCGCATGTCAGCGGCTACGAAGAGTCGGTGATGCTCAGCGCCTACAAGGGTGAGCTGCTCGGTGCCGTCAGTATGCGCAAGCGCGAGATCACGCCCGAAGGCAAAACCTGGGCGGGCGACATTTCCGAAGTTCCGGACGAGTTCATGGTTCCGCTTCGCCAGATGGTTAAGGAGCTCCAATGGACCGGCGGCGGTGAGCTTGAGATGGTGCGCGACGCCGCTGGCCAGGCTTGGCTGCTCGAAATGAATCCCCGCTTCCCGGCATGGGTGCATGGCTCGACGATCGCCGGGCACAATTTGCCCGCGCTGTTAGTCCAAGCGGCAAGCGGGGTACGGGCTGTGCCCGCGCCGGCGCAGGGCCAGGAGTTTACGCGCGTGGTTCTCGAAGTGCCCGTTCGCCCAGAATATCCGCTTCCCCCGATTCCAGAGCCCTTCGCAGGTGCGATAGGCCACTCCTTGAAACATCCCTCTGGTCTGACCTCGCTTGCCAAGAAGCTTCACAATGCGAACCCGGAGATGCTCGAGGTGGTGAGCGAGGAGGGCGGGCCGACCGGCCTCCCAACGATCCCGGACACGTTTGTCGACGACATCGAAAGCTACGACTTTGATGCCGTTGAGACCCCACAATTCCTGTTCATGGATTCGACCGCGGCTGGACTTTTCAAGCGTGCCGGTGAGCGGTCGCACCGTCTCAGCACCAACGAAGTGCAGGTAGTGAGCGGCTACTCCATCAAGACTAATCCCGATGAGCGCCTGATTCGCCTCGCGCTCGAGAACGGCTTCCTCGCTGAAGCGATCAGCCTGCTGGAGGTCCACAAGGCGCTCGAGGTCGGCTTCAAGCCGGACCAAGTCATCCTGAACGGCCCCGGCAAATGGTGGCCCGAGGGGATGATGCCCAAGGAGCGCATGCACGCGGTCTTCTGCGACAGCGTCGCCGATCTTGACCGCACGGTCGGGGCGATTGAGCGCGGCGAGATGTCCTCGGCCCATGTCGGGGTTCGCATCCGCACACCCAACGTCGTCTCCCGCTTCGGCATTCCGCTCGACAGCCCAGCCACTTTCCGGGAGCTGGTGGCGGCTGTGAAGCGCCTTCCTGCCGATACAGCCTTCGGCGTCCATTTTCACATGGCCAGTTCGAACATCGGCGTTGCGCAATGGTGGCATCTGTTCGAATCGATGCTG
The DNA here is from genome assembly GCA_016781555.1 of Pseudomonadota bacterium. GTDB lineage: Bacteria > Pseudomonadota > Alphaproteobacteria > Sphingomonadales > Sphingomonadaceae > Allosphingosinicella. Next base: position 4,252 of record JADDQD010000145.1, on the reverse strand, counting down.
AAATGGTGCCGCTCGATCGAAAAGCTCAGCGGACGCACTATCGATATACTCGATATGGGCGGTGGTTGGTTCCCAGACGATTGGCACGCGGACGATGACAGCAAGTTCGCCAAAGCGGTCGAGACGATACGGGCGATGCTCCCGAATGTCCGGCAGATCGTCTCCGAGCCCGGCAAGGCAATGGCTCAACCGTCCATGGCACTGGCCATGCGGATCCTCGAAATCCAGGAACATGAGGACGACAAGGTAGAAGCGGTGGTTGACGCCTCGATCGCCGAATTGCCCATGTACTTCTTCTATCCGCATCGCATGCTCAGGAAGTGCAGCGAGACGGGCCAGCTTCAGCCGCTTGGGCGCGGCAAGACTCACCTCATGGGCCGGCTCTGCATGGAGCACGACATCGTCGCGGCCAATGTTCAACTTCCCGAAGGAACGCGCGCCGGCGACCTTCTGATTTTCTGCGATGCCGGCGGTTATGACAGGAGCATGTCCTATGTATTTGGACGCGGCTGAAAAGCTCGACGAGGTCCGGGCCGAAGAGAGGCCCAAAGCGCCATCGGCAGGGGCCCGCTGGCAACATTTCCCTTATAGCTGCCTCTTGCATCATGGTGATACCTGCTGCGAGATTGCCCGGGAGTGGGTAATTGCCAACGATTTTGCGCAACTGAATGGGAGCGATCTGCTCAGCGGACCTCGCTGGCTCCGCCAGAAGTATGAGTGGGGGCCCTCACCCTGGCCGATGCATTGGTGCGACGTGGTCGAGCGAAAGGTGATCGATTGCGGCGCCCACTCGGCGCTGGCGCACGAGGTTTTCACGGCGCGCGGCGTAACTGCCTTTCGGGCGCAATTCATCCAGAGCTATACTGCTGATGCACTCAGCCAATGGCGGACCAAATGGGTGGATGATAAGGTCTCCGACCACTGGATCGGTGATGACGTCATCTATCATGAAGGCAATGCGTTACTCGTGGGTGAAGACGAGTTGAAACTGTGGGATTCGAGCGCCGGCTGGTGGATCAATCCGCGCCAGAATGGCGGCTACGGCAGCCTCGCCGCCGTTCGCATCTTTGCGGACGGGCAATGGGGTGGCGGCGATGGGTTCCGGTGGGGCGAGCGCCGCATCAAGCCTAACGAGTGGACGCAGATCTGATGCTTGCCCTTCCTTGAACCTCAGGGAAGGGCAGCGTCAGAGCCGCTCTAGAGCCAGACCGGTTGAGGTGGAAGCGCTTCGCGCTTCCACCGAAAGCGTGAATCCGGCTCTATTCAAATCGTTGCAACCAAGATTCCCACTTCAGGTTGTAGCAACCTGAAGCCATCTTGGGTTAACGGGCCGCGGCCGAGGACGTGCGGGCGATCGGCTCCCCCGCGTTCGCAACCACTGAAAGCATGGCTGTCCAAGCGGCCACATTCTGCCGCAGCTGCTCGGGATCCACCTTGTCGAGCGTGTCGTCGGGGGTGTGGTGGTAATCGAAATACCGGGTGCCGTCCTGCTGAAGGTCGAATGCCGCAACGCCGGCGCGTACCCAATCGCCAAGGTCGGCGCCGGCGCTTGCAGGCAGGCTGGTTCGCGAAATGCCCAGCGGCGCCAGTAGCGCCGCGATGCGGTCGACCATGGCAACGTTGGTGGGCGCAAGGCCCGGCTCCATTCGCCAAACCCGGTCGGCGCCAAAATCCGATTCGGAGACAAAGACAATATTCTCGTTCTTGTGCTGAGCCAGATAGGCATCACTGCCGTTGCCGCCGACTTCTTCCGCACCGAACCAGACCACGCGGATCGTCCGCCGCGGCCGGCCTGAGTCCATGATCCGCTTCGCTGCGGCTGCCGTGATCGCCACTCCGGCGGCATTGTCGAATGCGCCGGTGCCAAGATCCCAGCTGTCGAGGTGGCCGCCGATAAGAATGATGCCGGCGCTCGGGTCGGTTCCCGGCACCTCGGCGACAACGTTGCCGGATTGGCGCACGCCGATATTCCTTGGCGTTAGCGTCAGCCGCATGGTCACGGGCTTGCCGCGCTTCAGCATCCGCTGCAGCTGCTCGGCATCAGGAAGCGACAGCGCCCCCGCCGGAATCGGCGTGGCGCCCTGCGCCCACATCTGGACGCCCGTATGTGGATTGCGATGCATGTCGGTGCCGATCGAGCGGATGACGATCGCGGCCGCGCCCTTGCGGCTCGCAACAGAGGGGCCCGTGCGACGCACAGCACCGTAATAGCCATATTGGGAGCCATCCTGGGTGCGGGTCATTGCGTGCGTCACGAAAACGATCTTGCCGCGCACGCTGGCATCGCTTGCTGCCTCGAACTCCGCCAGACTGTTAAAGCCAATGACCTGCGCGCTGATCCCCTCCGGCGGGGTGGCGCCGCTGTTCCCCAATGCAGTTACTGCCAGCCGCTGCGGGAAGGGCGCGACAATTTCCGCCCGCTCCTCCCCCCGCACCCAGACGGGCATGTCGTAAGTCTCAATGTGAACGTTCGAAAAGCCGAGCGACTTCAGCTTGCGCACCGACCAGTCCCGGGCTCTGGCTTCGGCTTCGGTTCCCGCCAAGCGGGGTCCGATTTCGGTAGTCAGCCCCTCCATGATGTCGAACGCAACATCGTCCTTCAGGGCAGCATCGCGCAGCCGCTCGGCCTGTGCTGGCCCAGTCTGCGCCGGCGCCTGCACGGCTGCTGAGGAGAGAAGCGAAAATGCGGCGGCGGCGAGAATGGGCTTTTTCATGGTGCCCGCTTAGAAAGCCACGGGCAATTTGCCAATCCCGCTGGCCCGCACTACTTACGCCAGCAACCCCCGCGATCACTCGTTTTGGAGACAGCCGCCGCCATGGCCGCACAATATAGCTATGTTATGAAGAGCATGACCAAGACCTTTCCTGGTCAGCCCAAGCCCGTCCTGAACAATATCAGCCTGCAATTTTATCCCGATGCCAAGATCGCAATCATCGGGCCAAACGGCTCGGGCAAGTCGACCCTCATGAAGATCATGGCGGGCCGCGACGCCGAGTTTCAGGGGGAGGCATGGCCCGGCGAGGGGATCCGCGTCGGCTATCTCGAGCAGGAGCCGCACCTTGATCCGACAAAAACGGTGCGGGAAAATGTCATGGACGGCGTACGCCCCGTTGCCGACATGATGGACCGTTTCAATGCTATTTCCGCATTGATGGCCGATCCTCCCGAGGACGCCGATTTCGATGCGCTGATGACCGAGATGGGCGAGCTTCAAGAGAAGATCGATGCAGTCGACGGATGGACGCTCGACAATCAGCTTGAAATCGCGATGGACGCGCTACGCTGCCCGCCGGGCGATGCCGAGGTTACCAACCTGTCTGGCGGTGAAAAGCGCCGCGTCGCGCTCACGCGGCTGCTGCTTGAGAAACCCAATATTCTTCTCCTTGACGAGCCCACCAACCACCTCGACGCCGAGAGCGTGCAGTGGCTCGAAAAGCATCTGATCGATTATCCCGGCAATGTCATTCTCGTGACCCACGACCGTTACTTCCTCGACAATGTCGTGAACTGGGTGCTCGAGCTCGACCGAGGCCGCTACTACATCTACGAAAGCAACTATTCCGGCTATCTCGAGAAGAAAGCAAAGCGGCTCGAGCAAGAATCCAGCGAGGAGGCCGGCAAGCAGAAGGCGATCCAGGATGAGCTGGAGTGGATCCGCCGGTCGCCAAAAGCGCGCCAGACGAAGTCAAAGGCCCGCATCAAGGCTTTCGACGAGTTGGTCGAGGCGCAGGAGAACCGCAGCCCAGGCAAGGCGCAGATCCTGATTCAGGTGCCCGAGCGCCTTGGCGGCACAGTGATCGAAGCAAAGGGCCTGACCAAAGCTTATGGCGACAAGCTCCTGTTCGACGATCTCAGCTTCTCGCTCCCGCCCGGCGGCATCGTCGGAGTGATCGGCCCCAACGGCGCCGGCAAGTCGACGTTGTTCAAGCTGATTACGGGTGCAGAGCAGCCCGACGGCGGCGCGATCCGCATCGGCGAGACCGTTCACCTCGGCTATGTCGACCAGAGCCGTGACGCGCTCGATCCCAAGCACAATGTCTGGGAGGAAGTGTCCGGCGGCAGCGACGTCTTCAAGCTCGGCAAGCATGAAGTCTCGACCCGCGCATACGTCGGCGCGTTCAACTTCCGCGGTCCCGACCAGCAGAAGAAAGTCGGCCAGCTTTCGGGTGGTGAGCGAAACCGCGTACACATCGCCAAGATGCTGAAGGATGGGGGCAACGTGCTCCTGCTCGACGAGCCGACCAATGACCT
>JADDQD010000029.1 GCA_016781555.1 Pseudomonadota bacterium | reverse complement strand
AAGGGGGCAGCTCACGAGAGAATCAAGTGAGGGATGTCTGCATCCGTAGGATGCCTGATTCATGAGCGTGCCGTCCTGAGGCTTCGGCCACGGATCAAGCGCCCCCGGGCGAGGGTTGTTGGGGAGGATCGCCCGGCGCTAATCCGCGTTGCTCGAACAATGCGAAAAGGTGCTGAATGCTAGAAGCGAGATATCCGAGCTACAAGAACCTCGACTCTTACGTCGATGTGGAGCGCCTGCGTGCGTTGGATGGCTACGTACGGGAGCGGCTTCAGCGGCGGCTGCAGGTTGCGAAGGATCTGGCCTTCTACACGGGGCCATTTTTGCTGGACGGCCGGGACCCACACCTTCCCGGGTCGAGGCTTGTCTATCTCGCCCAGTCCAAGCGGGAACAGGATTATTACGATCTCGATCGTACCGATCTCTGGCACCCGACGTCAGACGCAGAAGAGTTTTCAGAGCTGATGGATTTCATCCGCACCCTGCCGTTCGAGGCAACGGGTAGGATGATCATCATGTACGACGATAGTGGCCGGGCGGTGTCCGCGCACCGCGACCACGACAGCACCGATCTTTGCCACGAGTTCATCTGGTTCCGGACCAACCTCGACAAGCCCTTCTACATGCTGGACCCGAACTCAGGCGAGAAGCTCTACGTTGAGTCCCACGCAGCCTGGTTTGACACGGTCAATCAATATCACGGGGCGGATGGGACCGATGGACTTTCGTTTAGCATCCGAGTGGACGGCCGATTTTGCGCGGCATTCCGGCGGGAAATTCCCATTTCCGCCGACAACCCCGCTGCCGCGCCTTCGCTCTGGGCTGAACGAGATTCGCAACAGCTTGCGCATAGCGATGAGCGTCGGTCCTTGGCATCGTGAAAGAGCGCGGATGACCCACGAGCCCGAGAATTCACGCGCTTCCTCATGCGCGAGACGAGGTTCAGCGCTTCGGTGGCGCCCCGACAAAAGACGATTTCACGCGGCTCGGCGGCATTGAGCAGCGTCGCAGCTTTCGCGCGAGTGCCTTCGAACGCCGCCGTCGCCTCGGTGCCGAGCGTGTGCCGAGCGATCAGCTCCCCGATGGCTTCTCACGGCCAGCACGCCATCGTGCGGAATCCTCATCGTCGTAAGCGTGCGGATCCTTCGCCGGAGCTTCCTCATCCCACAGCTTACCGAGTGGCCCTTGTGAGCCTGGAGTGTTTACGCTGCGTCCATCGCGGCCGAAGTCAGGATCGCCTTTAGGCTCGTGCGCACTCCGCTCGAGGGAGCCCGCTCCCATCTGATCCGCCAATGCCGGGGCGCTGCCTTGTGTCGTCTCATCGGGCTGCTCCGCTAGGGAGGAGCCTGGCGACGGGCTGTAATCTGTTCCTCGGCCACCGCCATAGTTGCCGGCGGCGGGCTGCCTGCGGGGGCTACTGCCACTGTAGGATCCCGCGCCCTGACCACCCAAATCGTGGCGATAGTCCGTTGGAGCTTGCTGAACGCTCTGCTGATCTTCGCGGTCCGGTTCCGGCATTGTCATCTCCTGGCTCGTCGGGGACCAACGCACCGCGCGCACGTCAGGGTCCTCGCAGGGTCGAGCGCCGCTGCAGATTCAGCACCATGCCGGGATTGCTCCGAGTATCTCTATTTTGAGCACTATCCTGAGCAACAGCGTCCGTCCCTGCAACGTGATAGGTCGCCTCGAAAGAGCTTCCGCCGGTGTAGAAGTACACCGGCGATGGCAGGCTTAGACGCTCTTCTTTCGTTTGTGATCGCTAAGCAGGGCGTCGATTTCCGCAATTCGAAGGCGTTCCGGGGTGTCCTTGGCGAGCCCCTTCAGCCGACACGCCGCCCACAGGCTCCTCCGTTCCGATTCAAGCGCCTTCATGTACAAATCGGCCATTGAGCCTCCACTATGTTGATCCGTTCATCAGTGACGGGAAGTCCGCCATGACCCGCATGAGAACTATGACCGGCTTGCGCGGGCCGCCCCAACAATAGAACTGCGCCACACCATTAGGCGATGCAATGCCGCTGATCTCCCACGCCTGCCGCGTCGAACTGTACCACCGAGGCTTGTGCTGAGGATGGAGCGGGATCATTCCGGGAATTCTCCAGTTCAACGCTCTTCGTGACATCCCTCAACTCCAACTGCCCTACGCTGCCATTGTCGGCTCAGGCGACTGGATCACTCCGGCGGAGCTGACCAGGCGCTATGTCCGCGTGCTTCGCGCTCCATCGAAGCGCTTCTTCCTGGTGAAGGGCGCCGGCCATTATGCTCACCTCGACCAGCCGCGGGAAGTCCAGCACATCATCATCGAAGCTTTCCGGCAGCGCTAGCATTGCTGCTCTTTGAGAATGCTGGTTGGTCACTTGACCCCCGCCGAGGCCCGATTCCATCTACGCCATCCAAGCATGGCAACCTTGAGGCAGCAAGAGCACGCAAGCGGGTCGATTAGCGCCTTCGGAATCGCTTGAATCGGTTCACCGCAGCTTCCTGTCGCCTCGCTTCTATTCGTCTCGAAAGAACAACTCACGCAGGAACATAAGAGACACTTTCATGGTTTGGGTGCTTTCCGAATATCACGAGCGATTTCATGGATTGAATAGGAAGTAACATTGTTATTCATTCATGAAGCAGAAGGTTGTCCCAGGTAAACTCACCGTCTAACCTGCGTAAACGGTGATTGTCTGCCTAAAACAAGTGATCATCGGAAATCGAATAAATTAGCAGGCAATCTAAATTTGTAGCAAAGGAGTAGCTTTATATGTCGCGTACTGTCACAGCTCTATTCGACAATCGGCAGAGGCCGAGGAAGCCAAGACCCGACTGATATCTTCCCGCATTGATTCGGGACGGATTCGGATCATCAATCAAAGTTCGGGCGGTTCCGGCAGCATCCAGGCGGAACCTGGCCAGCACGGCTTCATGGCTGCGCTGAAAGGTCTTTTCATGCCTGACGAAGATCGCCACGCTTACGCGGAGGGCATCAGCCGGGGTGGCTATCTGGTGTGTGCCGAGGTTGACGAGCACCAGGCGGATGAAGCTATTGGCATCCTCGAACAATCGAACAGCGTCGACTTCGACCAGCGGCAGGACGAATGGCGCCAGTCCGGTTGGCAAGGCTTCGCAGGAGCGACCAGCGGCCTCGCAACTCCGGCCTTGGCCCCGGCAGCGGTACCGTCTGCCCGCGCCGAGAGCAGCGCCCGCACCGTTCAAGAAGAACGTATCCCGATCGTCGAGGAAGAGCTTCGCGTCGGCAAACGCGAGGTTGCCCGCGGCGGCGCTCGCGTGCGCTCCTACATCAAGGAAGTGCCTGTGCACGAGCAGGTAAGCCTGCGCGACGAGCATGTCAGCGTGGAGCGGCGGCCGGTTAACGAGCCGATTGCCCGAGGCGAGCTTGACCGCAATCCGGAACTGCTTCGCGAGCGCACCGTCGAAATGACCGAAACCGCCGAAGAAGCGGTTGTAGGCAAGGAAGCGCGAGTGACCGAGGAGGTGGTGATCAAGAAAACCGCGGACGAACATCTCGAGCAGATCGACGATACGGTGCGCCGCACCGAAGTCGATGTCGCCGGGGGCGCAAACGCGGGCGACGAGCAACGCTCCGCTTTCTCCAGCTTCGGCGGCGAACGCACGGCGAGCGAAAGCCACTCCAACGCGCAGCGCAGCAACCTTCAGGAGGACAGGGTCGCCGGCAACGGCTATGCGCCGGAAATTGACAAAAGCGGCCTCTGAAGCTCACAACCAGCAACGAGGAAGGGCGGCCAAACGGCCGCCCTTTGTTGGCCGAGATCCCCCGCACTCCACCGTCCACCCGCCCCAAGCTGAGGCTAGAGCAACCGGCAAATGAGGTTGGATCGTCATGCGAGGAAAACAGCGATGCGGCGATCCAGTTCAGCGCCGGAGGTTGTATTGGGTCGGCGCATCGCGATGACGCGGTGGTTTAACCTCAGAGCATTCTGCTTCAACGCCGGTTCAGCGTCAGCTGCTGGCCGGCATAGGTCACCGTCTCGTCCGCCTTGCCGTCGAGCTCCAACCCCCGTGGACGCTTGGGCGTCATCCAGCGAACGTTGAAAATGCGGCTCTGGGCCATTCCGGGATAGCCGCCCTCGCGAGCTGCGATGGTGAGCGTGCCCGTTCTCTCGTCGTAGCGGATGGGAACGCGCGCGTAGGCGCCATTCAGATATTGGCGGCTGACGCCGTCATCCTCGTAGAGCGAGAAGCTGCCATCCGCACCGGTATATATGTTGAGCGTGATGGGGGCGCCTGGCTTTTCGCTTGTATGCTGGATTTCGGGACCCATCGGCACGATTGATCCCGCGCGCACGAAGAGCGGCATCCGCTCATAGGGCGCTGCAGCCTGGACCGTCTTGCCTCCCGTCTCCATCCGACCAGAATAGAAATCGTACCACCCGGTGCCGGCAGGCAGGTAAACCTGCCGATCGCGCACCTTGAACTGCGTGACCGGCGCCACGAGGAACGCCGGCCCGAACATATACTGGTCGTTGATGTTCCAGGTCTTCTTGTCGCCCGGAAAGTCCATCACGAGGCCACGCATGATCGTGCCGTCCTTGTGAAAGGTATCGGCCCCCAGCGTGTAGATGTAGGGCATCAGCCGGTAGCGCAGCTTATCGTACCACTCCATGGACCGGTACATGGCTGAGCCTGCCGGGGCGATCTCGTAGATTTCGCGCTTGGGCGCCTCGCCATGACTCCGGAACAAAGGCGAAAAGGCGCCGAACTGGAACCAGCGGAGGTTCAATTCCCGCCATTCGAGCAGGTGTTGCGGCTCCTGCTTGGTGTAGCGATCCTCGAGCGCGAAGCCGCCGATGTCGTGGGTCCAGTTCGGAATCCCCGACATCGAAAAATTGACGCCCGCCGAGATCTGCTCGCGCAGATCCTCCCAACGCGAAGCAACGTCGCCCGACCACAAAGCAGAGGCGGTTCGCTGGCTCCCGCCGAAGCCCGCGCGGGTGAGGATGAACGGGCGGACATCCGGCTTGAAGCCCAGCCAGCCTCTGTAAACCCCCTCCGCGTGAACGAGCGGATAGCTGTTGAACAAAGCGCCGCCGGGGCCATCGGCAGTGGGACTCATGCGATAGGCGCGTTCCTCGATCGAAAGGTTCGAATGCATGTCGGGCTCGGTTGCATCCATCCACCAGGCGTCGACCCCGAGGCTGGCCAGCCGCTCCTTCATCTGCCGCCAATAGATCTCGCGGCCCTTCTCGCTGTAAGGATCGTAGAAGGTGCTGAGATAGCCCGGCCCCACCCAGTCCTTGTCCCCGGATTCGATGTTGCGCTTGTAGACGGCGCCGGCCCGCTCCAGCTCTTTGTAATTGTCGGTGGTCGGGTAGAATTTCGGCCAGACGGAGATCATGAACTTCGCGTTCAGCGCGTGGACGCGGTCGATCATGCCCTTGGGATCCGGGAAGCGCTTGGGATCGAACTGGTGGCTCCCCCAATCATCCTCCCGCCAATAGAACCAATCCTGGACGATGTTGTCCAGCGGAAGGCCCCGCTTTCGGTACTGCTCGACGACGTCCACCACTTCGGCCTGGTTGTTGTAGCGTTGCCGACTTTGCCAGAAGCCGTAGGACCATTTCGGCATCATCACCGATTTTCCGGTGAGCTGCCGGTAGCCGGAAATCACTCCGTCCATATCCTCGCCGCCGACGTAATAATAATCAATCGCGTGCCCGGCGTCCGAAGCAAAGGAGATCGAGCGGCGGTCGGGCTCAGGCAGCGGGTCGCTGTGGAGCAACGCAAGGTAGCCGGCGTTCGGTTCCCACTCGATGCGCACCTGGGCCGCTTTGCCGGCCGTCATCGGCACGTCGAAATTGTGGTACCAGGGATTCCAGTTCTGGCGCCAGCGATTGAGCACTTCCTTGCCATCGACGAATAGCTTCGCGTAACTCGACGAATAAAGACGGAAACGGTGAAGCCCGGAGGTGCCGGGCGTGACCCTTCCCGTCCACACCACGCGCTGGGTTTGAACTGCGTTGCCTGCCGTATTCTGCCCCGAATTGGCAGCCATGGTCTGCGCCTTGGCCGCAGCCGGCCATTTCGCCTGGTCACGGATGTACTGGTAATTGATCGTGGGCTCGGTCTGGGTGACCGCGAGCCGCTTCCCCAGATAATATTGAGCGGTCCAGCCTGGCCGGCCACTGGCATCGGTCACGCGAAGGCTGTCGCTGCCGTCGCCGGCATAGCCGTAAGGCCTAGGATTGCCGAAGCGCGTGATTGAGTTGTTATCCCAGAGCAGACCGTAATTCCGAGTAGAGACCAGGAATGGGATCGGAATGGCGATGTTGTGCTGCAACAGCAGCACGTCCTCGCCATTGTAGTTCATCTGGCCGTTCTGGTGCTGCCCGAGCCCGTACAGCCCTTCATCGGTGTTGCGGTTGAACTGCTGGCGCGTCGCCAGGTACTTCTTGCCTTCAACCGTGACGGGAGCGAAGCTTCCGGGGGCGCTCTCGGCAAGGTCCACCTGGCCGCCGGCGTCGGTGAAGCTGATATTGCCGTTCGTGAGGCTGACGGCCGCCCGCACCTTTTCGGTGGCAAGCGTGACCTGACCGCCACCCTCGGTCACCGCAAAGGCGCGCGCCTGTGGAACGGCCGTCACCATATAGCTTGCCGGCACATCGATTTCGGCCGTCGGGCTCGCCGTCACGCGTATGATGCTGTCGCCATAAACCTGGAGCCGAACCGCTTTTTCGGAGCCTTCGACGGGCGTCACGATGATGCCGGTATCGGTCTTGCGAAAGCTTCCGGCAGCAATGGCGGCGCTGCTGGCACCCAGCAAGGCTGCGGCCAGACCAATGCGAGCGAAGAGGCGGCGGGTGGTCACGATCAATTGTCCTCCGGGGCTTTAGCGGTAGGTGCCGAGCTTGACCTTCAGGAGCCTCGGCTCGGTCGTGAAGTTCAGGCCGTAATCGGTTTGGTCTCCGTTCAAGACGCGCGCCATGACCCATTTGCCGTCGGGAGCGAACGAGCCCTCCTCGACGCGAACCATCATCGAATTTTCGCCCGCGCCGGGCTCGGCGAGGCCGAAGCGCACGCGTACATCGGATCCGGCCACGAGGAACTCGTCCGGCCCGATCTGCGCAACCGCCATGCCGCCAACCGGCTGGCCTTTCGTCGGGTGGGGATCGGTCTTGATCCACGTCCAGTCGCGCTCGCCGAACTCCCAAAGCTCGAACATTGCGGTGACTCGCCAGCGACCGAGATCGGCCGACTGATCGGCGGCATCTGCGCCTTTGGCCGCGCCCCAGACGGGGCTCGTGCTCGCTATGCGCGCCCAATGTCTTTGGATCGGCCGGAAGAGCCGGTATTTGGATCCGAAGGCCTCGATCGTCTCCGAGTCCAGGGTCTTCGCGCCGAGCGGGTAGTTGGAATAGCCGGTGGCATCCATTCCGAACGGAGCAAAGCCGATTGCGGCCTTCCCAAGTGCCGCCCAGAAGAAGCGCGCATAATCCGCGGCATTGCCGGTTTCGGCGACGAACAAAGGATTATCCGGCCGGCTATAATGATCGAGATAAGCCGCATAAGCCTTGGCGTCACGATTGTAGATGTCGGGGGACACGAAGTCCACGTTCGGGGCCGCCGCCTTCCAGACGTCGATCATGTTCCACTGGGGCCCGCCGGTAGCCGAAGTCGAGGCGGACTTGGCGTCGAACGGATCGCCGAGCGCCGCATTGCAGTACATGGGGAGGTTCTTGACGGCTTTACCCGCGGCGGCGAGCTCGTCGATGTAGCGCGCCATGTGCCAGCTGGTGAACGCTTGGTCGGCGAACGCGCCGAACACTTGTGTCCAGGTGCCGTTTTTTCCCTTCAGCCTTGCGAGCGCGGACGGCACCTGCCCCGCGAACAGCCGTTCAGCCTCAGCCGAGCGATCGCGGGTGAGGCCATAGCTTCCCACCTCGTTTTGCGGCTGGATCATGATCACGGTGTGTTGCGGGTCGATCCGCCGAACATGCTCCATCAGCCGGACGAACGCGCGCTTGTCGGCTTCAAGCGTTGCACGGCTGTGGGGGGTAAGTACGTAATGCGTCTTGCCTTCCGCAGTCTTCATGCGCGGGAAGCGGCGCGTGTCGGTCTTTACCCATTCCGGCGTGTAATTGGGCCCCGTATTCTTCCACGTGCCGAACCAGAGGAGGATCAGGCGCACGTCGTTCTCGCGCGCCTCCCGCACGAGAGCGTCGATGAACGAGAAGTCGAAGCGGCCCTCGACCGTCTCGACCTGCTCCCAGGCGATCGGCACCTGAACCGTGTTGGCGTGAAGCTGCCGGATCACCGGCCAGACCTTCGGAAGCGCGGACGGATAGTTGCTCGAATTGTTGACCTGCCCGGTCAGCATCAGGAACGGCTCGCCGTCGACCATCATGGCGTGCTTGCCGTTCTTCGAGACGATGCGGGGCAGTTCCGCAGCGGGCGCCGCGGCAGCCAAAGCGACGCTCAGCAGAACGACCAGACGAAGGATCAGCGGCATCGGTGGTAGCGCTATCACCCTCGTTTCCCTCATTCCAGCCGATTAGCTCGGCCCGCAGCCAATCGCATCCACACGGAGAGCCTCTCGCCCGGCTGAAGCACGTGCATCCGCTCCCCCTCCTTCGCGTCGTAGCGATTGAGAGCATCCGGCATGTGACTGACGGGCTCGGCGCAGAAGAAATCGGCGCCAGGCGGCATGTAGAGATGGAGGTTCGAAAGCTCGGGCGAGGCCGACAAATGAATTCGGCAATCGATGTCAGCGCGGACGATTTCGGCGCTGCCGTCCCAGCCTGCGAAAGCATGGTCGATCAAGCTGTCGCGGGCGACCGGTGCGCCTTCGCTCCAGTCGCCGAACCAGTCGCCGCTGGCACGCTCGGTCGGAAGGCAAGTCTCGTCCGACAGCCACGTGTTGGCGAGGCGGGCCTTGAGCCGTGTCCCCGGCGGCGCTTCGAAATAGGGGTGGAAGCCAAGGCCGAACGGCCCCGGCCCGTCAGTCCGGTTGATCACGGAAAGGCTCACATGAAGCCCGTGCTCCCCCAGCGAGATCCGCTGCTCGGCCTCGTACTTCCAGGGCCAACCTGGACCGCCATCGTGGCCGTGGCGGAGGAGAATGCTCTCCTCGCCATGCTCGGCGACATCCCAGGCCGCCTGCCACCCTAGGCCATGGAGCGCATGTGGATGATCGCCGAAATTGAGCGGGATCCGGCGCTGGCTTTCTTCCCAGTCAAAGGTCCCGTGCGCGATCCGGTTCGAATAAGGTACCAGCGGAAAGCTCGACATCATCAGCGGATCGTCGGACGCTTCATCGGCTGCCCGCAGGATGTTCGCCCCTCCGCGCCGAAACGACACCAGCGACGCACCAAGGCCGGGCCGGATGCCGGCCGTGAGGTCCCCGAACGAAAGTTCGAGGATCTGGCTGTTGCCGTTCATGCGTCAGCCGCCGTTCCGGCGCATCCACAGCGCGAACACGTCCGGCCAGCGCGAGCCGGGCATGCTCTCGGCGAGATGGAGGCCATAGCCGTGCCCGCCGGCTGCAAAAAGATGCGCTTCGACCGGCACCTTCGCGGCGCGGCAGGCGGCAATCCAGTCGAGGCTGTTCTCGAGCGGCACCACCGGATCGTCCAGCGAGTGAACAAGGAAGCATGGCGGCGTTTCACCGGTCACATGGAGCACAGGCGAGCGAGCGTCGATCACGGCCGATGAAGGATTGTCCCCCAATAGGCCCATGCCCGATCTTGAATTGGGTGACCGGCTGCGAAGGCTCGTCACCGGATAAACGAGGCCGGCAAAGGCGGGTCGAGCCGAAAGCCGGTCCGCCGCATCGACGGGCGCGTAGGTGCGCTCGTCATAACGGGTGGCAAGGTCAGCACCCAAGTGTCCGCCCGCAGAAAAACCGACAGCACCGAGCCGCGCCGGATCGATCCGGAACTCGCGCGCGCGGGAGCGGATCAGGCGCATAGCCCGCTGCGCGTCCTGCAGCGGCACCAGGTGCCGATTTGCCCAGCCTTCGGCGGGAAGGCGGTAAGTGAGCACGAACACGGTCGTGCCGCGCGCATTGAAATTCTGCGCGACGTCGATGCCTTCGTTTTGAACCGACAGGAAATTGTAGCCCCCACCCGGCAGCGACAGCAGAGCCGATCCATCGGGACGCGCTGGCCGAAAGACGTGAAGCTCAGGTGCCGGAACGCCCCTGATCCACAGCTCGCGCGCACCCTTCGGCCCGTTCATCGTCCAGTTCGGCGTCGGCAGCGTGGCCGGCGCGCCAGGCACGCCGTTCGGCCAAAGCGGGTAGTGCTCGCGCGGCGGCCAGAACGGCGCATCGGGATCGCCGGTGGCGCGCGTCGGCGGATCGCCCCATTGCGCCCGTGCCGCGGTTGCTGCCAGCACCCCTGCCCCCAATGCCGCGCCCAGCAGCAACCCTCTTCGGTCGATAGCCATCTGCTCCCTCTTGTTCTTTGTCTGGTCGCAATCCTATCAGCGGATTTAGCGAGGCGTTAGCGCTAACGCGGGCCGGTACAACAGAAGAAGAGGATGAAGTCATGCTCGACCGGAGAACCGTTCTTTTGTCCGGAACCACCTTGCTCGCCGCGTGCGCAGCCGGTGGGATCTCGCCCATGACGCGCTCGCGCGCTCCGGATTTCGTCCGTCGGCAGGGCACCAGCCTCACGCTCGGAGGCGAGCCGTACCATTTCGTCGGCACGAACATGTGGTACGCCGCTTATCTCGGCGCCGACGCGCCGTTCGGGAACCGTGACCGCCTCCGGCGCGAGCTCGATGCGCTCGGCGCGCTCGGCATCGACAATCTGCGCATCCTCGGCTCCTCGGAACTGTCGCCGCTCAAGAATTCGATCACGCCCGCCTTCGCACGGAGAATGCGAACTACAACGAAAGGCTTCTCCGCGGCCTCGATTTCGCGCTCGCCGAGATGGGCCGGCGCAACATGCGCGCCGTCATCTACCTCACCAATTTCTGGGAATGGTCAGGGGGCATGATGACCTACCTTTATTGGACCAACGGCGGGCGCTACATCAACATGAACGATCCGGCTCACCCCTGGCCCGAATTCCCGGACTTCGTCTCGGCCTTCTATTCGAACGCGCGAGCGGTCGGCATGTACCACGATTATGTCCGCGCCGTCGTCACGCGCACCAACAGCATCACCGGCATGCGCTACATCGACGACCCGGTGATCATGTCGTGGCAGCTTGCCAACGAGCCGCGGCCCGGCGGCAGCGAAGCGGTCGGCCACCGGCAGCTTCCTGCCTATTTCGCCTGGATCCGGAACACGGCAGCGCTCATCAAGTCGCTCGACGCCAAGCACTTGGTCTCCACCGGCAGCGAAGGGACGCAAGGCTGCCTCGGCAGTGAAAACTGCGTCATCCGGGCGCACGAGCTCCCGGAGATCGATTATCTCACCGCCCACATCTGGCCCCAGAACTGGGGCTGGGCGGACCCAGAAAATCTCGCAGGCACCACCCCCACCGCAGAAGCAAACACGCGCAACTACATCGCCAAGCACATCGCCCTCGCGACCCGGCTGGGCAAGCCGCTCGTTATAGAGGAGTTCGGCTATCCGCGCGATGGGGGAAGCTTCGAGCCGGGAACCCCGACCAGCTACAAGGATCGCTTCTACCGGGTCATCTTCGATGCTGTGCTGGAGAGCGTGCGCCGAGGGGGGCCCCCTCATCGGATCGAACTTCTGGGCCTGGGGAGGTGAAGGCCGCGCGCGCCATGCCGACTACGCCTTCCGCCCCGGCGACACCTCCTACATGGGCGATCCGCCGCACGAACCCCAAGGCTGGTACAGCGTGCTTGCGAGCGATCAGAGCACCAGCGCGTTGATCCGCTCGCACGCCGCCGCGCTGAAGAGCGTTCGGGCCTGAGCGCCGGGTTCCTACCCGGCCGTGCATCCTCGTGGTCAGAAGTTGTAGGCCCGCTCGCCATGATCAGTGATGTCGAGGCCTTGCCGTTCGGCGTCGCTGGCGACCCGCATGCCGACAAGCGCCTTCACGATCCCGAACGTCAGCGTCGAACCTACGGCAGACCAAAGAATCGCAATCAGCACTGCCTGTAGCTGGACCCATGTCTGTGACGCGATCGAGAAGTCAGCGGCGCCAAACCCTCCAAGCGAGGGCGCCGATACTATGCCAGTGCCGATCGAGCCGACGATCCCGCCAAGGCCGTGGATCCCGAACACGTCGAGGCTGTCGTCGAGCTGGAGCCGGTTCTTGAGGCTCCCCACGAACCAGTAGCAGACCAGGGCCGAAGCGATGCCCAGTGCCACCGACCCAGCGACACCCGAAGTTCCCGCCGCCGGCGTGACGGCAACGAGACCCGCCACCGCCCCCGAAGCGCCCCCCAGCAGGGACGGCTTCCCCGAAACGAGGCGCTCGGCAGCCATCCAGCTGAGCACGCCCGCCGCCGGCGCGACAAAGGTGTT
>JADDQD010000241.1 GCA_016781555.1 Pseudomonadota bacterium | reverse complement strand
CTATGGCCTGCCCCAGCGGGGTTCACATTGGCGCCGACGCCGCAATCAGGCGTTGTGGGCGGCGATCCACTGTTCAACCACCGGAGCAATTCGCTCGCGCCACTTGCTGCCGTTGAAGATGCCGTAGTGCCCCACCCCCTCTGCGAGATGATATTGCTTCATCCCCTCGGGAAGAGCGGTCGAAATGTTGAGCGCTGCGCGCGTCTGACCGACGCCGGAAATGTCGTCGCGCTCGCCCTCGATCGCGAGGATAGCGACATCGGTGATCGCCGCCGGATCGACGCGGCGGCCGCGGTGCATCATCTCGCCTTTAGGAAGGAGGTGCCGCTGGAAGACGACGTCCACAGTTTGAAGATAAAATTCAGCAGTCATGTCGCAGACCGCGCGGTACTCGTCGTAAAAGTCCTTGGTCGCGTCCGCGCTTTCGCCGTCCCCTGCCACCAGATGCTTGAACATCTCCCAATGGCTGGTGAGATGATTTCCCAGGTTCATTGTCATGAAGCCTGCGAGCTGAAGGAAACCCGGATAAACGGCGCGCCCTGCGCCCGGATAGGAATAAGGCACGGTCGCAATCACGTTGCGCTGAAACCATGCGTGCGGCCGTTGGGTCGCGAGCGTGTTGACGGCCGTCGGCGCCTCGCGTGTGTCGATGGGGCCGCCCATCATGGTGAGCGTCCTCGGCCGGGCGGGATGCTTGGCGGCCGCCATGACGGCGGCTGCCGCATAGCAGGGCACCGAGGGCTGGCATACGGCGAGAACGTGCGCCCCTGGGCCGATATGGTCGAGGAATTCGATGAGGTAATCGATATAGTCATCGAGATCGAAACGTCCCGCCGAAGTCGGGACGAGCTTCGCATCGCGCCAGTCGGTGATGTAGACCTCGTGGTGCGGCAGCATCCGTTCGACAGTGCCGCGGAGAAGGGTTGCATAATGGCCCGACATCGGCGCGACAATGAGAAGCCGCGGCGATCCTTCGATCCCCTCGCGGCGGAACCGCTTCAGCTGTCCGAACGGTTTTCGGAGCACCACCTCTTCGACTACCGGTACCGTCTTGCCATCGACCATGGCGGTCTCAAACCCGAACCCAGGTTTTCCCCGCGACGCCGAGGCATGCGCGAAAACGTCGAGCGCGGAGCCGACGATCGGGCCCATGTGGCTGTAAGCGAACGGATTGGCTGGGTTTTGCATCCAGCCGGCACCGATATTGGCTAGCGTGCTGGCACCCGCGAGCAGCGAACGCTGCATTTCATATGCGTCGTAAAGCATCAATCCTCCAACCCCAGCCGATTCATAGCGCCCCAGCCGAGGAATAATCTAGCGCTATTAACCGACCGTTCGTTCAAAGGGTCCGTGGCGGGATTGAGCGACAGGTCCGGCGCTGCTACCTCAGCCACATGGCACGGATCGCAGGAGAGCCGGACAGCAGGAAAATCGGCAACCTGCTGATGATGTGGCGCTTTGCGATCCGGTACCCAGGTCGGATCGCCGCCGCCGGCATATCCCTGATGATCGCGGCCGCCGCGACGCTCGCCATCCCGAACAGTTTTCGCCTGATCATCGATCGTGGCTTCGCTGGCCTGGAGGGAGATATTGGTCGCTGGTTCCAGTATCTGCTGGTGGTCGTGGTGGTGCTCGCAATCGCCACCGCATCGCGCTTCTACTTCGTTTCGTGGCTTGGCGAGCGGGTGGTGGCTGACGTGCGGACTGCCGTTCAGCGAAATCTGCTGCGACTGGCACCGAGCTTTTTCGAAGCGAACCGTCCTTCCGATATCGCCTCCCGCCTTACGTCCGATACGACCGTCATCGAGCAAGTGGTTGGCGCCACGGTTTCGGTCGCGCTTCGTAACCTGGTGATGGGCATAGGCGGCGTTATTTACCTGTTCGCGCTCGCGCCCAAGCTTGCCGCGATGCTAATCGTGGGGATACCCATGGTCATATTGCCGATCGTTTTTCTGGGCCGCCGCGTTCGCGATGTCTCGCGAGCGAGCCAGGACAGAGTAGCCGACGTCGGCGCAATGGTGAGCGAGGTGCTGGGCGCGATGAAGGTCGTTCATGCCTTCAACCAGCAGGGGCGCGAAGCGAAACGCTTCGAGGGCGCCGTAGAAAGCGTGTTCGCAACAGCCAAAAAGCGGATTGCGCTGCGGGCAATGATGACCTCGCTCGTAATCTCGCTGCTTTTCGGTGGGATCACGCTCGTCATGTGGCAAGGCGCGCTGGACGTTCAGGCAGGTCGGCTAAGCGGCGGCACCATCGCGGCGTTCGTGCTGACCGGCGGGCTCGTTGCCGGAGCCTTTGGTGCACTGACGGAGGTATATGGCGAGCTTCTACGGGGCGCCGGCGCCGCGGGACGGTTGGCGGAGCTGTTGCGCGAAGAGCCGGAGATCAAGGCACCTGCCGTCGCCAAGCCCTTGCCCCAGCCACCTCGCGGTGAGCTGGCGTTCGAGCATGTCCGGTTCCACTACCCAACCCGAAAGGAAGTGGCCGCGCTCCTTGATTTCTCGCTCACCGTGCGACGCGGCGAAACGCTAGCCGTCGTTGGCCCTTCCGGCGCCGGTAAGTCTACGCTTTTCCAGCTGGCGCAACGTTTCTACGACCCGGATGGCGGCATTGTCCGCCTCGACGGCGTCGATCTCAAGGAAGCGGATCCCGCTGACGTCCGCGAGCGCATTGCAATGGTCCCGCAAGAGACGGTGATCTTCGCAGCCTCGGCCCGCGACAACCTGCGCTACGGCAGGTGGGACGCAAGCGACGATGCGCTCTGGGCAGCGGCGGAGGCGGCGAATGCCGCAGAATTCCTGCGCAAGCTCCCGGAAGGGCTGGACACCTTCATGGGGGAAGGGGGAGCGCGCCTTTCGGGCGGCCAGCGCCAGCGCATCGCCATCGCCCGCGCGATTCTTCGCGATGCTCCGCTCCTTCTCCTCGACGAGGCTACGTCGGCGCTCGACGCCGAATCCGAGCGACTGGTCCAGGCGTCCGTCGAGCGGCTGGTGCAGGGACGCACCACCATCGTGATCGCCCACCGCCTCGCGACAGTACGGGCAGCGGACCGGATCATCGTCATGGACAATGGCCAGATCGTAGAGGAAGGGACACATGAAGGCCTCAGCGGGCGCGGTGGTCTCTACGCACGCCTGGCCCGGCTGCAGTTCGAAGGCCTCGCGGCTTGAACTCCGGCGGCGGCCAAACTGCATCCATCCTGATATTGCTCGGCTCCGCCCGCTCCAAGGGTGACACGGCCCAAGCGGCCAAAGAGCTCCGGGCCCACTTGGCGCCCGGCGTAGCGACGCTGCTTGATCTCGCCTCCAAGGTGATCCTGCCCTTCGACTATGAAGTCGCAGGGCAGGATGACGAATTCGGGGAGGTCGCCAATCTCATGATTGCACATCGGTCGCTGGTCTTCGCAACACCCGTTTACTGGTACGCCATGAGCGGCCTCATGAAGACCTTTCTGGACCGCTTCAGTGACCTTCTGTCAGGCCGGGACCCTATGCGCCGAGGCCGGGCGCTCGCGGGGCGCGACGTTTGGCTGCTGGCCGCCGGCACGGATCCGAAGCTGCCCAATGGTTTCGAGGTCCCGTTCGCGAGCACTGCGCAATATCTCGGAATGAACTGGCGCGCCGGCTTCTACGTGCGCACTGGCAAGACTCCGGACCGGCGGGAGCTACAGCTTCTGGCGGGCGCGCTGCAGAGCAGCACCGCCCCTGAGCGCTAGTTGCTCCCTCGATCAGCTTCAGGAGGCTGATCAATAAGAAGGCTTGCTGGTTTGGAACCAAAGCCCAAAAAAAAGGGCGGTCCAGAGGACCGCCCGCACCGCGAGAAAGCTTAAGAACTAGAAATTTGCGTAAGCCTCGTTGCCCACGAAGCCCATGGCCTGAACTTTGGCGCGCTTGGTGACGGCGAGCACCTCATCGACCAGTTCGTAGCGGGCCTCCGGCTCAGGCTGAAGGTGAAGCTCGGGCACCGGAGTCATGGTGGTGGTGATGTCCAGATACTGCCGCAGCTGGATCGGGTTCACCGGAGCGCCGTTCCACAGGATTTCGCCCGCGCGCGTCACCACGATCTTGTTCTTCACTGGATCGATTGGCGGCGGGCTGTTGTTTTGCGAATCCTGCGGAAGGTCGAGCTTAACCGCGTGGGTCTGGATCGGAATCGTGATGATGAACATGATGAGGAGCACCAGCATGACGTCGATGAGCGGCGTCGTGTTGATGTCCATCATCGGATCGCCTTCGGCTCCGGCGCTTGACATTGCCATGGTCGTTTACTCCTGAATGCGTGACTTAGATGCGGGTGACAGCGCCGCCCGGGGCCGGCTCCGAAATGAAGCCGATCCGCGCGAAGCCCGCGCGCTGCATGGTGAAAACCGCGCCGCCGATGCAGCGGTAGGGCGTGTTGACGTCGCCCCGGATGTGCGCTTCCGGCATCGTCTCCTCCGTGATGTTCTCGACTCCGCCTGCCCGAGCAATCTCGGTCTCGAGCTTCTTGACCGCGCGGTCGAGCAGTTCTTGGGAATTCACCCGCTGAAGCCCCCAATAGACCTCGCAGGTCCCCCCGGGGCCGCCGCGCACGGCCAGCGACACGTTTTCAGGCTTGGTGGCGGTGGGTTCAAAGCGGACCTTCGGAAGGGCCACCGGAACGCTCTGGATCACGACGGGAACCGTGATGAGGAAGATGATCAGGAGCACCAGCATGACGTCGACCAGCGGCGTCGTGTTGATGTCCGACATCGGGGTTTCATCTGCGCCGCCTTCGGCTGGGCCGACACTCATGGCCATAATATCATATTCCTCTGTTCAGTCTTGAGGATCAGCTCTCGGCTAGAGGGCGAGACGCGGCATCCCCGCGTCTCGCCATGTCCAGCTTAAAGCTTCTTGGGGCTGCCCACGGTTGCGCCGGTCGCGCTGCCGGTGGCAGTGGTACCACCGGGGCTCGCCGCACCCGGAGCAGCCGAGCCGCCGCGCGGTGCGGTGATCGCCGGCTTCACCGTGCCACCCGACATCATATAGCCGTGGAGGTCGTTGGAGAAGTGAGCGAGCTCTTCGAGCACCGCTTTGTTCCGGCGCATCAGCCAGTTGTAGCCCATAACCGCGGGAACCGCCACAACGAGGCCGAGCGCGGTCATGATCAGAGCCTCACCGACCGGGCCGGCGACGGCGTCAATCGAGGCCTGACCGGCGGCGCCGATCTTGATCAGCGCGCGGTAGATGCCGACCACCGTGCCGAACAGACCCACGAACGGCGCCGTGGAGCCGACCGTCGCGAGGAAGGCCAGACCACCTGAAAGCTTGGAAGCGATGGCACCTTGGCTCCGGGCGAGCGAGTTCAGCATCCAATCGTGCTGATCGATCGGGTCAGTCAGCTTGTCGTGCTGCTCGAGGGCAGTGATGCCGTCGTCGACGATCTGGCGGTAGGCGCTGTTTTTCTCGAGACGAGTTGCGCCCTCCCGAAGATTTGGTGCCTGCCAGAATACCGAACGGGCCCGCTTGCCCTGGTTGAAGATCTTCTGCTGCTCGAACAGCTTCACGAACATAATGTACCATGAACCCGCGGACATGATCACGAGGATGATGAACGTGCTCCAGGCGATCGCGCCGCCCTGATCGAGTGCTGCCATGAGGCCATAAGGGCTTTCACCGCCTCCGTGTCCTGCTGCTGGTGTCGTCATGATCTTAGCTTCCTCTCTCAATCTAAAATGGTGTGCTGCCGTTAGATGAAGTCGTTATTCTTCGGGAAGAACCCACCTGAACCGAGCGCTGTACGAATCAGTGACCGGATTTCCGTTCTGGTCCTTTGCGGGGGTGAACCGCGCCCGGCGCTGCAGCAGTCTGCAAGCCGTGCTGTCGAGCACCGAGGATCCGCTTGATGAGGTGACCGTGCAGTTCGTCACGCGTCCGTCCGTGCCGATGTCGAGCCGGAAACCGGTCACACCACTTTCGCCAGCGCGAATTGCTGCATCCGGATAGTCGGCGTTGGTGACCCAGGTGCCGGGATTACCCCTCGCCTTCGCTTCTTGCGACTTCACCGGCGGAGGCGGAGGCGGGGGCGGCGGAGGCGGCGGTGCCGGCGGAGCTGGAGGCGCCGGCGGAGCCGTGGGCGTGATCACCACCGGCGGTGCCACACGCACAGTTGTGATCTGCGGTGGCGTCACGTTGGTGCGCACGAGCGGCGGCGGCGAAACCACCGGCGGCGGCGGAGTCTGCACCTGTTCCGGTGGCGGGGGCGGCGGCTCCTCTTCAGGAGGGGGGGGCTCGTCCTCCACGTCGAAGGTCTTCAGATCCTCGGCCGCCTTCTTGATCACGTTGTAGGCGAGGCCAGTGATCAACGCGTAGCCGATGAGGGCATGCAGCAGGGCGACAATGACGATCGCCGTGATGCGGCCCCTGCTCATCCTCTGATCAGCATATGCCATTAAGCACCCTCACTCCTCTCTTTTATGTCTTCGTAACGCAGGGCTAGGAGACAACGCAGCCGAGCCGATCCGGGTCCATCAATGTCTTACTATATCATCGATGGGTTGTGTCCATATCGTGGCACCCTGGGGGACGCAATCCTCCCAATGCCGTTCCGCGCACATCGTGAAAGCGGCTGAAATCTGCCGTTAATGCGGGTAAGCGCAGGGGAAGGCAGATGAATTCGGCAGGAGCGGGTGGATACAAGATGAGATTCTTCAATCAGCTTTTTCTGGCAGCGGCGGCGACTGCGCTCGTTCCGGCCGCGAGCGAATCGCAGCGCCCGTCGAGCACGGCCGAACTTACCTATGCTGATCTGGCCGACCTCGCACTCGGTGCGCCCACGGCGGCGCACGTGCGGCTGAAGCGCGCGGTGGCCTTGAAGCCGGGCGAGGCTGGCCCAGTGCCGCCGGGCCGCACCCGCTTCTACGTCCAGGCTGAAGTCGTTTCGCTGATACGCGGAGCGGAGGGATCGCCGGCAATGGTCAGCTATCTTGCCGATCTTCCGCTGGGCGCCCACGGTAAGCCCGCCAAGCCCCGGAAGAAGAGCGAATACATCATTTTTGGCGAGGCCGTAGCCGGACGGCCCGGCGAGCTGCGGCTGGGAGCGCCGGACGCGCAGCTCGCCTACACCCCCGAGCGCGCCGCGCAGGTCCGCGCGATCCTGCGTGAAGCCAACGCCGGGGCGCCTCCGCGAATCACCGGGATCGGCAAGGCTTTTCACGTCCCGGGCTCGCTCGCGGGCGAAAGCGAAACCCAGATCTTCCTACAGACTGCAGAGGGGGACCCGGTTTCGCTGACGGTGCTTCGGCGGCCGGGCGAGACGCCCCAATGGGCTGTAGCTCTTGGCGAGATTGTTGATGATGCAGCCGCTGAGCCGCGCCCAAACAGCCTCCTCTGGTATCGGCTCGCCTGCGGCCTTCCCCGCGCGCTGCCGGAACAAAGTCATGCTGATGCTGAGCAGGCCCATGTCGCTGCGATCCGGGCCGATTACCGGCTGATCCTGGATCGGCTCGGGCCGTGCATGCGCAGTCGCGGATGAGGAAGCCTTCCGGCGAGCAAGCCTTGCCACATAAGGCGGCGAGGTTCCGCCGCATTCGTGAAACGGTGGAACCTTGCCCGGTTGGAAAACCGTTATTTCTGAGCCGCACGTGATTCCACCTGCGGTGAGAAGCACTTCAGAAGGACGAAAGCTCAACTCCAACGCCGGCGCAATCGGGGTAGATGTCGGGCTTGCGAGTAGAAACTCGAAGCGCGGTCACTCCGCGACGCGCGGCAATAAGATCGTAGATCGCCCGGGCGAGGGTCTCCTGAAGGTTGTAGCGGCGGCTATTCGCAAGTGCCCCGACCTCGCTCCGCAGGAAGTCGTAATCCCAAGCATATGCCGCATCGTCGGCCTCTGCGAACGATGCTTCGTCCAGCCAGACTTCAACCGTGACCAAGAGCCGCTGAGGATTGCCGATCTCGTACTGATGGAAGCCGATGTCGACGGGGAGCTCGTATTCTTCGAGAACGATCTTTCGCGTCCGCGGCTTCAGTCCCTCTGGGACGAGACCGTCCAGTCTCGTAAGTTCATTCATGGTCAGGCTCCAGGAATTGCACGTCTCGGGGCAATGACAAGAAGCGTTGCCCAGCATCAAGCATGACGATTTGTCCAGTAAGCGTCGGGGTGGCGACGATGAACCGCAAGGCTCCGACGATATGATCCGCCTCGATGCCGCGCCCAAGGGGGTTCAGCCGGTGCACGCGGTCGAAATTCTCATCGCTCTGCGGCCCTGAAACAAGAGTGAGCGAAGGAGCAATCCCGCACACCCTGATCCCTTTCGCTGCATAAGCGCGCGCTGTAAGCTCGGTCAGGCCCGCAAGACCCATCCTCGACACAGTATAACTAAAGAAATCGGGATTGGGCTGCGCGAGCTTAGCATCGAGCAGGTTGACGATGAGGCCGCCGCGATCCCCGACGGCAAGCGCAAATCGGCGCGACAGCAGCGCCGGCGCGCGCAGGTTGATCGCCTGATGCGCGTCCCAGCCCACCGCCGTGAAATCATCGGAATCGTCGTAAACAAAGCGTGACGCGTTGTTTACGAGCAACCGGGGCGGCGGGAACCCGTGCAAAGCGTCGAATATGCGTTCCGCTGCGTCCGGATCCGCAAGCTCCGCCGATACAACGGAAGCATTGCCGAGTTCTGCCGCAAGCGATTCCGCTTCTCTCACCGATCGATTGCAATGAATGAGCAGGTGCCAACCGTCGGCCGAGAGCGCGCGAGCGATGGCTGCACCGATGCGCTTGGCAGCGCCGGTGACAATCGCCGTACGCGGTCCTTCGAACTCGCTCCTCACGTTGTGGCGGATAGGAGCCTGGCACCGCCGCAGCAAGCTTTGCGCTCGGCGGGCCAATCGCCTAGCTAGCAGCCATGCCAATCCCAGCAGCGCCTTCGGACCTCACCGGGCTCTCACTTGCGGAGATTGCCCGTCTCGCGGAGGAGAGAAAGCTCCCACCTGTGGAAAGCTGGAACCCGTCGCACTGCGGCAATAGCGGCATGCGCATTGCGCGGGACGGCACCTGGTTCCATCAGGGCAGCCCCATCGCCCGTCAGGCCATGGTCCGACTTTTTTCCACGATCCTGCGCCGGGAGCCGGACGGCAGGTTCGTGTTGGTGACACCGGTCGAAAAACTGGACATCGAGGTCGAAGACACCCCCTTTTTGGCAGTTGAATGTAAGAGCGAGGGCGAGGGCACCGAACGTTCCCTCGCTTTCCGCCTTAACACCGGTGACCTGGTCGTTGCCGGCCCGGATCATCCGCTCCACTTCAACGCGGGGGAGGAGGGACCGCGGCCGATTGTCGAGGTGCGGCGCGGCCTCGAGGGCTTGCTGGTGCGTCCGGTTTATTGCGAGCTTGCTGAAATCGCCCTTGCCGAGGCTTTGGAGCGGCCGGGGCTATGGAGCGGCGGCGCATTCTTCCCGATGGACCTTACGCCATGAGTCTCGCCCAGCGGTTGCGGGAAGCGCTGGAGCTTGGCCGGCGGCGGCAACCGATCCTCATCGAAGGGGATCCGCGCGACAGTCTGTCCGATGATGACCAGCCGGTTTCCCCCGCGGCGGTGCTTGTCCCTATTGTCGACCGGCCAAGTCCCGGCCTCCTGCTCACGGTCCGTGCCGACACTGTGCGCAAGCATGCCGGCCAAATCGCTTTTCCAGGCGGCCGGATCGATCCGGAGGATGACGGGCCCGTCTCGGCTGCGCTTCGCGAAGCGGAAGAAGAGATCGAGCTGGCGCGGGGCTGGGTGGACGTGATCGGGACGGCCGACCGGTATCGGACGATCACTGGATACGAAGTGACGCCGGTCGTGGCCGTGGTCCCTCCGGATCTGCCCCTGCGGCCGCATCCTGATGAAGTGGCGGCGATTTTCGAGGCACCGCTCAGCTACGTCCTTGAGCCCCAGCACCAGCTCGTCCGCACGATGGAGTGGCGGGGGCAACAGCGATGCTATTACCAGATCGACTGGCAGGGTCGCCGCATTTGGGGCGCCACCGCAGCGATGATCGTCAACCTCAGCCGGCGTCTGGCGCTCACCTCATGAAGCTGCCCGACGCGCCTTGGCAGAAACAAGACAGCATGGGCCGCCTGCTCAGCGGGCTCGGCGCCGATGAGGGGCAGACCCGCTATGTCGGCGGCTGCGTCCGCGACACCTGGCTCCGGCTGCCAGTCAGCGACGTT
The DNA here is from genome assembly GCA_016781555.1 of Pseudomonadota bacterium. Classification (GTDB taxonomy): domain Bacteria; phylum Pseudomonadota; class Alphaproteobacteria; order Sphingomonadales; family Sphingomonadaceae; genus Allosphingosinicella. The sequence continues at coordinate 2,602 of JADDQD010000241.1, read as the reverse complement.
GACCTTGCCACGCGGCTCCAGCCGCACGATGTGATTGAGCGGCTTCAACAGGCAAATATCAAGGCGGTGCCGACCGGCATCGCACACGGCACCGTCACCGCTGTCCTGCCCGAAGGGCCTGTCGAAGTCACGACGCTGCGGCGTGACGTCTCGACCGACGGCCGGCGGGCGACGATCGCTTACACCAGCGACTGGAGGGAGGACGCCGCACGTCGGGACTTTACCATCAATGCGCTCTTCGCGGATCCAGAGCGCCGCGATATTTTCGATTACTTCGATGGCATGGCAGACCTCGCGGCCCGTCGGGTCCGCTTCATCGGCGACCCACTGACCCGCATCGCCGAGGATCATCTGCGGATCCTGCGCTTCTTTCGATTCCATGCGCGGTTCGGCGCCGGCGACCCCGACCCGCCCGGACTTGAGGCCTGCGTCGCACGGGCGAACGACCTCATGGCACTGTCGCGCGAACGGATCGCAGACGAGCTTTTGAAGCTGCTCTCCCTCACCGATCCATCCCCCACTCTCGGGCTGATGGTAGGCCGCGGCGTCCTCCGACCGGTTCTGCCCGAGATTGACAAGAACGGTGTCGAGCAGCTCGCTGAGCTGGTCCGCCGCGAAGCGGCATGCGGATGTGAGCCCCATCCGATCAGGCGCCTTGCGGCGCTCATTCCGCCCGATCCGGGGCTTGCTGCATCGATCGGCGCGCGTCTGCGCCTTTCCAACAAGGCGCTGAAGCGGCTGGTGTCGGCCGCCGCGCGGCTGCAAGACCCGGCGGACCATCCGCGCGTTCTCGCTTACCGGATCGGTTGCGAGGAAGCGGTGGATCGTTTGATGTTGCTCGAAATCCCGGAAGCGAAACTCGCGGAGAAGCTTGGCTCCCTGCGAAGCTGGTCAATCCCGCGGCTGCCTCTTTCCGGGGGAGACCTCATCGCAATGGGCCTCGCGCCAGGTCCAGTGGTCGCCAAAACTCTGCAGGCTATCGAACGCGATTGGATCGCGCACGATTTCCCGGCGGACAAGGACATCGTGCGGCTGCTCGCGCAGCATCACCTCGATCAGGTGCTGCGGGAAAGCCAGTAATCGAGGGCGGAAGCCGCATCGAGCGGCCGCGAGAAGTAGAAGCCTTGACCGTGGGAACAGCCAAGTTCGGTCAGAGCCCGCCCAAGGTCATCGGTCTCGATTCCTTCCGCTGTGGTTTCCATGCCAAGCGCCCCGGCAAGCGACAGGATCGCCAACACAATCGCGCCTGAATCGCGGTCCCCCAGCATGCCCGTCACGAAACTTCTATCGATCTTCAGAATGTCGATCGGCAAGCGCTGCAGATAAGCCATCGAGGTGTAGCCGGTTCCGAAATCGTCCACCGCGATGCGGGTATCGAGCGCCTTCAGATCCTCCAGGACCCGGCGCGCGCCCTCCGGATCTGCGATGATCGCACTTTCGGTAACCTCCAACGTCAGCCGGTGGCCGGGAAGACCGGCCGCCCGCAGCACGGCAGCGACGGTGGAGGCGAGATCGTCTCGAGCGATCTGGATCGGGGAAACATTGACGGAAATGTGGATCGGAAGCGGTTTGCCGAGCTGGGTGTCCCACGCTGAAAGCGCCCGCGCTGCGGCGTCCAGCGCCCAGCGGCCGAGTGGCAGTATCAATCCCGATTCCTCCGCCACCGGTATGAACTCGGCCGGTGAGATTGGTCCTCGCTCTTCGTGGGCCCAGCGTGCAAGCGCCTCGAAGCCGGCAACCGCGCCGGTCGAAAGGTCGATCAACGGCTGGTACGCCAGGGACAGTTGATCTCGCTCGATGGCCCGGCGAAGCTCGGTCTCAAGGCTGAAACGGCGCCGCGCCGCCTGCGCCTGCCCCGGTTCGTAGACTTGCGGCTGACCGGTCGCCTTGGAGCGCTTTAGTGCGAACTGCGCGTTCCGCAGCACCTCTTCCGCCAGCTCGACATTTCGCGTCAGCATTGCGCAGCCCACCGAGCAGTCGACCCGGATCTCGACGTCCGACAGGCGAAACGGCGTGGACAGCACCGTCTGCACGCGCTGCGCGAGCTCCAGCGCGTCCTCGATCCCTTTGTCGAGCCGCATCAGGATCCCGAACTCGTCACCGCCGGTGCGGCCAAGTATGTCGCCCGAGCGCAAGGCCGAGAAAAGCCGGCGGGCAAAGCTGATCAGAAGTTCGTCGCCTGCGATCGCGCCCATCGACTCGTTGAGCCGGCTGAAGCGAGTGACGTCCACAACCACCACGGCATTGCCGCCTTCGCGAAAGCTTTCGCTCGCCAGTATCTCTTCGACGCGCTCGTTGAAGGCGAGCCGGTTTGGAAGGCCGGTGAGGCTGTCGCGCAGCATCTCCGCGCGCAAGCTCTTCTCGGTCTCAACCTGCGCAGTCATGTCTATCAAGGAGACGAGGCAGCGATTCCCCGAGTCTGGCCGGGGCTTCATCCGAGCAAAGCGAACGGTGAAGTGACGCCCCCCGATCCCGCGTCCGTCGTTGCTTTCAAACTGGCGCGCGGGCTCCGTGGCCCCAAGGAATTCCGCCAGCGCCTCGGCAATGGGCCCGGAACCAAATAGCGCTCCATCCAGACCGGCAATGCGGCGGAATTGCTCAT
>JADDQD010000054.1 GCA_016781555.1 Pseudomonadota bacterium | reverse complement strand
AGCGTGGTCAACGTGACATGTAGCACGCAGAATAGCAGCATTATCGGCATGACGGAGGGATGGATCACGAGTCCGCTCCATATGCCAAAGGTGACGACAGCCAGCTCCGCCGTGCCCACGTAAAGCCAAGCCTTAGAGAGGACTGACATACGTTCAGCCTACCGAAACCGCTGCCCACTTCCACCCTTTGCCGACTTTCAGTGGAGCTGGCAGCTTAGATGATCCGAGCGCTGAGGAGATTCCAGAGATGCGCAAACTGACTTCAGGAGCGTTGTTGCTTTCCATCTCGGCTCTGGTGGGGTGCGTCAGGCTGGGCAGAGCCAAAGAGATGACTTGGCGACGGGCGCTCTACTGACTGGGCAAGTGTTTGGCCTTGAAAGATTTATCGCCTCTCCCCGACAGCCAAGTTTTCACCAAATCCCACAAATTATAAAAATGAAAAACTTGATCCATCACCTCTTGACAAGAATTTTTCGTTCGCCGAAACTCTATAGGCCAACAACATCAAAGCCGGTTTTTTAGAATCACTTTGGCGTTGCTGCGAAAGGTGCCTTCTCAGGCTTTGGCTTGACTAGGCAGCTATCGTCAATCGAAAGGTCGTTTGGCTTACACGCAGGCGTCCTTTATTCCATGAAAGGTCATCACGTGAGCAATGAGGACTTGAAGAAGGCGATGGGTGCCAGTGACAGTTCAATTTCGAATGAAATCGAGCTGCTCAATGATGAACTCGACGAGGTTGCTGGCGGAGATTGTAAAAGTTTCACGTGCGGTGTCTATCGCGTGGCGGAGTAAAAAACGACAAACTACAGCGTCGCTACGTTTACGGCTTTCACGTCGGAGGCGTAACGGAGCTTCGAAGAAAATGTATTATTCTACGGATACCTGAACGGGCATGCCTGCCGAAATAGTTCGGTAGGACCATGGTGGCTATTGGCCACGAAAGGAAGAATAATGAACAACTCAGAACTTAAGGATGCCTTACACGAAACTCAATCCGACACATCGGGCATGGTCGAAATACTTGCAGAGGATTTCGATGAGGTGGCTGGCGGTAGCTGCGGCAGCTTTACATGCGGCCTCTTCCGTGTAGCCGATTGAGCTAAAGTAAGGTTTTCTTAGAACTGCATTGATGCATTTAAGATTTCCGTATTTTAGTTATGCAAAGGAAACTAAATGAGTAACTCCGAAATTAAGAGCGCGTTTACTGAGGTCTGCTCCGGGGCGGCCGACATGGTGGAAATCCTCGAAGAGGATTTTGATGAAGTTTCCGGAGGCGCCTGCGGCACGTTCAAATGCGGGGTATATCAAGTAGCCTAACACGATTGCGCTTTGCCCTGATTTGACCAGTGGGGGCGCTTCTCACAACCAAACTTCGAGGGAGGAGGTTCGCCTTGCCGGTCCCCTTTAGATCGGAAGCGATCGACTATGCAGCGCGTCGTCTTGAAGGTGATGTGAACCTGGTGATGCCGCTCGCGTCGCGTATCGTCCTCCTCCTTCTCTTTGCTGCGATAAGCGTTCTTATTGCGATCTTGTCGATTATCCCTCACATGGAAACCCGCACGTTACGGGCGCTCGTCTCCGTGTCGAAGCTGGCACCGCATGGCGTTCAGTCCGGTCTAGGCGGCGCACAGCGCGTACGCTTGTCCGCGATCTCTCGTGCGCCTGCAGGCGAGGCTGACTTCGTGCGTGTAGGTCAGACGGTGAGGCTGAACCAATCGGATTTGGCCGCTCATAGCCCGTTCGCCGCAATCGGCAAAGTCGCGAACATCTCAGCCCTGGGCGAACGCCCGTCTTGCTCTGCATCCGTGAGGAGTTGCGGGAACGGTTCGGTCAGCATCTCCATCGTTATCGACGAGCGTCCCTACACAGTCGCCGTGCAGCAGATGAAGGGCGCGCAGAGCTTCGCCGCCGATGCGACCTTTCTGATCGAACAGAAGTCGCTGCTCGGCTACCTTGCAAGCTCGTTGCTCTCGAGATGAGCCGGATGAGCGCCTTTGTCGTTCGCCGACGCAGCGTGAAAGCGCGGCTCCCTCAATTCTATAGCGCTGAGGCGGCGGAGTGCGGCTTGGCCTGTTTGGCGATGATCGCTTGCTACCACGGCCATAGCACGGATCTGACTGCGCTGCGGAAGAAGTTTCCGTTGTCTCTAACTGGTATGACGTTGCGCGACCTCGTTGACGTGGCCGACTTCCTGGATCTGAGCTCACGAGCAGTGCGGGTAGAACTCAGTCTACTCGGCAAACTCACCACACCGGCGATCCTGCATTGGGACTTCGACCACTTCGTCGTCCTGAAATCCGTGCAATCCAAGTGGCTGGTCATCCATGATCCGGCTCGTGGTAAACGGCGGATCTCCATGGAGGAGGCCTCTAGGCACTTTACCGGTGTCGCGCTCGAACTGACCAAGGCCGCGGGGTTCAATCGCATATCTGAGTCGGAGCCGGTTCATCTTCGATCGCTTTGGACAAACAGCACGGGTGTAGCGTCGGCTGTGGCTCAAGTGCTCGCCATCTCTGTCCTTCTTCAACTGATTACCTTTGCGGTACCGCTGCACATTCAATTTGTAGCGGATGAGGCGATCAAAGGTCGTGACGTCAATCTACTCTGGGCGCTGGCGCTCAGCTTCGGCGTTCTCGTCATCTTGCAAGCGCTGATCAACGCGACCCGCGACTGGACTCTGCAGGTCGTAGGCAGCCTCGTCACCTACCAGCTGGTCGGCAACATTGTACGACATCTTCTGAGGTTGCCCGCGTCGTATTTTCAGAAGCGCCATGTCGGCGACATAATCTCCAGAGTGAACTCCACGGCCGCGATTCAGGACGCGCTGACGCGGGGCGTTCTGTCGGCACTCATCGACGGTGTCATGGCCCTCCTCGCACTTGTTCTGATGTTCATGTACTCGGCGCTGCTCGGCACGGTCGTAATGTGTGCCACACTTCTGCAGGGCGGCCTCGCCATCGCTCTTTATCCAGCAATCCGTAGGCGGAACGAGGACCTGCTGCTGAGGACTGCCGATGAGCGCACGCACATACTTGAGAGCATCCGGGCCAGTACAACCATAAAGCTGATGGGTGCAGAAGCGACTAGAGAAAGCGCGTGGCGTAACCGACATGTAAAGGCGGTCAATGCCGCTGCTTCAACAGAACGTGTTCGGATTGTGACCGACCTTCTTAACAACACGATAGCCTCCGTTACTACGGTGCTGGTCATCTATATTGGTGCCCGTGCCATCCTGACGGGCGCCGGGATGACGATCGGAATGCTGATGGCGTTCCTTTCGTTCCGGCAGACGTTCGCGGATCGAGTTAAGTCCCTCGTCGACGAGTCGTTCAAGTTCCGGTTGATTGGGCTCCACCTGAACCGCTTGGCGGACATCATTCTAACGGAGCGTGATTTCAACGGTGAACCAGAGGGTGCGATGTCCGTGAGCGGTGGAGTATCCCTCCGGAACGTCAGCTTCCGTTACGGCATGAACACGCCGCTGGTCCTGAACAATGCCAGCCTCGCAATCCGGCCCGGCGAGTTTGTTGCGGTTACCGGCCCGTCTGGCGCAGGCAAGACGACGCTTCTCTCGATTCTGCTCGGCCTCACGAAGCCGACGGCCGGGAAGGTCTTTTTGGATGACATAGAGGCTACTCCCGAGGTCTTTCGAACTTGGCGTCGCTCGGTTTCCGTGGTTTCCCAAGACGATCAGCTGCTCGCTGGCTCGATCGCCGAGAACATCGCCTTCTTCGATCCGCATATGGACATGGGTCAGATCCAACGCGCCGCGCGCCTCTCGCGTATTCATGACGATATCGCCCGCATGCCGATGAAGTACCACTCGTTGGTCGGCGACATGGGATCAGCGTTGTCGGGGGGACAGCGGCAAAGAGTGCTCCTCGCGCGAGCGCTGTACCGCGATCCGCGAGTGCTGATCCTCGACGAGGGCACCGCCAACCTCGACGTGGCTACCGAGGAAGCAATCGCCGACGCCATCGGTGAAATGCAGATCACGCGCATCGTGGTCGCGCACCGACCGGTTCTGCTGGAGAGGGCCGAGCGCGTACTCGACATTCGCGACCTAACAGCCGCCGCCGGGTGCAATGACAACGAAGAACCGACCTCATCATCTACTCCCATGGAGAAAGGCCCCTGTTGATATGACGTACAAGCTTAGCGAGTACCACATCGCATCCGAGATCCTGCCGAACGCGGGGCAGGCGAACCCAGCCCGATTGGTGTACGCGACACGGACTGGAACATCTGCGCGCCTCGATGACACGGTTTTCCAGAAGATGAAGGAAGGAGACTTCGAGGGGCTGTCCACACCGGTGCTCATGAGTTTGTTCAAGCTAGAGCTGATTGTTCCTCAGGACGAGGACGAGTTCCAAACGATCCTTGGCCGCAACCGTCATGCGACGAATAACGCCAAAGATCTCAGTGTCGTTATTCAACCGACGGCCAACTGCCAGCTTGGCTGCCACTATTGCGGGCAATCTCACAAAAAGGTGAATGCCGATGACGCACTCAGCGCAAAGATCGTCTCAAGGATCCGCGACAACCTAGACCGGGGCTCATATAAGCGGCTCGCCGTCGAGTGGTACGGAGGCGAGCCCCTGATGGCTTATCGAAACATTCTGAGTCTCAGCGATGAGCTTATAAGCGCCTGCAACGACCGTGACGTCGCCTACTCCGCTCACATGATCACCAACGGCTTGAGTTTGAAGCCTGCAGTCGCGAAACAACTCATAGCACGCAAGTGCCGTGACTTCCAGATCACGCTCGATGGTACCGAGAAGACGCATGACAAGCTCCGGATGACGAAAACTGGGCAATCCACCTTCAACCTAATCCTACGCAACATTATCGAGGTCTCCTCAATGGAGGAGTTTGAGGTGGGCAAGTGCAGCATCGTCGTTCGCATGAACGTCAATCGGTTGAGCTCACCAGAAGTGTCCGAGCTTATTGACTTACTCGCTAGCCATGGGCTGCAACACCGCCGCGTCGGTCTCGACTTTCAGCCGGTTGTTGACTGGGGCGGAAACGGTGCCGCATCGGAAAGCCACGAGCATGACGACTTTGCAAATCTAGAAATTGGCTGGATCATTCAGGCAATGAGGTACGGATTTCAAGTCGCTCCGATACTTCCTAAGCGACAGACGAAACCGTGCATGGTCGTCGAACCTGATGGTGAAGTCTATGATGCTGAAGGCAATGTATGGCCGTGTTACGAGTTTCCATATACGGATATGTACGCGGATGACGCGTACAAGCTGGGCCACATCGACAGAATAGCACATGGGCGAAATGACGCGGCCATAACTAGAGGATGGTTCTCAGATATTGAGACAAACATATCCCCGTGTCCCACATGCCGGCTCTTCCCGGTGTGTGGCGGCGGCTGCCCGAAGAAATGGCTTCAGGGGGAAGGCTCATGCCCGCCCTTCAAGCGCAATATGCAAGATAGGATAGCTTTGGATTATCTTCTTAGAAAATCCGGTATCAAAGCTCTTGGCACGGCATCGATCAAGAATTCGGAGACGGTGTGATGAAAGCTGAAGTAGGACAACGCGGGGAAATAGCAGGTGAGCTTGCAAAGCGTATGCCGCAAGAAGAAGACAAGGGGATCGACTTTCCTCATATCTTTCTTACGCTCCTGGATGATTTCCAGAGGCGGACGGGCAAGAGCAGCCGTCTTGCCATGCTGCATCAATTTGCGACGATTGAGCGCATCGTGCGCGCGGCGAGGCAAAACGATCTCATCCTCTGCGCACGGTGGGAAGATGAGCTTGGCAAAACTCGCGGTAACGCCCAGCTCCCCTCGGACGCGCAGAACGTCGTCGACTGCGCACTTCTTCCCGCCGTCGCACTTGCCGATTCGAAGCGGGGAGACTGGCAAGGGGCGGTAGAGAAGCTAAAGCGAAGCGTCACGTTACTTGAAGGGTTCCATAAGGCCGGGATAGCCGATGCTGGGATCGCGATCTTGGAACAGCGTCTCAACGGCATCCGGGCATTCAGAGGGTCGACCGACGAATTCGGCGAGCTCGTGGTTGAATACATTGCAGAGATCTTCTCCAACTCGGTAGGTAACCAGGTCGACTTGTCAGGATCCAACGGATATGGACATGATAAAGAAAAGGTTCAGCTGTACTACCTAAATGAGCTGTTCTTCGCGACGTTCAACCGCTTTCGGAATGAGGACATTCGAGGATTCCTGAAACTACTGGAGGAGAGGCTGTCCTCGATTCCAGATGCCCACGCAGTGTTGTTAGCTGTTCGGCTCCTGCACAGTCATTTGACCGAAGATTGCGAACCGGAGCACTTGGAGGCGATTGATTACAGCGCCGTCCACAAGCTACCAAGAGCACTTCAGATGGCGCTCGAGGTAACTAGCGCCAGGCATCTGTCGGCCGACGAGCGCGAAGACGCGTTTTTGAACATCGTTTCCAACAATCAGGCGTACCTCCGCCTGAGGGGGACAATCGAAGGTTCATCCTGGTATCTTAGCTGATGCATGGCCGCGCGATCGTGACTCCGCTGCTCATCGTGAGGTTCTGATGAGCTTTCCGGAGACACCCCGGAGATCAGCAACCTCTCATCGTCTGGCTTAATCTACCCTCCCGCCCGCGTCAGGACCGCCGGAGGGTAGCCCCCCTCCGTCCACTGCAAGCGCAACTGAACACGCAAGCGGTTGGATGATGCCGACCATCTACTCGTAATTCAACGCGCAAATAAAGAACGCTCGTGCAACGCGGACGGGGTAAGGGGCGTGCGTGGTGAACGCAACCGTCCCCGTTGAGTAGCTCTCCAGGAGAAATCGTCACGTTTTGTCATCAGCCGCTTGCGCTATCAGTACCTGCGCTCCGCCGATGCGGGCTGTGAGGTCGCGACAACCTCGGCCGTAAGAGCGCCGGCAGCCACATCTATGTTTTTAGCGCTCACCGCCGGCCACCCGACCACTGTCCAGACAGGCAGGGCGACGTTCGCCGATGCGGTGGCCGCTTCCCCGAAGCCGAGCTGGTCGTAGCCCGCTCCCCCGATCGCCGTAAGCGTCGGTCGGACGAGCGAGCCTGTTCGAGCGCCACCCCCAGTGCCTCCTGCCGGGCAAGTTGCGGGTTGGTGGCATATGCCGTCTCGACGGCCTCGCGCAACGTCTCTGCTGAAGCGGGAACGCGAACAGCAATGCAATCGCGATGGTGGAGCCTACTTATTCATGCCGAAGCGCCCACGCTGGCGCGGCATGGCTGGCGCGCAGAGACTGGCCGATTACCGTAAGTACCGCGATGACTATGGCGAGCACGCTGCCGCCGATGAAGAAGAGTGGCGATAGGAAGATACTGTCGTCGAAACCCGCCAGCCATCTCCGCAAGCCGATATAGGCGAGCGGCCAGGCCAGGACGTTGGCGAGGAGCACGGGCCGCAGGAACTGGCCGACGAGTAGTTTCACAATGTCGGCGGTGGAGGCGCCTAGCGTCTTGCGAATGCCGATCTCCTTCACGCGCCGCGCAGTGTTAAATGAGGCAAGACCCCACAGCCCGACGCAGCCGATCAGCACGGCAAGCCCGGTGCCGGTGCCGAACAGGCGCGCCGCGCGAGTGTCGGCTTCGTAGAACTCGCTCAACCTCTTGTCTGCCGTGTCTCCATCAAAGGGGACCTGCGGCGCCAGACGCTGCCAGGTAGTCCGCACGGCCGCCAGCATCGCACGCGGATCACCGGTGAAGCGGACCGAAGCAACTCCGTCGGCCATTGGTTCGCCATAGTAGAGGTAGTAAGTCGCGCCGTTAGGCAGGCGCGGCGAAAAGAAGCGCATATTATCGACCACGCCTATGATCGTGCGCGGGCGATCACCGCCCACTGTCTTGCCGATCGCGTCCTGGGGAGAACTAAATCCCAACGTGGGTACGGCGCGGCGGTTGATGACGATGTTGAGCGACTCTCCTTTTTTCCGGCTGCTCGCGTCGTCGCCACCATGCCGGTCATCGAAAACGCGGCCGGCGAGAATGCGGGTGCCGTAGACCTCGAAGAACCCCGGGCCGGTCGTGATCCACCGCAGCGAGGGTCCAGGGCCGGGTATGCCAGGTAGCGATACGTTGTCGCTGCTGTCGGTTCCGCTGCCGCCGGCCGCGCTGTTGGCTAAAGTGACGCCGGTGACGCCGGGCAGCGCGCGGATTGCGGCAAGGATCGCGCGTCTCTGTGCATCGCCGATCTGGCTGTCGGCGAGCGATTGAACTACTAGCAGTCCGTCCCTTTTGAAACCGACGTCGGCCTGACGAACATGTCGCGTCTGGGCCACCATCACGGCGGTGCCGATGGTGAAGGCGATCGCAAAACCGAACTGCAAAACCACGAGCGCCTCGCGGGTGCGGGTTCCAGCGCGACCGCCACCGGGTGCTCGCGCCGAGGCTAGCACTGCCGCCGCCGGAAACCGCGCCAGCAGCATTGCAGGGTAGAAGCCAGCCGCGGTGCCGGCGACCAGCACCAGCACCAGCAAGACCGGCAGAACGACGGCATAGGGGATCGACAGCGCCAGGTCGCCCGCAGCGTTGACGAGCGGCAGGCTTATTTCAGCCAGGATCAGGCCGAGCAGCCCCGCGATGGCCACCGTCAGCACCGCTTCGCCCAGGAAATGGCGAATCAGCGCGCCCCGGTTCGCTCCGAGCACCTTGCGCATCGCGACCTCGCGGGCGCGCAGGCCAGCGCGGGCCGTAGCCAGGTTCACGTAGTTCAATATCGCGATCAGCAGCGTCATCAGGCCGACAAGGCCGAGTGTGACCACCATCATCTTTTGACTCGCGCTTTCCTGCCCTTGCGGTTCGAGGTGCTGACGGTCTATCGGTAGCAGCGACAGCGCGAGCATGTTGGAAGCGTTCTTGCCAATATCGGACGACGCGCGCCGGTCGACGAAGGCGTCCAGTTTCTGCTCAAAGGCGTGCGCCGCACCTGGTGTGTCGAAGCGTAGGAATGTGCTGAGCGATGTGCTTCCCCAGTTGAACCAGCTTTCCGAGGGGGGAGTCTTCGGCAACGGGATCAGGATTGAAAAATCGAGGTCGCTGTTCCTCGGTACGTCGCGGAAGACGCCGGCTACACGATAGGAAGCTGGCGCGTCCATGGCGATCGTCATGGTCTGACCGATCGGGAATCCGGTGCCGAAGTACTTGCGTGCCACAGCCTCGCTGATGAGCGCGCTGGCCGGATCCGACAGCGCGTCTTTTCCGTCACCCTGCGCCATCGGAAGGTCGAACAATTGAAAGAAGGACGAGTCGACCTGCGCCACGCTTTCCTTGGTGGCGATGCCGCCGCGCAGCACGCTGCCTGCTCCTTCGCCGCCACGAACGCGGGTTCCGACGGTGCCGGGGAAGTCTTCCCGCATCTGCTCCAGCAAGCCGCCCATGGTGTACGGATACGCCCCATTGAACGGACTCTCCGGTAGCTTCCAGACGGACTGGACGAGGTAGATCCGGTCGTGACCCGGCAACCAGTTTTCGTAGCTCGTTTCGAAGCGAACGTAGAGGCCAAGCACTAGGAAGGCAGCAATGCCTATCGCCAATCCTCCGATGTTGAGCACGGCGTAGAGCTTGTGGCGAGCGAGCGAGCGGTAAAGCGAGAGAAGGGCGAAACGGTTCATCCCGAGTGGTCCCGTGCTGGAAGGCGGCATTCAGCCGCAGGTGATCTCGGCGATATTAATCATCACGATGGTGCAGCGCGTACTGCTGGCGGCGGCTATGTTGCCGACGTTGCAGAGGCCTTCCTGTACGCGCGGGCTTGCCCGTGCGCGGATGTCGCCCCCTCCCGCCAGGAGCACAGGATCGAACCTGCTGACCGGAAAGCTCCTTGCCTCTGGCGCGGTAGGTAACAGCGGGAGCGTTGAAGCATCAGAGGTAAGACGCTGAACGATGATCATGAGCAAATATTCTCCGTTCAGATCGCGTGGGCGGCGGAAGCGACGATACGACCATCGAGCATGTCTATTCGGCGCTTCGCCATGTCGGCATGACTAGGCGAGTGAGTGACCATGATGATGGTTGCGCCCTCGGCGTTGAGCCCTGCTAGGATATTCATCACCTGCTGACCGTTCTCGGTGTCGAGATTCCCGGTCGGCTCGTCGGCGAGGATCAACCTAGGGTCACCGACAATTGCCCGGGCGATTGCGGCGCGCTGCTGCTGGCCGCCGGAGAGCTGGTGCGGGAAATGGCGGCCCCGATGTGCGATGCCTACCTTGTCCATCGCTCCCGCCACTCGCGCGCGCCGCTCACCGCCATTCTTCCGGTAAGCAAGCCCGAGGGCAACGTTCTCCTCGATGGTCAATTCGTCGATCAGATTGAAGCTTTGGAAGACGAAACCCAGCGTCTGTCCTCTGAACTGCGCCAGCTCCTTCTCATCCAAGGTCGCGAGGTCTCGGTCGCCGAACAGGTATCGACCGGCACTCGGGCGATCGACCGTGCCCAGCGTGTTGAGCAGCGTAGACTTGCCGCAGCCTGACGGACCCATGATGGCAAGAAATTCGCCAGCCTCTATGGTTAGGTCGATATCCGCGAGCGCTGTCGTCTCGACCTCGTCGGTGACATAGCGGCGTTGGATGCGTTCCAGTTGGATCATCGATGCTGTCCTCTTCTCTATCGGATGTTGAGGATGTCGCCCTTGATGGACGAGGTGTTCGAGATGACGATGCGCTCGCCGGGGTCGAGGCCGGAGAGGATCTCCACCTGCTCGGGATTGCGGCGTCCGGTTCTCACGGCGCGGCGCCGGGCGTGCGCGCCGTCAGCGTCCAAAACGAAGGCTGTGTTGCCACTGCCAGCTTCGAGCCAGCCGCCGACCGGTGCGACGACCGCGTGCGATGCCGCGGCCAGGGTGATGCGGACGTCGAGAGTCTGTCCGCGATTGAGGTCGGTCGGCGGCGGACTGTTGAAGGTCAACTCTATACGGAAGCGACCGTCCTTGACAGCCGGTAGCACCTTGGAAACCGTCAGCCGCGCACCGCTTGCAGTCCCCTTCTGCCCGACCGCGACCCGACCCAGGAAGTACTCATCAACATCCGCCTCCAGCTTCCACGATCCTTCGCTGTCGACCTGTCCGGCGGGATCGCCAGCTTTCAGCGTTTGGCCAGGTTGGATGGTGAAGTTTGTGAGGCGGCCCGCCATTGGCGCCCGTATTATCAACGCATCCAATCCCGCGCGCACTGCCGCCAGGTTGCCTGCCAGCCGGTTGCGGGTGTCGTCGAGTCTCGCAGCCTGTGTCGCGGTAATCCGTGCCTCCGCGGCGCCGCCCGCCTGGAGCTGCGCGAGCCGCTTCCCCTGATAGGCTGCTTCCTCAACGAAGCTTATCACCCCTGCGTCAGACAGGAAGCCCTGCTTGTGCAGCTGCTGGCGGATTGCGAGCTCACGGCGCGCCTTGATCAGGTCGTAATTCGCCTGCGCGATCTCGCTCGCGCGGTCGAGGCGGTTGCGCTCAATGCCTAGGTTCTCGCCTGCGACACTGCCGAGTTGAGCAGCGATCTGTGCTTCGCGCGTCAGTACGTCCAGTTTCAGCTCGGGATTGGCGAGCGTCGCGAGGGATTGGCCGGCGGCAACCGTGGTCCCGTCCTGCACGAGTAGCCGCTCGACCTGTCCGCCTGTTAGAACGCCCACCAGCGTCGTCACGCTTGGCGCGACAGTTGCGCGCACGGGCAGGTAGTCGTCGAACGGAGCCCTTGCGATGGAGGCCGTCTCGATGTTCGTGGCGGCAATGTCGGTTGATCCGCTCGCGGGCAGGAAGCGCCAGACTAGAATCGCGGCAAGTGCAATAATCAAGGCGACCAGCAGCGACGGGTGGCGCCACCAGCGCTTGGACCTGCCTTCAATCCGGCGATCCATCCCAGCGCCCACTGGCGTAGGCGTTGAGGTGGTTGCGTATCTAAAATGTTCGGTCATGATGGGCATTGTCGCTCATCACTGATCAAGAACCTAACCCCTTATGAATGAACGCTTTTCAGCAAGCCCGGATCAGCCCGACTGTTCACCTCCGGACGCATCGTCCACAACTGGACAGTCAGGAAGCACGTCAAGTGGTGCCACGATTCTCCTGATCGACGACAATCCGGCCGTGTCGCGAGCGATGGAGATCGCCTTTCGGATGGGTGGGCACCGGCTCGAAACGGCTGCCGATCCCGAAGAGGCGTTCTCGAGAATCGCCCTTCGTCGCTATGACGCCATCCTGCTCGACATGAACTTCACCAAAGGTCAATCGAGCGGCGAGGAAGGACTGGCCTGCCTGACCCGCATGATGACGAATGATCCCAGCGCGTGCGTCGTCGTCATCACTGCGCACAGCGGCATTCGTATTGCGGTGGCGGCGATGCAGGCCGGCGCGCGCGACTTCGTGATGAAGCCATGGCGCAATGCCGATCTGGTTGCGAAGGTTGAGGCGGTGATCGCGCGGGATGCGCCGGACACTTGGCCCGGCAGCGCTATGTCAGCGTCAGGGGGAGGCTCGGCGGCGCTGCTCGGTGACAGTCCTGCCATGGTCCGCGTTCGCGATCTGATCCGCCGCGTCGGCCCAACAGCGGCTGGCGTTACCATCACTGGTCCATCGGGTGCGGGACGGAGCTTAACAGCATGGGCGATACACGCGGCATCCCGCAACGCCGCGATCGCGCCGCGACGGGTCGATCTACGTGACGAGGCCGCGTGGTGCCAGCTCGACGATGCACCCGGCACGGTGATATTGCGTCATCCCGATCGACTCGGGGAAGTGGCGCAGGCTCGGTTGCTGGATCGCCTGCCACCGGCGGTGCGCTGCATCGCGATCGCCGATAGCTCCACCTCGCTAGTTCCGGCGCTGCGTCGGCGCATC
>JADDQD010000247.1 GCA_016781555.1 Pseudomonadota bacterium | reverse complement strand
CACAGAGCAGCCGCTCACCTCGACGGCGACATCGAGCACGAGAAGCAGCTGAGGGACCGCATCAAGTCCAGTCTACCGATCCGCTCCACCTGAAGCGGGATTTCAGACCGTCCGCTTCGGCCTGCTGAAAACGCGGGTGACTTCGGGCTCAAAGGAGTCGAGCGGGTCGACCTTGAAGCTGGGATCGAATGCGGGCGCGTCCCACTCGTCCACGAGCTTTTCGGCAAAGTCGTACCACGGCTCGCTTACGAAGCGCTGCCGGGCCTCCGCCTCCTTGCCCAGATGCTCGTAATAATAGCGGCCTTGGAAATCCTGGTGCCAATAGATCGCGTGGTAGATGTGCTCGGAAACGTAAGGCTTCAGCATTTCGGCAGCAATCGGGCCGTGGTTCGGGATCGAGAAGAGCTTGCCGATATCGTGGCACAAGGCTGCGACCACTTCCTCGTCGGCCGCGCCCGCGCGGCGGGCGAGCGTTCCCGCCATCAAACTGTGGGTGAGTTGGTTGGCGGCAAAACCCACCTCGATGTCCTCGAGCCGCCGCAGGCTGTCCATGATCTGTTTGGGCGCGGCGCTCACTTGATGCTTGCCATGCTCCCGCGCAATGTGCGCCCAGTCCTCGGCCGTTCCCTGTCGCATATTGGTAAACATGTTTTTCTTGTACCATGTGTTGCGTGTCGCACAAAGCTTTCTCGGCAGCCGTGCGGCTGCAAACGGCGCCTGCCGGTCCACCTTCGCAGCAGCTTTCCTCCGAGTTCACTGAAACCCAAGTGGGAGATCTCGCCCCCGACCGTTAGCTGATCGTCGCCATCTCATAAAGGAAGTCGACGAAGCTCATCGTGGCGCCGACCAGGCCCTGTACCTTTGGATTGCTGCTCTCCACGATGAAATATTCGTCGGGTGCGTGGGCGCCGCTGCCGTGGCCGAGACCAAATTGGCCAGCAGGGAGGGACACCGGCGCACTTGTGAACACGAAGCCGGGCCAGGATGCGGCGAGCCGCGGGTAGAGCGTGTGCTTGACACCCGAGCGGGTATAGACCGCCTGCTGCGCCCGAATGATGCGCGCGTCCTCGGCCGTTTCAGTGGGATCGTAGCCGCCGGAGACGTTGACCTCCACATCCCGGAACCCCCGCCGATCGAGATGCGCGCGGAGCTTTGCGACTGTATCGTCCTTGGTCATGTTGGGGACCAGCCGCATATCGATCTTGGCTACCGCACGCGCAGGCAGGATCGTCTTGCCGCCAGGCCCGGTATAGCCGGAGACGAGCCCCTCGATGTTGACGGTTGGCTGCGCCGCGAGCCGTTCCAGCGTCTTCACCCACGGTTCGTCGCCGATGAACGCCTTGACGCCGAGTGATCGCTTCAGATCGGCTTCAGACGAAGCTGCCGCGTTGGCGGCGATCAGCTGCCGCTCTCGGGCGCTGAGCGGCCGGACCTTCTCGAAGAAGCCGTCGATCATTGGGGTGTTGCCGTCTGGGGAAACAAGGCTTTGCAGGGCCGCGACGAGACGCCAGGCCGGGCTCTCGACGATCGCCTTCTGGCTTGAATGGATGTCCTTTACGGGGCCCCTCCCCCATTTTTCGCCGCTGGCTACGAGTTCCAGCTCAACGACGCCTTTCGCCCCCAGGTTGACGGAGACACTGCCGTCTCGATCCTGCCAGCCGGTCGGGATGATCACTCCCTCGCACTTCTTGAGAGCGGCGAGCACGTTCGGCCGGCGCACGATCTGAGGGAAGTGGGGCGAACCGATCTCCTCCTCACCCTCGGCGATGAGTACGAGGTTTACCGGCAGCTTGCGCCCGGCGGCGCGAAACGCGTGCAGCGCCGCAAGGAATGCGCCTTCTGGACCCTTTTGGTTAACCGACCCGCGGCCGACAATGGCCTTCCCAAAGCCTTGCTTGTCGACGATCCGTGCTTCCAGCGGCGGCGAAGACCATTCCTTCGGATCGAACTGCTTCACGTCGTACATGAAGTAGATGCCCATCCATCTTTTGGCACCGGCATCCAGCGTTGCGAACACGCCCGGATGGCCATCGGTGGGGACCTTTTCCACCTGCTGAAAACCGGCATCGCGGGCGAGGCGCATCATATATTCGGCGCCCTCTTCCATGTTGAGGTTTTCGGCGGCGATCGACGGCAAGCGGATCCAATCCTGGATGCGCTTCACCGACCCGTCGTATCCAGCCTCCGCCGCTTTTCGGATAGCTTCCCGGTCCCCGGGCCTGGCAAGCGCCGCAGCCGGACCGAGCAGCATTGCGCCGGCGGCGGCGCCTTTCAATAGGGTCCGTCGATCAGGCGAATAGGTGTCGTGCATGGACGCCCCTGGTAAGGTGGTGGTGGACAGTTATGGACAAAAGGAGAATAGCGTCTAGCGCTCATGCGTTATTACCTCGACACCGAATTCAACGGCTTTGGCGGGGAGCTGATCAGCCTAGCCCTGACGCCCGAATATGGTGATCAGGAATATTATGCGGTGCTGCCGCTGCCGGACCTGCTTCACCCCTGGGTTGCGCGCAACGTCATACCCTATTTGAATGCCGTTCCTCCCGGGCTCAACAACGGCCCGACGTCGCGCCTGGAGGCGGCGACCGAAATCGCGCATTATCTCTCCGGCGACGATGCCCCTGTGATCGTCGCCGACTGGCCGGACGACATCGCTTATTTCTGTTCTTTGCTGGTCACTGGAGAAGGGGACATGGCGCCGGTGGGCAGCCTTCGATTCGAGTTCGTCAGCAGCCCTGGCTTCAGCACGGCGGCGATCAGCGAGGTGCCGCACAACGCCCTGCACGACGCTCGTGCGCTCCGCGAGTTCATGCTGCGCTGGGAAGTGTAGAGACTGAGCCGATCGTCCAAAAAAGTATCAGCACCAATCTGCCTGGGCGCGGTTCGGCTGTAGAAGAGGAAAGCAAGTGAAGCCGCACGTTGCGATCGCGCGCTCTTGCCGAACGACCCGCGCCCTTCCATGCTGCGGCCCGACAGGAGGAACCGCATGCGTCAATGTGTCATTCCCGCGCTTGTTCTCGCGCTTGGCTCGGCGGCTGCCGCGCACGAGACGGTGAGCGCCGCCGATCAGCTGCTCCACGAGCAATTGCTGACGCTCGATGCGCATCTCGACACGCCCGCAATCTTCGAGCGGCAGGGGTGGGATTTCAGCGCCTGGCACGAATATGCGTGGGACCAGAGCCAGGTCGACATTCCGCGCATGCAGGCGGGTGGACTCGACGGCGGTTTTTTCGTGATCTACACGCCGCAAGGTGAGTTGACGCCCGCCGGCTATTCCAAAGCCCGCGAGGACGCATTGCTGCGTGCCACGGCCATCCAGCGTGTCGTGGCAGCGCATCCCGACAAGCTTGCCCTTGCGACAACGGCAGCCGACGCCGAGCGCATCCACAAGGAAGGCAAAAGGGTCGTCTATCAGTCGATCGAGAACAGCTATCCGCTTGGCGGCGACCTTTCGCTGCTCGGCACGTTCTACCGGCTCGGTGTTCGCATGGCCGGCCCGGTTCATTCAAAGAACAATCAGTTCGCAGACAGCACGACCGACAAACCCCGTTGGAATGGGCTGAGCCCGCTTGGGCGGCAATGGGTCGCGGAGATGAACCGGCTCGGCATTGTGATCGATGCGAGCCATAGTTCCGATGCGGCCTTCGATCAGATGCTCGCGCTTTCGAAGACGCCGATCATCCTGTCCCACTCCGGGCCACGAGCGAAATACAACCACCCGCGCAACCTCGATGATGACCGGATGCGAAGGCTCGCAAAGGCCGGCGGCGTGATGCAGCTCAACAGCGTGTTCGTCGCGCCCGGCGACCAGTCCGAGGAGCGAAGCGCGATTGAGAAGAGGCAGGAGCGGTGGGAAATGTTGACACCGGCGGAGCGGCGCGGGCTTGTGGCGGACCGGACCGCGCTAGAGGCGAAGCAGCCTTGGACAACGGCCACGTTCGACATGTTCATGGACAATCTGCTCCACGCGATCAGGGTGATGGGCGTCGATCACGTCGGCCTCGGGGCCGACTGGGATGGGGGTGGCGGCACGATCGGGATGGAGGATGTTTCCGCGCTTCCCAAGATCACCGCGCGCCTCCGTCAAGCGGGGTACACCGAGCAGGACATCGCAAAAATCTGGAGCGGCAACGCGCTGCGCCTGCTGCGCTTGGCGGAACGCCATGCAGCCCGTGGCCAGTAACGGACTTTTGGCTCTGCGGCGGTAAGATTGATCCCTCAGCGGCGAGAGCCGCGTGCTGGAGTGTTTCGCAGTTGATGTCCTCAAACCAGTCCGTCCTCCCACCCGAGCCAAGCGCCCCGCTCCCGTTCTTGGGTGACGGCGGCGAGATGAGCGCGCTGATGCGCCGCTTCGACTGGTCCTCGTCTCCGTTGGGCCTGCCGCAAAACTGGCCGCAGTCTTTGAAGACGGCTGTCGGCATCGTCCTCAGCTCCAAGTTCCCGATGTTCGTCGCGTGGGGCCCGGAGCTCAGGTTCATCTACAATGGCGGCTATGCGGAAATCCTCGGGGAAAAGCATCCCGCTGCGCTCGGCCGCGCGTTCGAGGATATCTGGGCAGAGCTTTGGGACGATGTGAAGTCGCTGGTCGAGAGCGCCACGGCCGGCGCCTCCACCTTCTCCGAGAACATGCCGTTCACGATAACCCGCAAAGGCTATCCCGAGCAGACCTGGTTCACCTTCTCCTACAGTCCGCTTCGCGATGAAAGCGGGGCGGTAGCTGGCATGTTGTGCGTCTGCACCGAGACGACGGGGAAGGTCTTGGCCGAGCGGCAGCGCCTCGACGAAGCGGCGCGCCTTCGCCAGCTCTTTGACCGGGCACCTGGCTTCGTGGTTGTGCTTCGCGGGCCCGATCACGTGTTCGAGATGATGAACGCCTCCTACCTACAGCTCGTCGGCCACCGCGATCTGATCGGCAAGCCGGTTCGGGAGGCGCTGCCGGAAGTGGAGGGTCAGGGGTTCTTCGAGCTGCTCGACGAGGTCTATCAATCGGGGCAGCCTTTCACTGGCCGATCGATGAAGATTCAGCTCCAGCGCGAGCGCGGCGCGCCTGCCGAAGAGCGGCTCCTCGATTTCGTTTTTCAGCCGATAACCGACGCTAATGGACAGTCGACCGCCATCTTTGCCGAGGGCTATGACGTAACCGAGCGCCACCTGGCGGAACTTGCCGCGCGGGAAAGCGAGGAGCGCTTCCGCCGTATCGCCGATTCCGCCCCCGTCCCAATGTGGGTGACCCGGCTCAACCGCAAGCGCAGCTTCGTCAACATCGCTTATGCGGAATTTCTGGGTGTGAGTTATCAGCAAGCGCTCGACTATGACTGGCGCGACCGCATCCATGCCGAAGATTTCGAGCGGCTGATCCAGGAGTCGCTCGCCGGCGAAGCGACGCTGAAGCCGTTCGTGCTCGAAGCGCGCTATCTGCGCCATGACGGGGCTTGGCGCTGGCTCCGCTCGGAATCGCAGCCGCGCTGGGGGCCCAACGGCGAGCATATTGGGTTCATCGGAGTTGCTCACGACATCACCGAATCCAGGGAGGCGGAAGCCAAGCTGCGCGCCATCAACGAGTCGCTGGAAAAACGAGTGGAAGAGCGAACGGCCGATCTCTCCGCCGCGCTTGACCGGCTCCAGGCCGAGGTAGCCGATCGCCTTCGTGCCGAGGAAGCGCTCCGGCAGGCGCAGAAGATGGAAGCGGTGGGCCAGCTCACCGGCGGCATTGCGCACGACTTCAACAATCTCCTGACGCCGATCATGGGTGGGCTAGAAATCATCGCCTCGCGCATGACTGACGAACGGTTGAAGCGCATTTCGGCCACGGCGTTGGAGTCCGCCCGGCGGGGCGCGAAGCTCACGGGTCAGCTCCTCGCTTTCTCCAGGATTCAGCGGATCGCGATGGCGCCCGTCGCTGTGAATCAGGTCATCGCCAACATGCAGGATCTCCTGCGCCATACGATCGGGCCTGAGGTCAATATCGTCACTGAGCTTGATCCATCCGTCACCCACGGCGTGTGCGACGCAAACCAGCTTGAAAATGCGATCCTCAATCTCGCGATCAACGCCAGAGATGCGATGCCGCAGGGTGGAACGCTTACCATTTCGACCAGCTCGACAGAGGTTCGGGCAGAGCCGGAGCTAGAGGATGGCGGCTATGTCTGCGTGTCGGTCTCCGACACCGGCCAAGGCATGACGCCCGACGTGCTTGCGCGTGCGACCGAGCCCTTCTTTTCAACCAAACCGCTCGGCAAGGGCACCGGCCTTGGGCTTGCGCAAGTCTATGGCGTTGCCCGTCAATCCGGCGGCACCGTCCGGTTCGAAAGCGAGATCGGCCGGGGAACCACGGTGAGGCTGCTCCTGCGCGCCGTATCCGGGCAGCCGGTTGGCGACTGCAGGGAAACGCAGCTCGCCCAGTCCGCGGTGGCGGACGCTTCGATGAACAAGGCCAGCATCGTCGTGATCGACGACGATACGGACGTCCGCGCTTTCCTCAGCGACTCGCTGCAGGCCCTCGGCTACACCGTGGTGGAGGCCGATTGCGGGGAAGAAGGACTGCACCGCATTGCGGAGCAGCAGCCGGACTTGGTTCTTCTTGATTACGCTATGCCGGGCATGAACGGCGCGGAGGTCGCCCGCGCTGCCCGCAAGGACCGGCCCGATCTGCCGATCCTGTTCGTCACGGGCTATGCGGAAAGCGAGCAGCTGGAGGCTGCGCTTGGCCCTGCGGTGCCGGTGCTTCGGAAGCCGTTCACTATCGCGGAGCTCACAGCGGCTGTCCGCGAACACCTTCCGGCGCAACATCGCTCGCACTCGCTCCCGTGATGCGCGTGGAGCGGTGACGTTAAAGCGCTTTGAGTTAAGTTGAATCGTCGTTGCTAGGAGCAGAGCGACGCGCATTGCTTCGGTGCGCTCGCAATGACGTGGTAGTTCAACAAATCATCACGCTTAGCCCAAACGCCATCTGCGATGGTTTGCATTTCGCTGGCAGCGGGACGCCGCGCCGTGATTAAGATTGTGAGCGGGTTCTCGTGCGGGGCACCAAGCCCGCCCTGGTTTCGACGTCAAGCGGCGTCGGTCAGCATGACCTCCCGATAGCCGCGGCTGTGGGTGCCGACGCCTCGACTGGTGGCTTCCTTCAGCGGCAGCGCCGTGGAGCAGAAGCCGCATTCGGCCGAAACCCGGCCGACATACCAATGGGTGCGGCCGCAGCCCGGGCAGTGGTTTACTTCATTCTCGTGGTACACGACGCAATAGCCGCGATTTGCCGGGTTGTGCGGGTACTTTTCCCCCTTCAGCATGGCCGTTCCTTTCGTGCATGACTTGACCTGCAACAAGGATTGTCTCGGAAAACCCAAGCTGTCGATCCCCCAAAACTGAGCCGTTCCAAAAGGATACGCTTGGACGGGGGCTCTTAACAGGCTCAGCATACCATGCGCCGAAGTGCTTCGATCGTATCCGCCTCGCTCGCCGGTTTGTCGCGCCTGATCCGCGCGACGCGCGGGAAACGCATGGCCAGGCCCGACTTGTGCCGCTTGCTTTCGTGGATCGAATCAAAGGCCACTTCGAGCACGAGCCTTTTTTCCACTTCGCGCACGGGCCCGAAGCGCTGAACCGTATGGTTTCGCACGAAGCGGTCTAGCCAGATCAGCTCTTCGTCCGTGAAGCCGAAATAGGCCTTGCCCACCGGGAGCAGTTCTCCCTCGCTGCCCCAGCAGCCGAAGGTGAAGTCGGAGTAGAAGCTTGACCTTTTGCCGCTTCCGCGGGCCGCGTACATCAGGACGCAGTCTGCCGTCAGCGGATCGCGCTTCCATTTGTACCAAAGGCCAACACGCCGGCCGGGCACATAGGGGCTGTCGCGCCGCTTCAGCATCACGCCTTCGATGGATGCATCACGCGCGCCGGCGCGGATCTCCTCCAAATCCTCGAAGCTCTCAGCGTCGATAAGCGCAGAGATGTCGAAGCGTTCGGGATCAAGCTTTGGCACCAGCGCCTCAAGTTGGGCACGCCGCTCAGACCAGGGCAGCGCCCGCAAGTCCTCCGGTCCGTCGATCAGCAGGTCGTACAGCCTAACGAAAGCGGGGTAGTCGCCCAGCATCTTCTGCGACACGATCTTGCGGCCAAGCCGCTGCTGAAGCGCATTGAAGCTGGCCGCGGCGCCGCCATGCGCGTCCGCGCCCTGGAACTCGCCGCGAACGAGGAGCTCGCCGTCCACCACCCCATGGTGGTGGAAGCTCGCGGCCACTTCGGGGAAGCTTCGGCTGATGTCATCGCCGGCGCGGCTATAAAGCCGCGTCTCGCCAGCAACCCGGACAATCTGCACACGGATGCCGTCCCACTTCCACTCAGCGGCATAATCGGCCAACGAAAGCCGCAGGTCTTCCAGCGGGTGGGCCAGCATGAAGGGTCGGAAAACCGGCACATTGTCGGCCGTCGGTCGGGCCGATCTGCCCTCGGCCCAAGCGAAAAGCGGCAGATAGGGTGGACCGATGCCGTGCCACACCTCCTCAACCGCATCGACGTCGAGCCCGAAGGCTTCAGCGAGTGCAAGCTTTGCCAGTCGCGCGGAGACGCCGATACGAAGCTCGCCGGTGGCCAGCTTCAGCAGCGCATATCGGCCGCTTGCGTCCAGATGGTCGAGCATCTGCGCCAGGGCTTGAGGCGCATCGGCCCGTCCGAGCCCAGCGAGTCGCTCGATCGCCTGTCCGATGCGAAGCGTGCCGTCGTCGATCTCCGCCGGCTCATTGGTACGCTTGGGCCACAGAAGCGCAACCGTTTCCGCGAGATCTCCAACATAGTCCCAGCTCATGTAGAACAAAGTCGGATCAACCCGCTCCTCCGTGATGCCACGGATTGCGGCAGCTTTCACCGCTGGCAGGTTGAGCTCTCCGGTGAGCGCAGCAAGCGC
This sequence comes from Pseudomonadota bacterium, assembly GCA_016781555.1. Taxonomy (GTDB): domain Bacteria; phylum Pseudomonadota; class Alphaproteobacteria; order Sphingomonadales; family Sphingomonadaceae; genus Allosphingosinicella. The sequence continues at coordinate 17,979 of JADDQD010000247.1, read as the reverse complement.
GTAGCCGCGGTCGGGATCGGCCGTTCGCTTCAGGTAATCACCGATCAGCTTCAGCTTCGCGTTGCGCGAGCGGGTGTAGACGAGAGCGTCGAGAAGCTGTGAGAAGTCACGCATTGGCGGGCGAAACGACCAAAATAGCCGCTAAGGTCCGCCAGCATCTGGAGAGCGATTGGCTGCCGACATGCCGTCAGACGAGGCGGAGCGCGCTCAGGCCGACGACAATGCCCCCGAGGAGGAACAGCACCGCCAAGACGAGGCGCACCCGGTCGAGCATCAAGATAGCGGGCGCGCGCTCTGCAAGCGCCACCGCCGGCAGGTTGGCAGCAACAACGCCCGCGGTGGCGCCCGCTGCTGCCAGGCCGAACGCATCATATTGTGCGGAAAGGGCAGCGGTTAGAAATTGGGTCTTGTCGCTGAATTCCACGAGAAAGAAGCAAGCGGCCGTGGTGAGAAACGGGCCCGTCTTCCACGTCGAGCCCATGTCGCCAGCTTTTTTGCCGCGGGCGAAGCCTGCTATGCCCGCAAAGACCAGCGCGAGCGCCACCAGCAGCGAAATCGCGCGAAGCGTGATCATGCCGCTGATCAATGTGCCCCCCGCCGCGGCGAGGAGGTTGTTGGCAAGCGCGGCGACGGCCACACCGGCGATGATCGGCCCTGCCTTTCGGTACCGGGCCGCCAGGGCAATCACGAGCAGCTGGGTTTTATCTCCAAACTCGGCGAGCGCTGCGGCGATGAAGGTGGTGAGAAGTGCGTCCACGAACGACCGGGTTCAGGAGAAGCGGACGAAAACGGACGCCATCATCGCTTCGGTGGCCGCCTCGTCGAGGCGATCGCATCCGATCGCATCGTAGAGCCGGTCAAGATAAAGCGCGCATTCCCGTGGAGCCGTGCCGTTCGGATGCTGCATGGCCCGTTCGAGCGCTTCTGCAAGCCGCACCACTGGAAGGAGACCGTAAGCCGCGGCCGTCTGCCTGATACCGATCACGGCTTCCCCGCAATCTCGCGCCGGGCGGCGGGCCGAGATCCGTCTCAGCGCCTCGAGCCGCTCGCAGAGGTCGGCGCGTACCAGCATCATGCCGTCTTGTTCCGCCCGCATATTCTGCTCCCCATATTGCTCTCGAGGAGCATGCGCCGATATGGTTACCGACCGGTTAAGGCGTACCTCCCCTTGACATCAGCGAGGCTTTCAAGGCACAGGCGGGCGCATGAACGAGCGGCGGCGACGCCGCTTTTATTTTTCGATACAGTCAGAAGGTTCGAACTGTGGCCAAGCCAGCAACGGTCAAAATCAAGCTCGTCAGCACTGCCGACACGGGCTTTTACTACGTGACCAAGAAGAACCCTCGGAACATCACCGAGAAGATGACCTTCCGCAAATATGATCCCGTCGTCCGCAAGCACGTCGACTTCAAGGAAGCCAAGATCAAGTAAGGCTTGGCGGGCTTGGAGCCCGCCGCCGATGCCGGCGCCCGCGCATTTAAGCGGGCGGTCGGAAGCTTTCGTCGGGAGGCTGCGCTTCGTCTGCGTCACCGTCTGGATCAGCGGCGCGATTGCGCGCAGCTTCCAATAGGCCGGCAACGGCCTCGACGAACCTCAGCAGTGAAATCGGCTTGGACACATAGCCTTCTGCGCCCGCATCGCGGATGCGTTCCTCATCGCCCTTCGCGGCGTAAGCGGTGACGGCCATGATCGGGATGCTCTTCAGCGCCTCGTCGGTCTTCATCTGCTCGATGAGCTCCAAGCCGCTGATGTGCGGCATCTGAATATCCATGACGATGAGCTCAGGCGCAAATGCGTGCGCGCGCTCGACCGCCTCTCGCCCGTCACGCACCGGCTCAGCCTGGTAACCGTGCGCGCGCAGCAGGTCGCAGAAAAGCTTCAGATTGAGTTCGTTGTCCTCGACAACGAGGATTTTTTGTCCCACCCGCTCCCCTTAGAGCCTGATCCGGTTGAGGTGGAAGCCCTACGTGCTTCGACCCACATCGTGAATCAGGCTCTTTCCAGTTGATTTACGATCGGGCCGTTCGCCCCATCCGATCAAGGTCTAAGCGATGAAGATTCCGGACACAAATGCCGATGATGCGGAGGCGGTGGCGCTGTCTGCCTTGGGTTGGACGCTGAGCGACAGCGCACGGGCCGAGCGGCTTCTGACGCTGACCGGCCTCACCCCTGATGATCTGCGTGTCCGGCTGGGAGAGCAGGCCTGCTTGGCAGCCGTGTTGCGCTTCCTGGAGGCGCACGAGCCTGACCTTCTCGCCTGCGCCGCCGAACTCCAGCTTCTACCCACGCGTCTGATCGAGGCCCGGCAGAGGCTAGAGCGGTGACCCGCCCGCTCCTCATCACCGATTGCGACGAAGTGCTCCTCCACATGGTCAGCCATTTCGCCGACTGGATCGCCGAGGCGCACGGCTACCGGTTTGTCCTTGAAGAGCCGGGTTTCGGCAACGCCGTCCGCGATGCCGCCACGGGGGAGCCGGTGGCAGCGGAGAAGGTATGGCCGCTTCTTGATGGCTTCTTCGACAGCGAAATGCATCGCCAGCACGTTGTTAGGGGCGCTGCCGAAGCGTTGCAGGAAATCGGTTCCGGTGCCGACATCGTTATTCTGACAAACATCGGCGACGAATATCAGGCGAGCCGGGTCGAGCAGCTCGGCGCCCTCGACATCCACCATCGCGTGCTCTGCAACCGCGGCGGCAAAGGGCGCCCGGTGCTCGAACTTGTGGAGGAGATGCGCCCGAGTGTCGCGGTGTTCGTCGACGACCTGCCGATCCACCATGAGTCAGTCGCAAAGCATGCGCCTCATGTCTGGCGGCTCCACATGATCGCCGAGCCCCGCGTTGCAGCGCACGTGCCGGCATCGCCGGACGCGCATGCGCGCATCGACGCTTGGGCCGACGCCAAGCCTTGGATCCTCGCGCGATTCGCCGAAGGCCCTGCCCGGGGCTGACGCGTCAGTTCCGGAAGCTGGTGGGGAACACGCGCTTCAGCGCTGCCAGTTTCGGCACGTCGTGAGCCAAAATGTACGGATGACGCGGGTTTTTGCGCATGAAATCCTGATGGTAACTCCCAGCAGGCGAGAAGGCGCCGGTTTCTATCCGTGTGACGATCGGCTTGTTGTACAGCTTCGCCCCACCAAGTTGAGCAAGGTAGCTCCCCGTTCGCTACCTGGCGCTGCGCATCGTTCTGCGGGAATATGGCCGAGCGATAGCTGAGGCCAACGTCAGGACCCTGGCGATTGAGCTGGGTCGGATCGTGCGCGACCGCGAAATAGATGCGCAGGAGGTCGCCGTAACTCACCTGGCTTGGATCGTAGCTGATCCGTATCGCCTCGGCAGGTCCGGTGGCTCCAGCATAGCCCGAGACCACGCTTCGAACGCCATTCACATGCTCGAAGACGGCTTCCATTCCCCAAAAGCAACCGCCGGCAAGGACCGCCGTCTGAACGCCCCGCGCCGCCGGATCAACGGCGGGCGCGGGAACAGGCGTCGCTGCGCTAGCGGGAGCTCCAACCAGGAGCGCCAGGATTGCCAGCAGCCTCATGCCGCTACGAACTTCATGGCCGCTCCGTTCATGCAATAGCGCAGGCCAGTTGGCTTCGGGCCATCGTCGAACACGTGGCCAAGGTGTCCGCCGCAGCGGCGGCAATGGACCTCGGTACGCTTGAAGAAAAGCGAGTTGTCCGCCTTGGTGCCGACCGCGTTGCGTAGCGGCGCGTAGAAACTGGGCCAGCCGGTTCCGCTTTCAAACTTCGTCACCGAGGAAAAAAGCGGAAGTGCACAACCGGCACAGACATAGGTGCCCTTGCGCTTTTCTTTGTTGAGCGGACTTGAACCCGCCCGTTCGGTACTCTCCTGCCGAAGCACCGCAAATTGCTGAGGCGTCAGCCGCTTCTTCCACTCGGCCTCGCTAAGCTTTACTTCGAAATTACCGCCGCGCGCGTGCGATTTACCCATGCCGCCGAAAAAAGCAAAACCGCCCAGCAGCGAAGCGCCGCCGGCGCCAAGCAACATCCGTCTATCCATCATTTCGAACGCTCCAATCACGCAAACCTTACAAGAGGTTCGCTGAACCCCGTTTGAAGGATGCACCCGCGACGGCTTTTTCTGAGGAGTCCGCTTATTATCGCAAAGATGCGCAGCAGCTTGGCGATAATCGACTGGCTATGGCCTGATCGGCTGAGGTGGAAGCGCTACGCGCTTCCGTCGAAGGCATGAATCAGGCCCTTTTCCTATGGTGGAGACCTTGATCGGATCAGGCTGATTCAGCCTGATCCGATCAAGGTCTAACGCAGCACGGCTGGAACAAGGCCGCGCACGGCGTTGCCGATGTAGAAGCCGTGCACCAGATCCGCCGCAATGAGGTCCCCTTCGATGGCCTCTCCGCTCGCGATCAGCCGCTCGCGAAGAATCCCCGGGAGCAGTCCTCGCGAAAGCGGCGGAGTGACAAGCAGCGCCTCCCGCTGAACGAAGATGTTGGTGAAGCTTCCTTCGGTGAGGAAACCGGCTTCGTCTTCGAACACAATTTCGAAGGCGCCTGAAGCGTCCCGCGCATCGTCATAAAAGGCGCGATCACTGGTTTTGTGGAGCAAGCGGAAATCGTCGCTTGCGACAGGAAGCGGCGCGACTGCGACAGCAGCCGCCTTGGCGGGCCCGGAAGGAAGCGGCCGCACTTCGATCGCAACTGCCCCTGTTGGCGACAGGAGCAGCCTTAGCTTGCGCGGCTCGCGCAGGCGGAATGTGGCCGCTTGAAGTTCATTTCGGGCCGCGTGCCGATCAAAATCAAAGCCGAGCGCATCCGCGCTTCGGTTTAGCCGCGCGAGATGCCGCTCGAATTCGAAGATGCCGTCATGCGGGTCGAAGCGCATCGTCTCGAGAAGGTCGAAGCTTCGGTCCGAATCGCTCACAAAGGCTCCCTTCGCCAGACACTCGCGCCATTCGTCCGCGGCACGGCTGTCGGCCACGATTCCCGAACCGAGGCCCATCAACGCGCGCCCTGCCCCCGCTTTCAGCGTCAGCGTCCGAATTGCAACATTGAATGACGCGTGCCCACCCGGCGTAAGTTCACCGATCGACCCCGTATATACGTGCCGCGGCGCGGCCTCGACTTGGGCGATCAACTCCATCGCCCGGATCTTGGGCGCGCCCGTAACGGAGCCGCAGGGAAACAGAGCCTCGATCACGTCAACCGCATCCCGACCGGCCTCGATCTCGGAAACAACCACGGACGTCATCTGGTGGATCGTCGGGTAGGTTTCGACCTGAAAGAGCGCCGGCACATCCACGGTGCCGACCTTCGACACGCGCGACAGGTCGTTCCGGAGAAGGTCCACGATCATCAAGTTCTCGGCGCGCTGCTTGGGGTCGTGCCTCAGCGCCAGCACCGCGGCCGCATCACCGGCGGGGTCGGCAAGCCGCGCGGCAGTGCCTTTCATCGGCCGCGTGCTCAGCCTCCCCGCGCTCAACGTGAAGAAAAGCTCGGGCGAGAACGACAGCAGCCAGTGCGTTCCGGTGAACACGAGGCCTCCATGTGGGGCACACATGCGCCGGCGAAGGCCGGCATATAGGGCGAGCGGACTCCCGGCGATCCGCACTTCTGCCGGGAAGGTAAGGTTCGCCTGATAGATGTCCCCTGCCTCGATATGCCGCTTCACCCGCGCTACAGCAGCTTCGTGGTGACACCGCTCGACAAGCGGGTTCGGGCGAACCGTCCAGGCGGAGCGAGGATCCGGCAGCACCGCTGCGACCTCAGCAATTTCCTGGGGTGGGTCGAAGAGCCCGAACCAGATTGGTGGCGGCGCCTCCGCCGCCGGCCGCTCCCCAAGGCGTGCAAGCCTCGGCTCCAGCGCATGTCCGGCCTCATAGGAGATGAAGCCCGCGGCATGCGCGCCATGCCGCACGGCATCGCGCAACTCCGAAAGACACGGCCGCACCTCATCAAGGTCCCGCGCTATGATGATCTGCCTCGGGCTCTGGTAGAGCCGGGCCGGCTCTGCGCCCGTGGCATCGTCAAGCAGAACGAAGGGAGCCCTGCTGTCAATCATAGCGGCTGCGCTTGCGAAGCGAACAAGCGGAGCCCATCTCCGCCTTGAGCGCCCTCCAACCGGCGCCTGGGAGAGACGCTTTGGTTTCCAGTGTCTTCGATCTTTTCAAGATCGGGGTTGGCCCTTCGAGTTCGCACACGATGGGCCCGATGACTGCCGCCTGCAACTTTGTCGAGATGCTTGCCGGGAAAGGGCTTCTCCAGAAGACTGCGCGCGTCCAAGCGGAACTCTACGGATCGCTCGCCTTGACCGGCAAAGGCCACGCCACCGACCGGGCGGTGCTTCTCGGGCTCTCCGGCGAACGACCGCACAGTATGGCCCCGGACGCAGCCGACGATATAGTGGAGGGCATCCGCACCGCGGGGCGGCTGAAACTGGGCGGGGCACGTGAAATCCCTTTTGATGAAGCGCGCGACCTCCGCTTTCTCCAGCGCGAACGTCTGCCGCACCATTCGAACGGAATGCGCTTCACCGCTTTCGACCAAACAGGGGCCACGCTGGAGGCAACAGTCTCCTATTCCATCGGCGGGGGCGCCATTGTCGACGAGACGGCGATCGCCCGGAATGCGCCGCCGGAGGGCGTCTGGGACGTTCCCTACAACTTCCACTCCGGCCAAGAGCTGCTCGCCATAGCAGAGCGCGAAGGCCTCACCATTGCGCAGATCACGCTTGCGAACGAGCAAGCCAGCCTATCCGACGCCGAGATCGACCGCCGCCTCCGGGCGATCGTGGACGCGATGTCCGCCTGCATCGACCGCGGCATTGGCCAGGACGGCATCCTTCCAGGAGGCCTCAAGGTCAAGCGGCGAGCGCCGGCGCTTCATCGTCTGCTGCTGGAGCGAGCCGAGCGCACGCTATCCGACCCACTGACGGTTCTCGACTGGGTCAACCTTTGGGCGCTCGCTGTTAATGAAGAGAATGCCGCAGGCGGCCGCGTCGTCACGGCGCCGACCAACGGCGCCGCCGGCATTGTCCCGGCGGTGCTCCGTTATTACCAGCGCTTCACGCCCCGATCGAGCGACGAGGGAGTCCAGGTTTTTCTTCTTACCGCAGCCGCGGTCGGCTCCTTGTTCAAGGAGAATGCTTCCATCTCCGGCGCGGAGGTGGGTTGCCAAGGCGAGGTCGGCGTCGCTTGCTCGATGGCCGCAGCCGGCCTGACGGCTGCGCTCGGCGGGACGCCGTCGCAGGTCGAGAACGCGGCCGAAATTGGAATGGAGCATAATCTTGGGCTGACCTGCGACCCCGTCGGCGGCCTCGTTCAGGTGCCCTGCATTGAGCGCAATGCCGTGGGCGCGATCAAAGCGCTTGAAGCCTCGCGCCTCGCGCTGGTCGGGGACGGCACCCACCGCGTTTCGCTTGATCAGGTGATCGAGACGATGCGCAAGACGGGGATCGACATGAACGAGCGATACAAGGAAACCTCGCTCGGTGGCCTCGCGGTCAACGTGGTGGAATGCTGAGCGGCAGCACCCGCAGGAATTGGGGCGGCACATGGTCCGTCAGCCAAACATCGTTTGCGCTTCGAAAGAAGCTGTGCCCCTGCATTTTTCGGCTCTGAACTTCGAGAACAATTGTCTCCCCGCTCCTGCGTCCGCCGACGTTGAGCGCTGTGGCGATGTCAGGGCTGAGATGCACGTGGTGCCGCTTCCCCTTGTTGAGCCCTTGTTCCAGGATGCGTCCAAGAAACCGGGCAGCGGTGCCGTGATAAAGGACCGGCGGCGGCTCGACCGCGGGCAGCCCCAAATCGACGGGCACGCTATGGCCTTGGTTAGCCCGAATCTTGTCGCCCTTTGGGTTGAAGGCGTAGCGGCTCTTGTCGTTGGTCCGCACAACTTCTTCCAGCCGCGCCCGATCAAAGTCGCCGAAGCGCGTGGCCAAGGCGGGTAGAACATGCTCGACCTCCGCCCATCCTTCCGCATCGAGGCGGATGTTCCCCGCTCCGGGATCGTGCCGTAGGATCAGCGCCAGGAATTTGCTTATCCGCTTCAGCGAGTCGCCTTGACCCTTGGCTGGCATCCTTTAGCCTTCGCTCAACATCAGAGGGATTCCCATGCGCCTCGGTTTTCTGCTGCTCACCACGGCCTTTTCCGTGCCTGCCTTTGCCGAAGTGGAGAAGCCCGCCGCGCTCGTGGCCGATGGGATACCGCCGGTGCCAGATGAACTCGCTAAAAGGACCCGGCCCTACATGGAGTTCCGCGCCGCCGGTCTGCAAGCTTGGAACCCGCGCACCCGCGGGATGGCGATCAGCACCCGGTTCGGCAACGTGCCGCAAGTTCATGAAGTCGCAAGGCCGATGGCAGCCCGCCGCCAGGTCAGTTTCGAAGCGGACGCAATTTCGGCCGCAAGCTATGCGCGCGGCAGAGGCGACGTCCTGGTGGTCCAGAAGGACGTGGGCGGCAACGAATTCTGGCAGCTTTACACGCTTGCCGGCGGACGCCTCAACTTGCTCACCGACGGCAAGAGCCGAAACTCACTGAACGCCTGGAGTCACGACGGGCGTTGGCTCGCATACACGTCGACGCGCAGGAACGGCACCGACAACGACATCTACCTCGTCGATCCACGCGATCCGAAAACCACTCGAATCGTGGCACAAGTGAAAGGCGGCGGCTGGTCGGTCGCAGACTTTGCGCCGGACGGCGGCAGCGCGGTGGCGGCCAATTACATCTCGGTCAACAAAACCGATCTGTACCGCCTCGACCTCGCGTCCGGACGCCTGAGCCCGATCGGCGACCATTCAAAGCAGATCTCCTATGGTGGGGCGGCATTCGCGCCTGATGGAACGTTGTGGGTAACAACCGATCAAGGCTCGGATTTCCAGCGGCTGGGAACGCTCGACATGGTGACGGGCCGTTTCACGGCCGTCGCGCCGGAGGCGCGATGGGACGTCGAGCAGTTCGACCTTTCCGAAGACGGCCGCTTCATAGCGTACCTCGTCAACCAGGCGGGTGTCAGCCGGCTCAAGCTGCTTGACCCACGCTCGCGGCAGGTGCGGGAGGTGACGGCGCTTCCGGCTGGGACGGCCGGCGGCCTTGAAGTGGCGCCTTGGGGTGAGGTCGGCATCACGCTCTCGTCAGCGCGGTCGCCAGCCGACGTTTATTCGGTTCACCCGCAGACGCTTGCCTTGACCCGCTGGACGGAAAGCGAAACGGGAGGCCTTGATCCGAGAACCAACATCGAGCCGGAGCTCCTCGAGACGAGGAGCTTCGACGGCGAGCGTGTTTCGGGCTTTCTTTATCGGCCGGACCCCCGCAAATTCCCAGGTAAACGCCCGCTCATCATCAGCATCCACGGCGGTCCGGAAGGCCAGTCGCGGCCGGGCTTCCTGGGCCGCAACAACTATCTTCTCAATGAGCTCGGCGTTGCGATGTTTTACCCGAACGTGCGCGGCTCGACGGGATACGGGAAACGGTTCGTCACGCTCGACAACGGACCTGAGCTTCGTGAAAATTCGGTCAAGGACATTGGCGCGTTTCTCGATGTGCTTGCCCGCGACCGCGCGCTTGATCCGAGCCGCTTCGGCGTCACCGGCGGCTCCTACGGCGGCTATATGTGCTATGCGAGCGCCATCCGCTTCGGTGAGCGACTGCGCGGCGCCAATTGCGCCGTCGCCATATCCAACTTCGTGACGTTTCTTGAAAACACGCAGGCCTATCGGCGCGATTTGCGCCGCGTCGAATATGGCGATGAGCGGGACCCGGCGCAGCGCGCGAAGCTGCTCGCCATTTCGCCGCTGACGCGCGTTCGCGAGCTGCGGCTGCCGCTGATGATCGTCACCGGCGGCAACGATCCGCGCGTACCCGCGTCCGAAGCCGACCAGATCATCAACGCGGTCCGTGCGGGAGGAGGAACTGCCTGGCATTTGCTTGGGCAGGACGAAGGCCATGGCTTCGCAAAAAAAGCGAATCAGGATTATCAGTTCTGGACGAGCCTTATGTTCTGGCAGAGGAACCTACTCGGGGAGGAACCTGCTGCGGCGGAAGGCAACTGAACCGATGGATCAGCGGCTTCGTCGCCGCTGCCCCGCGTACCCGCGTTTGTCGACATCGATACTTTGCCCAAGGAGCCGCTATGCTCACTTACGCCTTGAAGCTCGCCGACCGCTATGACGGAATGCTGATCGCGACCATTCCCGATGTCCCCGAAGCGATGGCGATTGGCCGCGACCATGAGGAAGCTTGCGAACAGGCCGCGCAAGCGCTTGAGGCGGCGCTCGGAGGCTATGTGGCCGAGGGGCGGCCCTTTCCAGTGGCAAGAACAGTTGGGCAACTCACCGTCAGCACGGACAAGTTCGAGCTTCTCACAAGCTGATAGGCATCAGCCGTAGGCCCGGCTGAGTACATAAGCAGTGACCACGATCGTCATAACGGAAAGCGGCGCGCCGACGCGTGGGTAGTCGCGAAAGCGGTAGCCGCCAGGCCGCATCACCAGCAGGTTGTTCTGGTGTCCAATCGGCGTCAGGAAGTCACAGCTCGTCCCCACCAAAACCGCAAGCAGGGCGGCATCAGGGCTGATGCCCAAAGATGCGGCCGCTCCGACACCCACCTGGCCCATGACGAGCGCCGTCGCCACATTGTTGAGAAAGATCGAAAGCAGCATCGAGGCTCCGCAGATCACCGCGAGCACCAGCGGAAGGGGCGCGCCCGAGAGCAGCCAGCCGATCGCATCGGCGATCGCGCGCGTGCCGCCGGCGTCGTCGAAGGCGCGGCCGATCGGGATCATCGCAGCGATCAGGACCAGCACCGGCAGGTCCACAGACCGGTAGGCTTCATCCGCCGGAAGGAGCCGCAACAGACAAATGGCGAGCGCGGCCATGAGAAAACAGGCGGCGATCGAAACATCGAAGAGTGTGGCGACCAGAAGCGCCGCTGCGTAGATGCCGCCGACGAGCACCGCCGGCCGCCCCGCTCGAACGAGCGTCGCCTTGCGGTCAATCTCCAGCAGCCGATTGCGACGGATCAAGGCGCCGACTTCTTCCGCCGGCCCCTGGATGAAGAGCTGGTCGCCCGCGTGGATGGTCATCGAAGCGAGCGGATGCTTTTCCCGAGCGGCTCTTGGGCCCGCGGCAATGACACGCACCCTGCCCTCGGTGCGCGCTTCGACCGCGCCATAGCCGTCGCCGATCAGCGAGGAACCGTGGATGACCAGAACCCGCGCCGTGACGAGCCCGGCTACATGTTCCCACTCCGCATCGGGGATCAGCTCAGCGCGACGGGCAATGCCCCAGGGTTCCTCGCGGCTCATTACGAGCAGGCGGTCGTCATGGTGAAGCATCGCGTAGCTCTCGAGCTTCGCGCGGCTGCCGTCCCGGAATACCGCCAGCAGCACCGCACCAGACTTGCGCAACGCGGCGCGGACGCTCGCCACGGTGGTACGGCCACGTGCGGCGCCGATCGGAAGCGCAAGTTCATAGACGAGCACAGGCGGGCTCCCGGCGGGCGCAGCCTCCGACGGGCGCCGGGGCGTCAGGTTCCAGCCGATTGTCACCAGATAAACCAAGCCTGCAAGCGCCACGGCTCCGCCGACATAGGTCATGTCGAACATCCCGAACGGCCGTCCCACCGTATCCTCGCGGACTGACGACAGAATCAGATTGGCGGGTGTGCCGATCAAGGTCGTCATTCCACCAAGGATCGTGGCGAAGGAGAGCGGCATCAGAAACGCACCGGGCGGAATCTTGTGCTCGCGGGCAAGCGCGTACGCAGCCGGCATGGTGATCACCAAAGCGGCGATATTGTTCATGAATGCAGACAGGAGCATGCCCATGGCAAGGACGCCCGCGAACCGCACCGCGACAAAGCGAACGTTGGGCACCATCCAGCGCGTCAGCGTCGCCGCGGCGCCCGTAAACTCCATCGCACGCCCGATCACCAGCACTGCCGCGACGGTCACCACCGCCGTCGACGCGAACCCCGCCAGCGCTTCCTCTATGCTGACCAGGCCCGTTGCCCAGGAAAGAAGCAGCACGATCAGAGCCACCGCGTCCGGCCGGATCCTGTCGCTGATGAACAGGCCGAGGGCCAGCAGCATGATGGCCGAGCTCAGAAAGGCGCCGCTCACGAGACCGCTCCCCTTGCGCCGCATGAAGTCAGGGCGCGCTGTTGCATCAGTGCCGCCTAAAAGCCATTTGGTGGCGATGTCCACGCCTCCCATGAAAGCAGCCGTAATCCCGGTGACGCCGCTCCAGCAGAATTGCACGTTGCTGTGGTGCACCAAAACCATGCGCGGAGCCTTTGTAGATCCGGGCGGCGATCTCGATCGCCTCAAGAAGAATGCAGAGGCACATGGCGTTTCTATCGAGAAGATCATCCTGACGCACGGGCACATCGACCATTGCGGCGGAGCGAAGATCCTGGCGGACGAACTTGGCGTGCCCATCGAGGGGCCGCAGGAAGCGGACCGGTTCTGGATCGCCCGTCTTGAGGATGACGGGCGCGCTTACGGCATTCCCGCCAAGATCTTCGAGCCGAACCGCTGGCTGAAGGAAGGCGATGGCGTGACGGTTGGAGAACTCAGCTTCGATGTTTATCATTGCCCCGGGCACACGCCTGGCCACCTGGTCTTCCACCACCCGCCGTCAAAACTTGCTTTGGTGGGCGACGTCCTCTTCCAAGGCTCCATCGGCCGCACGGACTTTCCAATGAGCAATCATGAGGATCTCATAGAGGCGATCACCGGCAAGCTTTGGCCGCTTGGCGATGACACTGTCTTTATCCCCGGTCATGGCCCCATGAGCAGCTTCGGCCAGGAGCGCCGCACCAATGCCTTCGTAGCCGACCGAGTGCTCGCCCGCGCCTGAGATCAAGCTGCCACCCGAAATCAGGCGGCTGCGGAGCTTATCGGCGCCGGCCGCCCGCGCTCAAGATAGGGGATCGTGAGCGCGTAGCCCGCCAGACCGGCCAGCACCAGCCATGTCACCAGGATCCCGCCCATCCGGAGCGGGTTTGGCGCGGGACGGTCCATCCCGAAGGGGTGGGCCAGCCGCGCGAGAATATAGACGATCGCAATGCCCCAAAGCCACGCCTGAGAGCCGCGCGCCAGCTCGACCAAGGCAAGCAGGATGAGGAAAATGGGGGTATATTCGACGAAATTCGCGTGCGCCCGCATGCGGCAGGCGACGCGAGCGTCGCCGGCATCGCCAACCGAGACTTTGTGCCGGACACGGAGCTGGCTCACGCGCACGGCAAGCCAGATGTTCATGAGGGCGGCGGCGCCCGCAATGGTAAGCGTGATCGGCAACATCATGCCCTTTATCTCCCTGCTGGATGCCCAGCTTGCACGAGCGGGCGACCCTTGCAACTGCAGCGGAATAGGCTATAGGCGCAAGCGCTCACGTGCGAGCACCCGGCCGCCAGGCCTGCGGCCCTTTCGGCTGTTTGTCCCTGGCCCGCGCTCGCCCGCATCATGAACTTTAGCGAACAGGTGCCAGGATGGCCGTCCCCAAGAGAAAAACGTCGCCCTCGAAGCGCAACATGCGCCGCAGCCATGACGCGCTGAAGCCGGTCAACTTCCAGGAATGCCCGAATTGCGGCGAGCTCCGTCTGCCGCACAATCTCTGCAACGCCTGCGGCCATTATAACGGCCGTGAGATCCGCCCGGTCGAAGCTTAAGCTTAAGCTCGGGAGGCGAAAGCCGTGCGCAAGTTGCCGCGGATCGCATTGGACGCGATGGGTGGCGACATTGGCCCCGCGGTGATCCTCGCGGGTGCGGCACGCGCACATGCGAGGCGCCCCGACCTGCGTTTTCAGGCATTCGGCGACGAGCGGGTTATCGGCAGCGAACTCGCCAAGCACGTCGAGCTTCAGCCGGCGGTTGAAGTGGTTCACTGCCCCGACGTGATCGCCGGCAGTGAAAAGCCTAGCCAGGCGCTCCGCCGCTCCAAGACCAGCTCGATGGGGCGGGCAATTGCGGCCGTGAAATCCGGCAGCGCCGATGCGGCGGTTTCAGCCGGCAATACCGGCGCGATGATGGCCATAGCGAAGGTTGCGCTTCGTACCATGCCGGGGATTGATCGGCCGGCCCTCGCCGCCCTGCTGCCGACGCTCGGCGACAATGACCTCGTCATGCTTGATCTCGGCGCCAACACCGAGTCGGACGCACAAAACCTTGTTCAGTTCGCCGTCATGGGCGCGGCTTATGCTCGCGTCGTGCTCGATCTTGAGCGGCCGCGCGTGCAGCTGCTGAACATCGGCACCGAGGATCTGAAAGGCACGGACGAGTTGAAAGACGCTGCGGCGATCCTGCGCGATGCCGACTATCTCGGCATGCGCTTCGACGGCTTCATCGAGGGCGACAAGATTTCCCGCGGGGGTGCCGATGTGGTGGTGACCGACGGTTTTTCTGGAAACATCGCGCTGAAGACGGCGGAAGGCACCGCGCGTTTCGTGACCGACCTTCTGCGGCGTGCCTTTACGAGCTCCGTTCGCTCAAAGATCGGCTTCCTGATTTCTCGCCCCGCGACCGAGCTTCTGCGCCACCACCTCGACCCCAATAACCACAATGGCGCGGTGTTTCTCGGCCTGAACGGCCTCATCGTCAAAAGTCATGGCAGCGCCAATGAAAAAGGCGTTGCCAACGCAATTCGAGTTGCCGCCCGAATGGTACGCGAGGATCTCACCCGCAAGATCATGGAAGACCTCGACAATATTTCGGCTCACCGGGCGCCGGCGGCTGCGAAATGACGCGGCGCTCGGTCATCGTAGCGACGGGATCCGCGCTGCCCCCGCTGCGCGTGACCAACGCTGAACTGGCAGAGCGTGGCATAGATACTACACACGAGTGGATCGTCGAGCGTACCGGCATTCACGCGCGACACTTCGCAGCCGACGGGGAGACGACGGCGACGCTTGCCACCGAGGCGGCGCGCAAGGCACTGGCCGAAGCTGGTGTAGCGGCCGAAAAAATAGGTCTGATCGTTCTTGCCACGGCTACGCCCGACCAAACCTTCCCTGCCAGTGCAACGCGCGTCCAGACGGCGCTTGGCATCAACGACTGCATCGCCTTCGACATTGCAGCGGTTTGCACCGGCTTCCTTTATGCGCTGTCGGTGGCCGACAACATGCTGAAGGGCCAGATGGCCGATTACGCGCTCGTGATCGGCGCCGAGACCTTCAGCCGGCTGTTGGATTGGGAAGACCGCACAACCTGCGTCCTGTTCGGCGACGGCGCGGGCGCGATTTTGCTCAAGGCGGAAGAGACCGAGGACCGGGGCGTGCTTGCAACGCGTCTTCACGCCGACGGACGCCACAACGACCTTCTTTATGTTGACGGCGGGGTGTCCACGACCGGCACCGTCGGGAAGCTCCGGATGAAGGGCAAGGAAGTCTTCCGCCACGCAGTTGTGAACCTCGCCGACGTGCTCGGAGAAACCCTGACCGCTGCCGGGCACCGACCCGAGGAGGTGGATTGGGTGGTGCCTCATCAGGCAAACAAGCGGATCCTGGACGCCACGGCGAAGAAGCTTGGGCTTGACCCCAATCGGGTGATCGTCACGGTTGACCAGCACGCCAACACGTCGGCGGCCTCGGTGCCGCTGGCGCTCGATGTCGCAGTTCGGGACGGTCGGATCAAGCCAGGCGACCTGATCGTGCTTGAGGCAATGGGCGGCGGCTTTACTTGGGGCGCAGCGGTGGTTCGCTACTGATTCTGCGGTCGGCAAGAATGGCCGATTGCACTCAGAGGGAAGCTATATTAGTCTTCTGCAATTCAGGGGGAGGAGAATTCTCATGGCGGACGCCGGAACAATGCGGAAAGTGGAGGCTGGAACGCTGACACGAGCCGACCTTGCTGACGTGGTTCACCACGAAATGGGCCTTTCCCGCGCTGAGTCGGCGACCATTGTCGAGCGCATCCTCCACCACATGTGCCATGCGCTTTCGGAAGGTGAGAACGTCAAGATCTCCGGATTCGGAAGCTTCATCCTGCGCGACAAAGGCGAGCGCGTCGGGCGCAACCCAAAGACCGGAGTTGAAGTTCCGATAGCGCCGCGCCGGGTGCTCACCTTCCGGGCGAGCCAAATCATGCGCGAGCGGATCGTCAAGGGCGGCTGACGCCTTGGCGGCGCCAACCCGCAAAGGCGAGCAGGCTTTCCGGACCATCGGCGAACTCGCCGACGAACTTGGGATTCCCCAGCATATCCTGCGCTACTGGGAGACTCGTTTCCCGCAGCTGCGTCCGCTTCAGCGCGCCGGTAACCGGCGCTATTATCGTCCAGCGGATGTCGCCCTCGCGCACCGCATCCACCGGCTGTTGAACCAGGACGGCTACACCATTCGCGGCGTCCAGCAGCTTCTGGCGGGCGGCGCCGGGGATGGCGAAGCGACCGAAGCTGCGGTGGCGGGCCCTGCACCCTCGCCCGCCGAGCAGCAATCCGATCATCCTGCCGACGCGCTCCGCGCGCTCCGCAAAATCCTCCGCGACGCGCTCGACAGTCAGTAGCTGTCTTCGTCGGGGCCGAGTTCTGGGTCGAGATCGCGCGGCCGGACAAATCTGGTGAGCTCGCCCAAGCCTTCCGAAACCTCCTGCCACCGATCCACCGTAAGCATGATCTCCGCGAGCGTAGCCGTCGGATATTTGGCCTCGAGTTCGGAACGGAGGCTGCCGCTGCTGGTGAGCAGGATCGCGAGCCGCTCAAGCCCCGGATTGTGGCCAACGATCAGCAGGCTCTGAGTCGAGTCAGGCGTCGCGCGGAGGATCTCGAGCAACGTCTCGGTTTGGGCGAGGTAAATGCGCTGATTATACTCGGGATCGAGGCTGCGGCCGTAGCCTTCGACCACCTCGTCCACCGTCTCACGAACTCGTACCGCCGGAGAGGCGATGACTCGATCGAAGACCAGCGACTGCGCCCGCATTTCGCGCCCGATCGTCTGCGCTGCCCTACGGCCCCGCTTGTTGAGGGGTCGATCAAAGTCGCGCGCGACCGGATCATCCCAGGTCGATTTGGCGTGCCTGAGCAGCGTCAGCGTCTTCATGGTTCCCTTTGCGGTTCCTGCGGTCGGTGCGCCCATGCAATAAACCAGCCTCAGTTGAAAGACGGGACCGCACAGTCTCGATTGCTTCGGCGAGCGGCACGCGCCGGATCGAGACACCGGGCGGGAAGGCGCTGAGCAGCCGGGTTGGCGTCGCTGCGGAAAGAAGCACGAAGATCCCGCGATCCTGCTGCCGCCGAATCAGGCGCCCGAAGGCCTGAGCGAGCCGTGCCCGGACCACGCGGTCATCATAAGCGGAGCCGCCGGCAATCGCGCGACGCGCCGCGTGCAGCACGTTCGGCCGCGGCCACGGCACGCCTTCCATGACAACGAGGCGCAGCGAATGACCGGGCACGTCCACTCCGTCGCGAAGAGCGTCGGTACCCAGCAGCGACGCGCGCGGATCATCGCGGAAGATATCAACCAAGGTGCCGGTGTCGATTGGATCAACATGTTGCGCGTAGAGCGGCAAGCCCCCTCGCGCGAGCCGGTCGGCGATGCGGGCGTGGACGGCCTTTAGGCGCTGGATGGCAGTGAATAGGCCCAGCGTCCCGCCGCCCGCAGCTTCGATGAGCCGCGAATAGGCACCTGCAAGTTGAGCAACATCGCCGCGCTTGAGGTCCGTCACGACCAGCACCTCGCTGTTGGCTGCATAGTCGAACGGGCTCTCGGCGGCAAAGCGGCGCGCAGGCTGGTCGAGGTGGCAGGCTCCTGTCCGCCCCTCGGCAGCGTCCCACCCTTCGGTCCCGCGCAGCGTTGCCGATGTGACAATGACACCATGGGCGGGCTTCAGCACCGTCTGCGCGAGCGGGCGCGTCGGATCGAGCCAGCGGCGGTTGATGCCGATGTCGAACTCGCGGCCGTCCACCCGATCAACTGCAAGCCAATCAACAAAGTCAGGATCGGCAGGGCCGCCCAGCCGGGCCGCAAGCGCGATCCACGATGCTATCGTCTGAGTGCGCCAGGTAATCC
>JADDQD010000280.1 GCA_016781555.1 Pseudomonadota bacterium | reverse complement strand
TTGTCCAGAAAGTATGCGCCGTTTCCCGCATAGTCGACCAGTGGGGATGAGCCGATTCCGGCGATTTCGCGGAGCGCGCCGGGTCTGGTTGGGCGGGCGGTGGTGCTCGCACTATGGAAGAAGCCAGTTGGGGTCAGCATCTGGCTGCGGTCTTCAGCATAGCTGAGCTCGAGGCCGCGATCGAAGCCTTCGAAACCACTCCTCCGATTGCCCGAATCTCGGCGGAACAGCTCGGACGCGATCAGCAGGCTGATCGCCTTGGCGGGCGTGTAGAGAAGGTTGAGGTAGTGGGTCGGATATTCCGTGTTGGCATCGGCGATGTGGCTCGGATCGTATGAAAACTGGGTCGCCCATTGAAAGCCGGCTTTCCTGAAGGCCAAGGCCATGGCGGGGTAGATGTAAGAGCCCGGCACGTCGGCCGCGTCGAACTCGTAAACCATTTTTGCTTTGTCGTTGCATCTGGGCACGTGGCTGAACGGGAGCCGGTACTCGTGCACGTTTGGCAGCATGTTGTTGCGAATGGCGGATCCATGAACGAGGCCAGTTGGATACCATTGATAGGAGACGCCTTGGATGTTTGCTGCGCACACCGCGGCAGCGAAGTCGGGGCGGTTTCCTTGTTCAGAAATGTTGTAGAAAATCGGGCCGCGGTAGCCGAGCTCGCGAACCGGCCGTGCGAGCACGTTAACATAGCTCGTCGTTCGAGGCCCGGCGGCGTCATGCTTGGGCTCGTTGAACAGTTCCACCGCCACGATGTTGGGATCATCGACGTACCTTTTGCCGGACGCACTGTTCACGTGGCTGAGCAACTGCCGGACATAGTTGACCGAAGCGGCAACGGCCGCAGGATCGGTGTTCATCTGTTGCTTGGTGTAGCGGGCCGAGAAGCCGCTCGTTGGCGGATCCGGTTCCGGCCACCCCGTACCCCACCAGGCGATCGGGGTGAGCACGACGGCTATTTTCTTCTCGGCGAGCCTGGCCAGCAGATAATCGAGCAAGGCGAGATGGTCGTTCTCAATCAGATTGCCAGCCGTGTCGCTGATCTCCCGATCCCACACATGAATGCGGTACCCATTGAGCTTCAGCCTCGCCATCTGCTCCACGTCGATGTCGATCGCCCGTTTCGGATCGGTCCCGCGCGCTTTCAGTGCTCGGTAGGAATAAGCAAAAGGAGCGGTGTAATTGACGCCGAAGAAGTAAGCTGGCTTGCCTTCTTTGGTCGTACGCATCGTCCCTTGAGGATCGACGCGCAGGCTCGGCGCGTGGGCTGATGCCTCTGGCTGAGCAGCCATCGCCGCGGCGAAGCTACCGAGGAGCGCCGCACCCGAACGGAGAAAGTTCAGCATCTGACTGGTCCTGCTTTATTTTGATTGGCCGATCGGAGTGTCGCGATGATGCTATTTGGGGCAACACCGATGCCGAACGAAACCTCCGCTACCGCGGCCGGTCCGAACTGGAAAGGACAAGTACACTTCGATGGCGGGCAGCCGACACAGGTGGCCATTCCGCACACTGGCTCACTCAGTTCGGCGGCGACTTCGCAGCCACGGTCCAACCCAGCCCCCGCATCGGCTGGCTCTTGCAAATTCGGCTCCTCGCTGCCTTAAAACGCGGATGACATTATTTGCAGCAAAGTTTGCACGGTGAGCCGAGGCTCGACGCGGCTAGCCGACATTGCGGCGCTTGCCGGCGTGTCGATCTCGACGGCCTCGCGGGCGCTGAACGACAGCCCCGCAATCAACGACCGCACGAAGCAGCTCATCTGGAAGCTAGCGCGGGAGCATGATTATCCCTTTCGCCGGTACATGCCGGCCGGTCCGATCGGCGCGACCGGCACGATTGCGCTCGTGGTGCCGCGGCCGCAGGGCCGGGAAGGGCAGCTCGACGACCCGTTCTTTCTCGAGCTGCTTGCCGGGATCAGCGACGCGGCGCGCGATCGCGGCTGTGATCTTCTCGTCAGTCATTTCGCGCCGACCAGCTTCGACGATCTCTCCGCCGCCATGACAACGAGCCGGGCGGACGGTGTCATTTTCCTTGGTCAAAGTTCGCTTCATCATGCGCTGAACCGCTTGGCAGAAAGCGAGCCTCGCTTCGTGGTTTGGGGTGCGCAGCTTCAGGACCAGAGTTATTGCTCCGTCGGCTCGGACAATCTCGCCGGCGGGCGCCGCGCAACTCTTCACCTCGCGCGGCTTGGACGAAAGCGCATCGTCTATCTGGGTGACACCGAAGCTCCGGAAATCAGCCAGCGCGTGCGCGGCCATCTCGAGGCGCTCGAGCAAGTCGGTCTGCCCAACGAACCCGCTTTGATGGTCCCGGCCCATTTCACCGTCGAATCTGCCGCCGCTTCGGTGGATGCGCTGCTCGGCCGCGGAGTCCCATTCGATGGCATCGTCGCAGCCAGCGACCTCATTGCGCTCGGCGCGATGCGAAGCTTGATTGGAGCCGGCAAAAGCATTCCCGACGAAGTTTCGGTGGTCGGTTATGACGACGTGCCGTTTGCGCGCTACCACCGCCCGGCGCTCACCACCATCGCCCAGGACACTGGCCGCGCGGGCCGCCTGCTCGTCTCGAAGCTGCTCGATGCCGGGGGCGGGGAGGGGCAGATACGATCGGAGCGCGTCGCCACTGAGCTGATTGTTCGGGAATCGTGCGGGGCCTAAGAAAGCGCCTCAAGGGGAAGAGCTAGAGCAGACTCGTTTAAATCTGACCGTGCCCTGAGCCTGTCGGAGCCTGTCCTGAGCGAGGCCGCAGGCGGCGTCGAAGGGGGGCTGTCCTTCTTTCTGTTCAAGGAGCAAAACAGGGCTTCAACGGGTACCCATGAAAGTACTACTTTCATGGGATCCCTCACAAGCTCAGCCCGAACGGAAAAGAGCACTGATGCCGATTGACGCAAGTTGGTCTAAGCCGCCGGCAAGACCTCGGCCCGGCGTTCCTCACCGGTTTGCGGCGCTGGAAAGGTGTGGTTCCTCTTGGCGGCTATGTGCTTGGCAATCGTCACGTGGCCGCAAGCCAGCAATATGCCCACGAAGCCCACGAACAACGCGTCCAGCGAAAGCATGGTCACGGCGATTGGCGGCGGCTTTCCGATCGCGCCGAGCCCAAGTGCATAATGGATGGCCATCGGCGGAAGCGTGAGAAGGAGGGTGAAAACGAGGCCCCAAAGCAAGGAGCCACGGGACATTCGCAACGCTTTTAGTGGCGATGCGTGCGGATCCGCCACCGCCGCGCCCACCGTCCAGGAATTGAGTGCCACGCCGAGCAAAATGGTCAGCACGACAAAGACACCAAAAGCCGCGCCCGCCGCACCTCCGGTGAGACAGATCGCCGATAGAAATCTGGGCATGGCATGCGTCAAGACCCCCACGACCACTCCATAAGCAAGCACAACCGCAAACGTCGTCGGGCAGAACTACCGCGAAAACGAACTGATCGCGGCGAACAAGCAGAACCCGAAACGGGCGATCGTTGGCACCGAAAACGGCCATAACCGCAGCAACTGGGTTCCTGTGCGCGACTACGCCCCTTATTCCGGCATGTTCCTGTGGACTGGCATTGACTACCTGGGCGAGGCCGATCGCGCCGGCTGGCCCAACATCTCGCGTCCAACGGGCCTGCTGGATCGCACCGGAATGCAGCACATCAGAGGCATGCAACGTGAAAGCTGGTGGTCTGAAAAGCCGGTTGTCCATGTCGTGCGCAACGCCGACATCAATGCCGCGGGGCCTGCTACCGATGGTGCCGGCGGGCCCAACCAGAGCGTCCTGCCGACGATGATCGCGGCCGCAACTCCCGCGCCTCCCGTTGCGCTGTTCGACGACTGGACCCCGGCGGACCAGACGCCCCACACCGAAACTATCGAAGTCTACAGCAACTGCCGGACCGTCGAGGCCTTCCTGAACGGGAAGTCGTTGGGCGTATTGCCGATCAACAAGGACGCCGCGCCGCGCCGCTGGGGCGTGCAATATGCGCCGGGCGAAGTTCGCGCTGTTTGCAAGGACGCAGGCGCGACCAACGTCTCCGATACATTGCGAACGGCAGGGGCCCCGGTCACCATCGCTTTAGCGGCCGACAAGCCAACGGTCGGCTCGACCTTTGACGACATGACCTATGTCCGCGCCCGCGTGGTAGACGCCAAGGGCGTAACGGTGCCGGCCGCCACGAACGTCGTGCGCTTCAAGGTGACTGGAGCCGGCGAGCTCATCGCGACGGACAACGCCTCTTTCGACGATCACAATCCGTTCTCGTCGCCCGATCGATCCGCGAACAACGGCGTGGCTGTGGCTCTGGTGAGGGGCGCGGGCGCCGGAACATTCAAGGTCGAGGCGCGTGGGGATGGCCTAAAGGCAGCGGCGGTGCAGTTGCGGTCCACAAAATAGCATCACCAAAACAGCCGAAGTTGCGCTGCCCCACCACCATGCCCTGCCGCATAATGCAGCAAGCGACGGAGCCCGTCAGAAGATCTTGCTCAGCAGGATCCAGAGGCAGCCGAGAGCTGTGATGAGATTTCCAAGGACGGTAAGCCATTTCGCCTGAGAAACGAGGCGGGTCTGCGCATCGACTGACGCAACATAGGCCGCGAGCTTTTGCGCGTCCGCTCCTGCGCGCTTAGCGGACGTGGCCGGAAGTGGGCCGCCAGCCATTTTGTCCGCTTTTGACCTGACGAACCGGAGAGCAGATCTTCGGCGTGGCGGCTGTTTGACAAAAGTTGCGCGAACGTTCGATCTGTAGAAAGCTGTGCCAAGCGAGCTAGTCCGGAGAGGAGCAGGTTTGGCTGATTACATGATGAGGAGGGCACAGGGCTCAAACCGCCAACCCGACCACATGCCAGCCCGGAGACATTGAGCTGCATGCCTCTTGCCTCGCTACGCTGCACTTTTCGTCAACAACCGTCCCCGAGCGAGGACCGGTTGCGACGGCAGCTTGTAAAATATCGGTTGGAAGCAAGACGCCACGTTGGAGGCTGGGGCATGAGCAGGGGTCGGATAATGCTCTACGGGAGCCTGCTCGCATTGGGCTATTGCTTGCTACCGTCCGCCGCTACGGCGGCCACCGCTCCGTTGACAGGAAATCGTGCAATGTCTCAGCAGCTCAGGGATTTGTTCGCGGAATGGCGCGCCTTCGAGCAGCCGGACATGCGAAGCGGCGTGCCTGATTACAGCGCTGCCGCCATGGCCCGAAAGCAGGCGGCGCTCCAATCCTATCAGGCGCGGCTGGCAGCCATTGACGTGACGCAGCTGCCGCGTTCCGATCAAGTCGATCATCATCTCGTCCGCGCCGAGATGAACGGGATGGACTTCAACATCCGCATTTTGAAGCCGTGGGAGCGGGACCCGGCATTCTATCAATCGATTTGGACGGAGCAGAGCGACACGCCCGCGCATGAAGGGCCGATGCATCATGCTCCGGTGGAGCTTTGGACCTACGAATTCCCGCTGAGCCATTCCGCCGAGGCCAAGCTGCTTCGAGAACTCCAAATGATTCCGCCATTGTTGGATCAGGCAAAGGCGAACCTCACCGGCAATGCGCGCGATCTCTGGGTCGCAAGCATCAGGACCATGAACGGCCAGACCAGCGCCCTCAGGGAACTTGGCTCCAAGGTGACGTCCGTGGCGCTTCGTGCAGCTGTGGACGATGCACGCACCTCGACCGAGAGCTTCGTCGCCTGGATCGAAGCGCAGGCGCCCGCAAAAACCGGCCCGTCGGGCATCGGCAAGGAAAATTACACCTGGCATCTTCGCCATGTCCATCTGGTGCCGCTCAGCTGGGAAGAGGAAGTGGCGATCCTGAAGAGGGAGCTCGGCCGGGCGCATGCACAGCTGCGTCTGGAGGAGCATCGCAACCGTCATTTGCCGCCGCTGTCGAGCGCTTCCACCGCCGAGGAATATAAGAGCCGCGGCCTCGCCTCGGTGCGCAAATACGTTCAGTTCATGCGGGAAAAGGACATCCTTCCCCTGAAGGACTATATGCAACCATCGCTCGAGCGGCGCATCGGCACTTTCGCGCCGCCGGAGGAGCAGAATTTCTTCCAGCTCGCGATGCACCGGGAGCTGATGACATTGCTCACCCACTTTTATCATTGGTGGGATCTTGAGATGATGCAGGCGGAGCCGCATCCGAGCCCCATCCGACGTGGCCCGCTCCTCTACAATATCTGGGACAGTCGCGCCGAAGGCATGGCTACGGCAATGGAAGAAATGATGCTCCACGCCGGGCTCTACGACGACAATCCTCGCGTGCGGGAGATCGTGTGGATCATGCTCGCTCAGCGGGCGGCGCGCGGCCTCGGCTCGCTATATGCGCATGCCAACATGTTCACTCTCAAAGAAGCATCCGATTTTCAGGTGCGGTGGACTCCCAACGCCTGGATGAGTCCCAAACCCGATCTGCTTGCCTTCGAGCAGCAGCTTTACATGCGGCAGCCGGGCTATGGCAGCAGCTACGTCACTGGTAAGCACCAAATCGAAAAGCTGCTTGCTGAATATGGCGACTTGAAGGGGAGGGACTTCAAGCTGCACGACTTCTTCAGTGCGCTGAATGCGTCCGGCCTCATTCCGGTATCGCTGATCCGCTGGGAAATGACCGGACGCGACGAAGAGGTGAAGTGGATGGCGAACGGAGCGGGTGCTACCGCTCCTTTGCCGGAACGCTGAGCCCGCTCGGTCAGGCGTGCTGCCGTGCACGGGCGAGCGCGTAGAAGGCGCCGAGTGCGAGACGAGAGTGAGGACGATGCCAAACCTTCGACCAGGCACCGCCCCGGCGGCTTGGAGCCTTCCCCGCTTCAAGCATTCCGCCGAAGGTCGGCTGATAACGAGATCGGCAGGGGGTGGCGGCGCTCATCGCAAAATCTCGGAACACCTAAGAGCGAAGCGAAAAGGTGACATCTGTGTCATAGACCTTGATCGGATCAGGCTGAATCAGCCTGATCCGTGAATCAAGGTCTCCAACATAGGAAAAGGGCCTGATTCACGCCTTCGGCGGAAGCGCTTCGCGCTTCCACCTCAGCCGATCAGGCATAGACCTTGATCGGATCAGGCTGGATCAGCCTGATCCGTGAATCAAGGTCTTCCACCATAGGAAAAGGGCCTGATTCACGCCTTCGGCGGAAGCGCTTCGCGCTTCCACCTCAGCCGATCAGGCCCTAGGCGCGGCACCAATTATCGGCTGCATCTTCGCGCGTTTCGAGAGTCTCGGTCGCCGCTCTTGCTATAATATAAGAACCTGACCAGAGGACATTCTCTTGCACCCGAAATCCGCCAGCGCAGATGCCTTTAGCCCCCTAGCAGGGCCGGCATCCGGGGAGACGGGGCTCTTAATAGCGGCGCGACAAGCTCTTGCTCCCGCAGCTTTTCTTTTAACGCATTTCCGCGCTCCGCTACTCACCGTGTCGGCACGGCGTAGCGGCCGCTGCACGCGGACGCGGCTCGTTCTGTGGCGGGATGATTTCAGCATCGGCGGCGAAATCGAACAGCGGATTTCAGAGAACAAGATGCTGCGGGACGCGCGGATCGCACTCCAGGACCATGGATGCGCGCTTTATCGCGAACTGGCGCACAGATGGCCCGCCAACGCGGTTCCTCCCGCGATCGGCGTCGTCACGGACGGCACCGGAATGGCTGTCTCGGCGAACCACCCTTCAGCACTTTCGCAGGCTTGGCTTACCGAGCATCTCGCCAACCTCGCTCCGGTGAGCGTGTTGATCCCGTTCCGTGCGCACGGTCCCTGGGCGCTTCTCACCCGCAGCAGCGGCGCGCATCTCCTCAACTGAGCTACAGCAGGGACGGATCGAAGCGAGGCGCCGGGAGAGTTCGTACCGACCCCGAAGATGCTTATACGTGCGGAACTACCGTGACACTGTGAAGCATCGCCTGGCTCCGCTACCAGGCGGAACTGAAGTTGCGCTTAGCCGAAACGCGAGGACCGTCCACTGATGAACTTACCCTCGGTCACCGTCCCTACCCTATCGATCAGTGGGGAAGATCGACGCTTCCCCGTTCGCCGTATCTTCTGCGTCGGCCAGAACTATGCCGATCATGCTCGCGAAATGGGTGGAAACCCCGGTCGGCAGGCGCCCTTCTTCTTCACCAAACCTGCCGATAGCTTGGTTGAGCATGGCTCTGTGCTGCCATTTCCGTCGCGCACAGCGGATCTGCACCACGAGGTGGAATTGGTCGTCGCTTTGGGCGGCGGCGGGACGGATATCCCGGCCAAGGATGCCCTCCCGCTCGTCTTCGGCTACGCGACTGGGATCGACCTTACCAGGAGAGACCTCCAAGCGGAGGCCAAGAAACACGGACGTCCATGGGACATGGCCAAGGGCTTCGACCGATCCGCTCCGATAGGCCCGTTGTCGCTTGGAAGTCCTCCAAGCCAAGGCGCCATAAGCCTCTTCGTCAACGGGAAGCTCCGCCAGTCCGGAGATCTCTCTCAGATGATCTGGAATGTCTCTGAAATCATCTCGATCCTTTCCACCTACGTTGCACTCGCTCCCGGAGATGTGATTTTCACCGGCACCCCAGCGGGTGTCGGCGCTTTGAACAAAGGCGACATCGTCGGCGCCTCGGTGGCGGGTGCCGAGCCGGTTGAGATTCGGATCGCGCAGGACTGATGGGTGCATGCACTGACGCGCGAGCAGGAACGCGCTCGAAGAAAGTGCGAACTCGCGGTTGACACCACCCCCGAACCCGCACAAATCCGCGCCGTGGCCCGATGGCGGAGTGGTTACGCAGAGGACTGCAAATCCTTGCACGCCGGTTCGATTCCGGCTCGGGCCTCCACTTCCTCAATTTGGGATACCGCTCGATAGCGGCACGTCGTCAAGTATCGGCCCACGATGACCTCGCCACGCGGAACGGCCAGGCACCAGCTCCCCCTGTCGATCAGTCCCAAAGCGGTTGGTCCCGCGACCAGCAGACACGAATTAGCCGCGGGACCAATGCTATATACGAGTCCCAGCTCTGATTTAATCCATTCAGACCAAAAGCTTTTTTCTCGCGCGTGGGCGGCCTCCGGTGCGATCATGATCGGATGAACTGCATTTTTCCGGCGAGAGGGCGCGTGTGGCTAGCCGCAAGTGCGTGGATCGCACTTGTAGACCGGCTTTTTGATCGTTGCGGCGAACCGAACCCAAAAAGCTTCGTTCAGGCACTTGGCGCGTCTTCGCTCGCGCGCCTGACCCGGAAGGTATGCCGATGAGCCTTGACGAGCTTTGGAACGTCGCGTTGGGGGTCGGGTTGGAAGCCAAAGACTTGACCGCCGGGCAGATGGCGATGCGGGCGGTCCTGATTTATGTGCTCACTTTGGCTTTCGTACGATTGGCCAAGAAGAGATTCCTCGGCGGCGCCAGCCCCTTCGACGTGGTGGTGGGAATCATTGTTGGATCGATCGCAAGCCGCACGATCACCGGCAACGCTCCGCTCCTGCCCTCGCTTGCCGCTATAGCCGCGATCATCGCCATGCACTGGCTCTTCTCGGCCCTGGCGGTACGGTCGCACGGATTTGGCAAGATGATCAAAGGAACCAGCCGTCTGCTGGTCGAAAACGGACAGGTTGACCGGCAAACTCTCCGCGCCGTTCATATGTCCGAACGGGACTTGGAGGAGGCGCTTCGGGAGAAGGGCATCAGGGACATCGGCCAAGTTGCAGAAGCACGGCTCGAGCGGGATGGATCGGTGAGCATCATCGAGAAGAAGTAGGATCGGATCATCGCGCCGCCTTGCACTTCAAACTCGGGCGAGACCGAGAAAAGACTCGGCTGGTTCCGCTGTTCGATCCGCTAGCTGTTCCCACTGCTGCCATAGGGCCCGACGTCGGCTAACGCCGATAAAGTGGCGCCCTCAGCACGCTCGATGACTGACAGGCTGCCGTCCGTTTCGAGCACAACCGCCTCGATCTTTTCCAGATCCCCAATCCCCTGACCGCGCGCCGCAAACATGATCCCAGCCTCCGTCAGACCTTGCTTGCGGATGGCGTCCTTCAGCATTTCCCCTTTGCACAAAAGCAACACCGGTTCGCCTTTCAGGAGCTTGTGCAGGAAATGACCACGCATCCCGAGCCAAGCCACCATGAGCTGGAGGGCAACGAGCAAGCCGATCGCGAGTGCGCCTTCGGCGAGACTGACGTCGCTCGTGATCAAGATGTTGGCCAACAAAGAGCCCACCGCCACGGCGACAGTGACATCGAAAGCATTCAGCCTTGAAAGAACACGGTGCCCCGTCAGCCGGAGGACGAAGAGCAGGATTGCGTAGGCGCCCGTCCCTACCAAGACCATCCTGAAGAGTTCGTCCCAGCCGTCAAACAGCATCTTAGCTCATTTCATCGAGGCGCGAGTCGGCCCCTCTTACCGAAAAGAATGAGCAACGTCAGCGCCTTGGCGCTTCCGAAGAACAGCAGAGCAAGCTGCCGCAAACGGCTGCGGGCGCCACCCGTCAGAGGTGCTACCCGTGCGGGAAGCTGGTTTGTTATGCGGACAATCTCTGTCATCTTCAGCGCGGTCCGGTGGGGGGTAGTTAGGATGTGGCGAGCACTTCGAGAGACTTACCGCGACGCCTGGCGCTTCGCGGCCGGCGTCCCCATTGTTGTAGCTGCGGTGATTGCGCTGGAGGCGGCCCAGCACCTCGCTGAGTGGATAACGGGCATGTACGTCAGCTTGGAGAACGCGAAAGCAGCCGAGAACAGCCTTCCGCGAACCATCTTCGGCGTAGCCAAGGTGGGCCTGCTCATGATCTTGGGCTATTGGGTGCCGCGCTTCATCTTCGGTGGAGGCTCTCGGAAGCTTGCGCTCGCTGCGGACCCAGTCGCGGTCCGCAAGTCGAGCATATCGGCAAAGCCGTTGTGGTAGTCCTTGGTCACGTTCGGCCGGAAGAGGCCCATAGTCACAGGCCGCGACGGATCGTGCGCGCGGACGATATTCATGATGCTCTTGAGCGCCGCCTTGGCCTGCACCGGATATGCCGTGTCATGGATTTCGTTGCCGGCGCTCCAGATAACAATGCTCGGGTGGTTCCGGTCGCGACGAACCATGTCAGCTGTGTCGCGCTTGTGCCAGTCGCTAAAGAAGAGGTGATAATCCTCCGGCGTCTTGGCGACGTTCCACTGGTCGAAAAATTCGTCCATGACCAACAGGCCCATCTCGTCCGTCAGATCGAGAAATTCCGGTGAAGGGACGTTGTGGGCGGTGCGGATCGCGTTAACGCCCTGTGCCTTCAGCGCGCCGAGCCGCTGGCGCCAGACGTCGAGCGGCACCGCCGCACCGACGGCGCCGCCGTCATGGTGAAGGGCCACGCCCTTGAGCTTGAAGTTCCGGCCGTTGAGCCAGAAGCCGGTCGCCGGGTCGAACTTCACATCACGTACGCCAAAGCGCACCGTATCGTTGTCGAGCACGGCTCCGTCCCTGCCGAGCACGCGGATTTTAGCGGTGTAGAGCACCGGATCGTTGATGTCCCAGCGGCGCGGCGACACCAGCTGGACCTCGCCTTTGACGATTTCGGTACGACCCGAGGGAATCAAAGCCTCTGGCGTAGCCGTGCGGGAAACTTCGCGGCCGGCCGCATCGGTGATCACCGTCTCGACCTTGACCGGGCGGGCGTCGGCAGCGGCGTTGTGCACATCGGTTGCTATGGTCACGGTCGCGCCAGCCGCCGTGATCGTCGGCATGACGAAGGCGCGCCTTGCGGGATGTGAACGTCGCTCGTTTCAATGAGACGCACGTGACGATAGATGCCCGAGCCGTTGTACCAGCGCGATGAAGGCGCGGCGGAGGTGTCGGCACGCACGGCTATGACGTTCTTGCCATCGGCGCGCAGGTGCCGCGTGATCTCGTGGCGCTGGCTGACGTAGCCCATGGGTCGGTAGCCGACGTGGCGTCCGTTTACCCAGATGCCGCTGCGCTCCATGATGCCGTCGAACTCGACGAAGTAGCGCCGGCCGGCCCGCGGCTTCACGTCCAGCGCCTTGCGATACCAAGCCACGCCGGTGGGGAAGAAGCCATTTTCACCGCCGGCCTTGGCCTTTGGATCGACGGGGCCGGCGATCGCCCAATCGTGGGGCGTTGAAACACGCGTCCAGGCGCTGTCGTTGAAATCAGCTGCCTCCGCCCCTGCCGGGTCCGCCTGAATAAAGCGCCAATCGTCAAACAACGGCACCGTGACGCGCGGGACGGCCCAAGCGCTGGTGGAAAGGGCAAGACTGAAGCTTAGCGCAAGCACAGAGCAGGACCGAACTCTCATATCGCCTCTTTCCAACATATGGGATGGCATTCCATTTAATCGCTTGTCCCACATTGATCCGCGGCGGGTCAAGGGTCGAACGGAGGCGACGCCCGGCCGTCCGAGCAACAAACAATCGCGCTCGGTGACGCGGTCATCATGAGTGCCGTCGCCTATGCCCAACAGCAGACATTCGGTCAGGCTAAGCGGAAGTCGGTCATGCGCTGAGCTTCCTAGCGACATCGAGCAGGACGTTCGCTCCGGCGATGAGGTCGCCTTCGGCGCTGCACTCCGCTGGATTGTGGCTGATGCCCCCCTTCGACGGCACGAAGATCATCGCAGCCGGCGCGACCCGCGCGATCATCTGAGCGTCGTGACCGGCGCCTGACGTCATGCGTCGGAAGGAGAGTTGGCGTTCGGTTGCGGACGCCTCAATGACGGCGACGATCGCAGGATCGAAGGTGACAGGTTCGAAGCGAGCAAGCCGTTCGGTCTTCACCTTGTAGCCTTCCTCGCGCAACCCGGCAAGGAAGTCGGCGAGTGCCGCTTCCTGGCTCTTCAAACACTCCTCGTTAGGATTGCGCAGGTCCACTGTGAAGACAGCGGTCGAAGGGATGACGTTGATGGCATTGGGTTCGTACCGGATCGTGCCTACCGTTGCCACCGCGCCCTCGACGCCCCGAGCCAGCTGATC
>JADDQD010000169.1 GCA_016781555.1 Pseudomonadota bacterium | reverse complement strand
TCGGCGATCCCTCCGACCGCATTTCGGTGCTGAGCTTCGTGGCAGAGGGAAAGGATCCGAGCCAATTGGAGCAGGCCCTCGACCGCGACGGAATCGCGGTTCGGGCTGGCAACCTCGAAGCCGCGCCGCTGCTGCGGGCGCTTGGCGTCGAAAAGGCAGTCCGCGCCTCGTTCATGTTCTACAACACCCGCGAGGAAGCCGAGGCGCTGGCACGCTCGCTGAGCCGCATTCTCCACGGTCCGGCTTCCGCTCAGGCGATTCATTTCGCGGAGCGAGCCCCAGCGGCGGGCGCTGCGATGACGAAAAGCGCGTTCAATTGGAGAAGTGCTGCTGCTGCCGGGGGCGGCGTGGCCGTCGTCGTCGCGGGGATCATGGCCGGCCTGCGCGCCCGATCAAAGGAATAGCCGATCAGCGTCAGATGACGCTTGCTCCCGACGCCCCGCGAGAAATTCATGGACGCCAGCATCGACCATAACGAAGCCCCGCCGCGGTGCCCCGTATGCATGCCTTAGCTGGAACCCTGGACCTTGTCAGCGCGCTGCGTCACCGCGCCCAACGGTCAGAGGACGCTGGCGCGTGCTGCGGGAGCGACGAACAGCACTGCCCAAGGAAAAAAGATTAGTCGTGGCCATTCTGCGCGAGTGGCCATTCTGCGCGAGTGAAACGTCCGGTTCGGGGAAGGCGCAGGACGGCCTCGTAGGTCCGGGAGTGCCGCATCGCAGACGTCCTGCAGCCTAGGGCCGCTCTAGGCGATAGCAGACATTCTGCTTGTGCGGGCGGGGGTACGGGAGCGGGATAGTGGAAGTTCGGCCTGAGAACGTTGATCCCTCCCCTTCACAGCTGGCCTGCAGCCGCAGCGCACTCAGCCCTTCTTGCCGCTGTTGCCGCTCTTGCCGCCGCCACGGCCAGTTCCGGTACTGCCACTGGCCTTGTCGCCGCCCTTCTTTGTCACAGCTCCCGCGTTTCCGCCTGCACCTTTCTGAGCCATCGTCATCTCCTTCGTTGGCACTGCTGAACTCGTCACGACAATTGACGTTCCGCAGGCGGAGCCGTCGCTGAAGCTCTGCCCTTACCGTGAGCTCGCTAGGAGCACCTACCAGGCGGTGCTAGCCGCCTGTGGGCATTCCGCTGTTGCGCCAAACCTGCAGGCGATTGCACGCCACCGTAGCCAAGCCCGCGAAATCGCTGACGTTCCGACAAAACTGGCTAACCTGTGTAAGAGCCACGCCTTTTTCAGGATCGGACCAGTCTTGTGGCGGTTTGGGAGGCATTGGTGCCGAGCGGCACCCACGCCCTCGCCAAAGGTTCACGATCATGGAACAGGCTCTCGCAACAGAACTTCCGGACACCATCACTCAGTGGACTGAGGTGCCAGCACTTGGCACCAGCATGCACTCCCGCGCCTGGGTCGATGGGGCCAGCGCAGGCGCCCCGCCAATCGTCCTTGTTCACGGCCTCGGCCTTTCAAGCCGTGCCATGACGCCGGTCGGCCGCCGCCTGGCGGCGCTGGGCTATGAGGTGGTGGCACCGGATCTGCCTGGCTTCGGGCGCAGCCCCCGCACTGCCGGTTCGACATGGCCGGCCGGCCCCAATGTCCGGGAGCAGTCCGATCAGCTGCTGGCTTGGCTGGACGCACGCGGCATCGCTCGTGCTGTCCTCCTTGGCAACTCGGTCGGCGTGCAGGTCTGCGTCGATCTTGCCGTCCGTTTTCCTGACCGGGTGGCGCAGCTGATCCTCGTCGGCCCGACACCGGACCCGCGCTACCGCACCATGCTGAAGCAGTATCCGCTCGTCCTTCAGAACCAGCTTTACGAGGTGCCTTCGCTGAACGACGTCTTCATGCTCGAATATGCCTCGGCGGGCCCAGCTCGGATGATGCAGCAGGGTGTCCGGACCGTCGGCGATCCGATCGAGGAGCGACTTCCAAAGGTGGAAGCCCCGGCACTCGTCGTCCGGGGCGAGCACGACAAGACGCTGACGCAGGATTGGGCCGAGCGGTTCACCGATCTGATGCCTAACGCCCGGCTGGTCGTCGTTGATCGCGCCGCGCACAATGTTCAATATAGCGCGCCGCACATTCTCGCCCGACTGGTGCAGAAGTTCCTGGAGGGCGGCCTTGAGGCGCTCCCAGAGGGCGGGGAAATAGTGGTGCCAGGCCCCGATGCCGGTGACCCTCTCGCGCCGCCGCAGCCCATCCCGACCCATGTCAAGGCGATTGGGGATTATGTCGGCTCTGCGCTTTGCCTCACCGTGCCGCGGGCGCTAGGCTGGGGCCCACGGACGCAGCGGTCGCTGGCCGCCACCGGCGTCACTGGCGCGGCGATGGCGCTCTTCACGGATTATGAAGGAGGAGTGGTCCGCAAGATCCCGATGACCCTCCACCTGAACCTGGATGCTCTGAAAGGCATGGCCCTGCTCGACCAGGCCCGACGTGCCCGAGGAGAACCCATCGCCGGTCGCGCCGTAATGGCCGTGATCAGCGCCTACAAGATGGGCGCCGCTTTACTTACCCGCAAGCCCATGGGCCCTGCGCGCATGGTCCCCTGACGTTGCACCGCCAGGAACTGACGCCAGGAACTGACGATTGCCGGCCGACGTTCGCGTGACTGCCCGCGGCGAAGGAGAGGCAGCATGAAGAATGGCGTCCAGGGGAAGAGCATCGTTATCACTGGCGCGTCCAGCGGCATGGGGCGTGCGACGGCGCTCGCCTTCGCGGGGCGAGGAGCCAATCTGGTTTTGGCGGCACGCCGCGAAGAGCCGCTACAAGCGGCTGCGCGTGACTGCGAGGCGCTCGGCGTCCAAGCGATTGCAGTTCCGGCGGATGTGACCGACGTCTCCGAAATGCGCGCAGTGGCGCAGACCGCGGTAGAGAGGTTCGGCAGCATCGACATCTGGATGAACATTGCAGGGCTGAGCCTTTGGGGCCGTTTCGCCGACATCCCGATCGAGGCGCAGCAGGAGCTCATCAGAGTCAACCTCTTGGGCGTGATCAACGGCTCGCATGCCGCGCTGCCGCATATGCTGAGCGCCGGCGGGCGCGGAATGATCGTCAACATGGCGTCGATCGGCGGCCGGATCCCACAGCCATTCGCAGCCGCTTACAGCGCGAGCAAATTCGGAGTCGCTGGCTTCACCGAGGCGCTCCGTTACGAGCTGCGCTCCGAAACCAGCATTGAGGTCTGCGGCGTCTATCCCGGGTTTGTCGATACCCCGACGGACATACACTCGGCCAACTATACCGGACGGACGTTGCGGCCGCTGCCGCCCGTAATCGCCCCGGAACGTGTCGCTGAGGCCATGGTAGCGCTTGCGTTGCGGCCCCGGCGCGCGCTGCACATCGGCCTTCATCACCTTTCGGCCGCGGCCTACCAGGTCGCGCCGGAGCCCTCCGGGAGGCTGTTCGGGATCATCAGCCGCCGCCACTTCATTGAGGCGGGGCCGACCGCAGCCGAGTTCGAGGGAACGCTGTTCCAGCCGGTGCCTGACGGGACCGGAATCCGCGGCGGGTGGGGGGCACCGGAGCGCAAAGGTCGGAATAGCGGCGCGGCAGTGGCTCTGGCCGGGATAGCCGCTGCCTCGGCGGTGGGGGCTTTCATGCTCAGCCGCCGGTCGGTCCCCGGCGGGCATGGCGCACATCAAACGAGAATTCCTGCATCCTGACCGAAATTGCGTTCAGACCGACTGCACACTGGTCCTCTTCCCCGCTGGGCACCCGCAATCGCGGTTCCCGATCGGTACTTGCGCAACGTCGCACTCCTCAAGGTGCCGCCGGATCATTGCGTTGGCCTTGTCCGCGAGCCGCTAGCCGCTAGCCGCTAGCCGCTTGCTCGCTGCGATGCTGGTTCCAAGCCCGACCTGGTTAGCCTCGAGCGCCGCATCCACGAGCGGAGAGTCATCTGCCCGCCCTTTATGCGCTGCTCGCCAGCGGCATCATCCCGGCAGCAGAAATAAGCGGCGCAGGACCAGCTTAGCGTTTCTCGCCGGCGATGAAGCCCGTCAGGTGAGCAGGCGAGCCGCGTCCGCTTTCAGGAAAATACCTGCAGCGCTTATCTGTCCGGTAGTGGCGCAAAGCAGAGTGCCCCCTGCCCCGCGTCCGCTCTGGCGGAGCAGACAGTCTGCTTTGAAGCGGCTGGAGCGGCGAAGCGGACCTTCCACCGCCGTGGCCGGCGAACGTCCACGACTCATTACGTTACATTAGGCTGCTGCTCCGACCATATATCAAGATGGTGCGCAGAGCGTTTGATAAGGACGTCCGGTGTCAGTTGTCCTACCGCAGCTTCTCCCAATCCGCTTCGGAAGGGCTGTATGCGTTACTATTTTCACCTGAGGGAGAGCGAGAGCTACGTCGTTGACGACGAGGGTCTCGAGCTTGCCGACATCAAAGCTGTTCTGGCTGCAGCCACGGCGGCGGCACGCTCAGTGATCGCTGCAGAGGCGATTGCAGGAAAGTTGCCGCTCCGTTCGTCCATCGAGGTTGATGATGAGACCGGGCAGCGCGTGCTCGACCTTTCGTTCCGAGAAACGGTCCTGCTGGACGGCTGACCAGCCGGAGGCGGCGCTACGGGTAAACGATTTCGACTGCATCAGCGAATTGCAGGGTGTGCAGGATGTTGCCGCACTCGTCCTCCACATCGATGTGCTGATTTAGCATGATGCGCCCGTTCACAGCGTCGTGACCAATGATCGAGCGAGCGTCCATCAGCGCCGCTTGAGCGATAGCGTCTGGACCATCCAACTGCCGACCTTCCGGGTCGAGGAGGATGTCGATGCTGTCTCGAAGGTGGAAAAAATAGAGGGACATAGCTGCTCCAGGGCGAAGGGCGGGAGCGCGTTGGTCTCTCAGTCGCCAAGGCCCGAAGCCTTTCTCGGCGATGCCGCTACTCTACCAGCATCCACAAACTAAACCTATGTTTTTTTTTGGTTTCTTATCAAATGATAGGGTGCGGCAGTGAATGTGTGTTATACCGATCGCATCGCTTCCCACGACTATGGGCGGAAGCGACCGAGAGATGCTTCATGCTCCCGCCCCTAACGCGTGGGAGACCTTCGTGACCTCTACCTCAAACCCACTCAAACTATTGCTGCGCAAGCTCGAAACGCATTCTCGCTTGGACGAGGAAGATCGACAGGCGATACTGGCGCTGCCTTACACACTGAAAACGCTGGAACCTCAGACCTACATCGTTCGTGAAGGCGATGCGCCAGACATTTGCGCAGTGCTGGTATCAGGGTTCGCCTATCGCCAGAAGCTAACCGGCGATGGCGCTCGCCAGATCGTCGCTGTCCACATTCCCGGTGAGTGTCTGGATTGGCAGAACCTTTTCCTAGATGAGGCAGACCACAACGTCCAGACGCTGACGCGAGCGGAACTTGCGTTCATCCCTGGCAACGAGTTGCAGAAGCTCGCCCGGAGCCGAGCCGCCATCGGCCACGCCATCCTCGTGTCCTTATTGGTGGAAGCATCCATCTTCCGCGAGTGGGTCTTGAACGTCGGACGCCGCGATGCGCTTTCTCGCCTGGCCCATCTTCTTTGCGAGTTCGCGCTACGGCTCGAAGCGCAAGGTCTGGCCGACGAGAACGGATACGAGCTTCCGATGACTCAGGAGCAGCTTGCAGATTCGCTTGGCCTTACCCCAGTCCACGTCAACCGGACGATTATGGCGCTTGAGGGCAAAGGCTTCATCGCGCGTGACAAGCGCCGGATTAGCTTCCCGGATTGGCGCAGGATGCGCGACGTTGCCGACTTCAATCAGCGTTACCTTCACCTCGAACCGCAAGAGGCTGGCTCGTTCAGCCACTGAGGGTTCCTGAGATCGGTTGCCATTCCTGACGTTCGGAGGATGTCCGCTCCTTCCAGCGGACGTTCCGCTCCGAGAAGATAATCCCTGTGGTCTTTGTGACGGCCAGTCCCGAAGATGTGCAGCAACGGCTCCCCGGTGCAATCATAGTAGAAAAGCCGTTCTACAATCGCGCGGTTGAGACGGCCGTTCGGCGAGCGCTCGACCCACCCTTCGGTGCCCCTGCTCACACTCTGATGCAATCTGGCCGATTCAGAGATGGTGAAACAGGCGAACAGTCTTAGAAGATCGAGGTCCAGTTTCCAGCCCGAGCGTTTGTGGCTTCAAATAGGGAAAGAGGCTTGCGCCGATGCGGTCCCGTTTGCATTCACTTCGGGGGGAACATCACGCTTGTGCGGGTGCCCTGCCTGGAACTGTCCTGCTCCACTCTGCCCCCGATGTTGCGAGCCAGGGCGCGCACGAGCCGCAGCCCGGAGCCACCGGGCTTCTCAGGGTCAATCCCGCCCCCTGTGTCAGCGACCACAAGCTCCGCGTTTCCATGATCCAAGCCGCTGCGGAGACTGACCGTGATCGATCCAGCCCCGTCTGCGAAGGCGTGCTTGAAGCTGTTCGTGGCAAGCTCGTTCACGATAAGCCCGAGAGGAACGGCCCGATCCATTGCGACATCAAGCTCGTCAGCCTGCACTTCGATAGCGACATTCGAAACCTGCGCTGAGATTCCTGCGGTGATCGCTTGAAGGTAGGTTCGCAGGTTTATCGCCCTCGCGTCCTGCTTAAGTGCCAACTGATCGTGCGCCAGAGAGACCGCGAGAATACGCTCTGCTATCTTATCGATCAGGGAACGACCGATCTCGGTAGGAAATTTTGGCCGCTCAAGCGTGAGCATCGCGAGTATAAGCTGAAAGTAGTTCTTCACGCGGTGCTGCATCTCTTCCAGCCCGAGTTGGTGCTGCTGAGCCACCAATGATGCAGTGGTGACGGATGCGGCGTTGGTCTGCTCGACGTTCACTCGCGCGATGGCGTTCGCGGTGATGCTCGCGGCAGCTTGCATGAAGATCACAGCGTCTTCGCTGAAGTCCCTCCTCTCGGTGCTGTCGACCTCCAGAACGCCCCATGCCGATCCGTCAATCAGGACGGGCACGTTCAATAGCGCCACGACCCCATGTTCGGCCACAGGCGGGGAAATCCGGAAATCGGTCGACTCTCGGATGTCTTCGATCACGACCGGTTCGGCTGTTCGGAAAGCACGTCCGGGGGGGGGAGCCGAGGTCGAGGGGAAACGTGGCGCTTCCGATTAATCCAGGCTTCCACCCCACGCCGGCAATCGCGAGCAGATCTCCCTGCTCAGGCCGATACTGCATCACCTTCACGTGATTGATTTCCACGGCTCGCGCGACATACCTGACCGCTTGCTCCAGAAGGTCTTCAAGCGGCATCCTTTGCGCCGCGACTCGGGCAAAGTCGCTGAGGATCGTCTGGTGCCGCCTCAGTTTCTCAACGGTGTCGTTGGTTGCAGTGCGGGACAAACGCGGCTCCTGTGGTTTCGCCCACGAAACGCAGGAGCACTCAAAAAGACGCAGGCGGACGCTATCGCGAAGGTCTGATCGTGAGCTTTCGAAGCGACGCGCAGGCTCAACGGCTAAGCTGAGATCGCACGGCCTCAAGGCGTTGCCGGGAGACGTATGGCTTCGAAAGGAAAATACCGTCGTCGGGTCTCTCGTGAAAGAGTCGCCACTCTCGTCCGGCAGGAGGTCAGCGCTCGCCGCCTCCCGAGGGATCAGCGGAGGATGAGGGTGCTGATGGTCCTGCGACTTCGCCTGCCGTTTTCGTCAGCGTCTCGGTCACGTTGTTTGAAAAGGCCATTGCATTGTCGAAGGCTGTCCTCGCAAACTGAGTCTGGACCCGGATCAGATCGGCGGGCGACCTCACCTCCGCGAAACTTCTGGCCATGGCGAATGCATCCTCGAAGCTCTTCCGCCCGTATTCCGTGACTTCCCGCGTCAGGCTCTCGACGGTTCTTCCAGCGAGCTTCGCCGCAACGACGAACGCCTCCATGTTCCGAGCGCCGAGGTCCGCCATCGGCTTTGCAATGTCTGCGCCCCGCTCGAGGAATTCGGCCGTGCTGCCAGCAGCGCGCTCGAACGCAGCGCCACCAGCATGATTGGACCTTCCCGCGTCTGCACCGGGGCTTCGCCTTGGGTCATGCTCTGCCATCAGTCTCTCCTCTAGAAGATCTATTCAGACGCGATCGGCGGTCCCGGCCTTGGTCCGGCAAAGTCTCGCGCGCGGCTGCCGGCGAGCTGCCGGTGCGGCATTGGAGCCATCACTCCGGCCTCACGCGATCGATAACCTCCCGAACGGCGCGAACAAGCGCGTCGGGGCGGCTATGGTGGAGCATGTGCCCGACCCCGTCGAGACGGGTCCCCGCCGCATTGGTAAGCCGCTCTGCGAGGATACTGCCCTGACGCAGATCCTCGATGATCAGGTCTGCCGTGCCGCTGAGCACCTGGGTTGGGGCGCGTACAGAATGCAGATCGATATAACTGTCCAGCCGCGATGGGTGCACTGCGCAGAAGTCCTCGCCATTGGCGATGACTCCAGCCGGAGCGACGATTTGATCCCAGGGATAGTTCGCTTTCCAGGTGTCTGGCGGCTTATCCGGCGAGAACATGATCCGGTGGTGCGCCTCGAGCATTGCGCGGTCGAATGGCCTTCCAATCTCCGCCCACAACGGACCCAGCACCGGCAGGGCGCGTGGCGCGAAAAGCGTGTGCTCAAGAGGCCTGAATTCAGGAAAGGCAAGCGGGGCAACAAGGACGAGTCCTGCCACTTCCCGGGGGAACTGCTCGGCAAATGAAAGAGCGGAAAGCGCGCCGAAGCTGTGCGCAACGAATACTGGCCGCATTATCCCCAGAGCTCTGAGACCCTCGCGGATGTGCGCTGCGTGCGCGCGTGGTCCACCCTCGAAACGGGGCCTCCGACTGAAGCCATGTCCAGGGCGATCGATCGCCGTAACGCGGCCTAGCTCCGCCAGCGCTGTGAAGGGGCCATCGAGCCAGTCGCGATGGTTCGCAAACGCTCCGTGCACGAGGACAATGTCGGGCCCTGTACCGGTCGTAACGGCGTGAAGAGAGCGATCGGTCCCAAGCTCGACTGTTCGCGTCTCTTCAACGTTGTGCCCGCTCGACGAGCCCCCCTTTGTGAGTGCGACGGCCGCAACGCCCGCGAGGGCCACGACTGACGCGGCTCCCTTCCATCCGAACGACGCTGTTGCGCTCCCGGAATCCTGCCGGTCGCTTCCGGAGGGCGCACTACCCGGGGTTTGCTCGAGCTCCAGTTCAGTACGCTCTTGGAAGTAGGAACGCTCGTCGGGATCCATGAAGCACCTCAGCCGGAGCGAGCGGAACGCCTGTTACGAACGAATCGGGTACCACCAGGCGGTTGGAAGCGCATTATCTTAGGTTGCAGAATGGGTTAGCCCGCTACGAACCTGTGCTTCGTAGTCAGGTAGAATCACCTCACGGCTCGGAAAAGCAAGGCAATCAAAAGATAAAGTAAACTCGTTGCCAGTTCAGCATGAGCGGGAACGAGTTTAGTTTTCGCGACTGGTCGGAGCCAAGTGGGAGTGTGCCCCCGCGATCCCCTTCTATCTCGGGCCCCTTCTATCCTGGGAGGAGTCAAAGAAGGCAAAGGTTCCTACCTCCAGCAACGTCAAAATAACTGCCTTAGGTTAACCTCAGGAAGAAGGATGGAACCTGACTGAACTTGCTAGGTTCTACATCCATCTAGACCGCGATCTGCGTCACTCCAAAGTGTTTGCGGCACCCAATTGAACGACGAAGAGGTAAGGCCATGAACTCACTCGAGTTATGGGGGGGATACGAGTGCACAGTTAATCGAGTAGGCGACGAATGGTTCGACCAGACGCCGCGGACTGGACATCAACAACGGATCGAAGACTTGCAGCTATTTGCAGATCTTGGCATGCGGTCGCTCCGTTACCCGGCGCTTTGGGAGCGTATCTCCCCGACCGATCCTGAAGCTCGCGACTTCCGCTGGACGGACGAGCGGCTGCCTGAAATCCGCCGGCTTGGGATGAACCCGATCCTGACCCTCTGCCACCATGGCAGCGGCCCGCATTTTACGAGCCTCATCGAGGAGAGCTTCGCACGCGGCCTCGCAGCGCACGCCGCCGCTGTGGCCGAGCGCTACCCCTGGGTTCGCGACTGGACACCGGTGAACGAGAATTTGACCACCGCCCGGTTCAGCGCTCTGTATGGCTACTGGTATCCGCATACGAAGGACGAGCGGCTGTTCTGGGTCGCGCTCCTGAACGAGATCGATGCCACGCGCCTGGCGATGCGGGAGATTCGCAAGGTCAATCCCGAAGCCCGCCTGATCCAGACCGACGATCTCGGCTATTGCCACGCGACCCCGCCCCTTCAATGCGATGCGGATTTCCAGAATGAGCGCCGCTGGGTGGGCTGGGACCTCTTGTGCGGGACCGTCGTCCCTGGCCATGCGCTTTGGGATCATATTGCCGGCTTCGGCCTTGCCGAGCGGTTGCGCAGGATTGCGGACGACCCCTGCCCGCCCGACCTGATCGGCATCAACCATTATCTTTCGAGCGAGCGCCTCCGCGACCACCGCGTTGAGCTCTACCCCGATCGTTCGCTGGCGGACCGCGAGACGGGGAAATGCTCGGGACTCGAGTTCGTCGATGTAGATGCGATCCGCAACCGCAAGGAAGGCGTGCTCGGCCTGCCGGCGCTGCTGGAGCAGGCATGGGAGCGCTACGGCCTCCCGATGGCTGTGACGGAATGCCACAACGGCGCGACGCGAGAAGAGCAGGTCCGCTGGTTCGTCGAGGTGTGGCAGGCGGTCGACGCGCTCCGGCAGGGCGGCATGGACATACGGGCGGTCACCGCTTGGTCGTTGCTTGGCTCCCACGACTGGAACCGCATGGTGACCCGCTTCATCGGTCACTACGAGACTGGCGTCTACGACTGCCGCACGGGAACGCCGCGCCCGACGCTGATGGCGCCCGTGCTGAAGCAGCTGGCCGAGGGCAGTGTACCCGACCTCCCGTTCCTCCAGTCTCCCGGCTGGTGGCATCGGAGCTCCCGCTTTCTGGACGCCATTCCCGACACGGAGCCCACCTGCGACGTCGAGCTGGGATCTTCCGGCGCATCACCGCTGATGATCGTTGGTGACGACGGCCCGCTCACCCGGCTTGCCGTCCGCGCGTGCGAGGTTCGGGGGCTTCAGTACGTCCGATGCGGCCAGGAAGCCGAAACGAAGCTCAAAGATGCGCGACCCTGGGCCGTGCTCGACGCCCGTGACCGCAGCAATGTCTGCGCCGCGCCAATGCGGTGCAGCGCGCCGTCTGCCACTTTACTGGTGGAAGCGTGTGACCGCCACGGCATCAGATGTGCGGTGGTCGCGGGCCTCGGGTCCCGGAATCCGGCGCCCGAGGCGGCCAACCTGCTGCTGGTGCGGACGGGGGCCGTATACGCGCCGTGGGATCGCTCGGCGCGAGCGGTGCGGATGCTCGATGCGCTCGATAGCGGCCGGAGTATCGAGGTCGACGGCGCCCGGCTATGGGACCGCGTCTACGGCCCCGATCTTGTCGACGGAGTGCTCGATCTGCTGCTGGACGAAATGACCGGCGAGATCAGGTTCGTTCCCGGCGAGCGGCTTACGGAAGCCGAATTCGCCCGAGCTCTGGCGGTGGTCGCGGATCGGAACGTGGACCTCGTTGTGGAAGTCGGAACCCCGGCCGGACCGCCCCTGTTCGCATGGAGCGGCCCCGCATCGTACCTGCCGCCGGGCGAGACAACGCTTGAACGCTTCGTACGAGAATGCCGGGCCGCCCGCCGCGAAGGTGATCTGGCCGTGCATCGGCGAGAAGATGAGGTTCGCCTCCAAGCGGCGGAATGAGCTGCTCGCCCACCGCCGGAGGAAATGCGCATGATGAAGGAAGAGGATACAGCCTACCACTCGGAACGCGCGCTGCGTGAACTTCACTTGGGGCTCACCGCGCCGTCCATCTCCGTCGCCAGATCGCATCTCCAGCTCTCTTCCCTGCACATGAAGAAGGTGTTCGAATTGGGAGGCCCAGCGCGCAGACCGCGTCCCCTCTGGATCATCGACTGACACCTGTCCGCAGGGTGAAGTCCACCGACCGTCCGCCTGCGTGCGGTTGTGCAGTGTTAGTTTGATGTAACGCGCGATAGTTGGCACGCCTCCACCGGTACCTGTTCCAGTTCCGCTACACCGAGCGCCACACGGGTGATAGCATCGGCAAGAGCATGCGCACGCGCGGAGCGCTGGTGGGGAAAAGCCTCACGACCAAGCTGCCTGACGCAGTGCTCTGCTGGCGTGCATAGCTGAGGATTGAGGTTCCCGCCCTGAGCTGGCCAAACTACTTGCCGGCCTGCTCTGCGGGTTGACGGGCAGACCGCAGTTCGTCGATCTCATCTATAGCTTCCTGAACAGGGTCCGCGAGCGCCACCAGCATGTGTCCGAGGCGCTCCAACGCGTCCGCATAGGCTCGGGTAAACTGTTGCTCTTCACCCTCACTAGCGCATCCGACGCACATTGCATGACCGATGGCATGCCAGGCATCCCGCCTGCCGGTTGCGAACGCGCGCGCGTCGAAACCTGGTGTGGCAACGCCGGACTGAAGCATATGCGTCACGAGGACCAGTTCCAGCGCCGCGATGCGAGCCTCGAGCTCGATATTATCTGCCACTCGCCTGTTCCTCCCGTAATTTCCCAAGGTGCTCACTTCCAAAGCTGCTGAACGCAGGCGATCGATGGGTGATCCGGCGTTCTTCACCAGACTCGTGTGCGGCCCAACCCGGGTGCGACGGAATTCGGGAATCGCGGAGATCGTCGGGGCGCTCCGGTTGAACTCGCGCAACTTAGAGTGATTTTTAGTCAGGTGGAACCACCTGACGGCTCGGAAAGCACGGCCATCAAAGGAAAAGTAGACTCGTTGCCGGTGCAGCATGAACGGGAACGAATCTAGCTGCCTGGATCGCTTCTGCGATTTCGGCAGCACTTCCTCAACTGCAGGAAGCTTGAGCTCGTCCCAAACGCATCGGCGGCGAGCTTTAGCTCGTCCCGAACCCATCGCGGCGGCGGCGCAGAAGCTATGTCATGGAAACATGTGGAGGAGTTCTATGGGGCCCCACGTGGGAGTCAGTTGGCTCTGCGCATTGAGTAAAGGGGGAGAACCCGCAACGCAGAGCCAACCTCAGCAACGAGAACATTGCCGG
This sequence comes from Pseudomonadota bacterium, assembly GCA_016781555.1. Lineage (GTDB taxonomy): Bacteria > Pseudomonadota > Alphaproteobacteria > Sphingomonadales > Sphingomonadaceae > Allosphingosinicella. The sequence continues at coordinate 17 of JADDQD010000169.1, read as the reverse complement.
TGCGAGGTAGCGACCCA
>JADDQD010000244.1:8646-13385 GCA_016781555.1 Pseudomonadota bacterium | reverse complement strand
CAGATGCGGTCGGGGGGGCTTCAGTTTCGAATTCGGGGCGGCTTTTCTGCCGCTCTTCTGCTATTGTCGGTACCCTTCGCGCTGGCCGCATGCGCCGCAAGCTCATATGCCGGTATCCCGCTCGCTCGGGGAGCCGCAGATGCGGACCTGCAGCAGCTCGCCCGGCGCGCTCAAGCTGGGGACAAGCATGCGCAGCTGGAGCTGGGCATACGCTACGAAGAGGGGCGAGGAGTGCCCGCCGACGTTAGATGGGCGGAGCGGCTGTACAGGATGGCAGCAACTGCCAGTGGGGGCACTCTGTCCGTCTACTCGCCGCCCGTTGGAAAAAGCGGCGTTGGGCGCGTCATAGCCGTTGATAGGGGAGCCCGGAAAGCTGGATTGCCCGAGGCCCGCGAGAGGCTGGAGCGACTGAATTGAAAGCGCGGGATGGAGTGTTACTCATTTCATTGCTGGCTGCGCCAATTGTGCTGGGACTTGGGTACGAGTTTTTTATAGGGCGCGAGTTCGTTCACAAGTGTCGAACCACTCCAAAGCTTGTTATCCATGACAAAGCAGCGTTCGATGAACTGTCAAGGTTTGTCTTACGTGAAAGCACTCGCCTAGGTAGCGAGACCTGGTACTCAAAGCTTGCTCGAATTGGCTTCACGTTGGATCACAGGGCATCTGCGTTCGGCTGGGAACTTGGCAATACAGAAGTGAGAATGCCTATTCGCAAGAACGGACGGCTCATTGCCGAGGTATATAACATAGTTCAGAATAGGCCGAATTGGCTTGGCGTGATAGGTGTGTACGGTTCAGAATTTGACGCTAGCTGCGCCCATCACTTTCCTCAATTCTATCCAGTAATCTGGCGTAAATTGGTTAGCGGGTAATTAATTTTTCGGAGAGATGCTGATGCCTAATGTACGTCTCCGTGCGCGGGACTATGTGTTTCCAGCGCAAATGAATACTTTGGCATATCACGCGAAAAAGTTTAAAGTGGGGCAAACGGGCGAAGCACTAGCCGCGGCAATACGGTCCGCCGGTAATCCGTTCGGTACAGAGCAAAATCTTCAGGCGTTTGTCAAAGACTATGAAGTGGTATTGGCTAAGTCATCTCCCGGAGATGCAAACACAGGCGTCGACATTGTGGCCTTCAGGAAGAAAGGCACTGACGTTGTTGCATTCAACATCGCTGGAGTTAACAGCTTCGTAGACGGTAAGTTGACGTTCGATCGCACGCTGGATGTTGGGTTCAACGACTATCAGTACTATCAAGTTAGGACGGCGTTGAATGATTTGCTGAAAGGAATCCCAGGAGCACAATTTGATCTGGCCGGCCACTCTCTAGGCGGGCAGATGCTGCAGATCCTTGTCGCGGATCTCTTCTCGAGGGACATGGGAAGCAGAATTCTTTCTGCAGTGACATTCGGATCATACGGGGTCAATTTCAGTGCAGGTGGAAATGCGATACTCGAAAGTGTATTGATCCCTGACTTTAGAAAATTGATTCGAACTCTTGAGACTCTCGGCGAAAATAACCCGATCGTTAACTTCTCCTCGAAAAGTGATCCATTCCCAAGGGAGCTCTCTGTGCTCCAGCAAATTAGGGTTTCTGGCCTTACTTTCCACTTGGCCGACAACCTTTACGGGGAACTTAGTCTTCTTACTGTTCCTGGGATTTACTCAGGCATAACCGCCCATTCCCTGAGGAACTACCTCACATCGTTGAATTCGCCTGAAAATAACGCTCACGACTTACCGGCCTTGTTCGGTGCTCGCCCCGACGTTGTAGATGCTGTTGCGAAAAGCCTGGGGCTCGATAAGGCCATGGTCGAGGCCCGCTTGCGGCTTGACGTGGCTGCTCCGTTAAAGGGCAGTCTGCATGCTGGCATAGCTTCTCCGATTCCACAGAAAGACCCATTCACGGGCGCAACTCTGCCTCGAGGTCTGCGCCGAGTGCAATCGCGGCTCGGCGCAGACGGCACGGCCGTCGTAGACGGACGCTATAGAAGCGTGACCTTGCAGGTTGAGCAGACCCCCGCTGGACCGGTCGTAGTTAAATCCAGCGCCCTCGACGGCTTTGGACACAAAGGCGCGGGCGTAACAGTGGAGACCGGCTACTCGAACGAGAAACCGGTCTCAACCAACATCAAGCTCAACAATAATCCCGTTGGTGTAGAATTCTCGGACGCTGGTGCGGTGCTGGGTCAGCAGCTCGGCTACCTGATTGCCGGTAAATCAAAGCTCGCGGGGATCGTATCCTCGGCTGCGCTTCAGACACTGGGCGATAATCTAGGAGACGTGGTTGATGGTCTAGTCGGAAATCAGTCCACTACCACCGCGGTGGATGACGCATTCGCCACCTTCGGACCGGAATTCCTATCAAATTTGAAGGCAGCCGGCATCGGGGCAGTATCTTCGTTCCTGACCGCCGAACTGGTCAAAGCTCTCGGTGTGGATGGATTTGCGGCCGAACTGCTCAACACGGCTGCCGGTTCAGCTATCAGCACAATCATCACGAACCTCGCGAACGGCGCGCAGACTGCTGCAAAAATTTTCGAGAACGTGAATACCGCCGCCACTCTGGGTAGCGCGGTGGGCTCGTTCATTGGCAACAAGCTCGCTTCGGAGCTCGTGACTTTCCATAGCATCGGGGGCCAGCTCGGCTCAGCGGTGGGAAGCGCCTTGGGCTCCATCGCCGGTGTTGCAATTGCCCAAAAGATATTCTCCGCGGCGGCTATGGCGCTTGGTGGGCCGATTGGCGCCGCAATTGGGGCCTTCATCGGCACTCTTGTCGGGGGCGCGATCGGCTCCCTCTTTGGGGGAACGCCGCGATCTGGGGCGGATGTCGAGTGGGATGCCGAAAAGGGTGGGTTCGTCGTTGCGAACCTCTACTCACGCAAGGGTGGATCAAAGGACGTGGCGAAGGAAATGGCCAACGCCGTCGCCGAAACTTTCAATGGTGTCCTCAATGCCGCGGGCGGAACCCTGCTCAATCCGGAAGCGGTTCAGTCCGGCAACTACGGGATGCGCCAGTCGGATTATGTTTATCGGCCGACGCACACGCGCGAGAAGGAGGCAATTACCTTTCGCATCTCCAGCAAGGCGAAAGACGCGCTTCACACGATGATCGGTTACGGCGTCTATCAAGGTCTAACCGATCCGGACTTCAAGATCGCGGGTGGCGACCCTTATGTAAAGCGGGCGCTGTATAACACGTTCTCAGGCGGCAATCCTGATCCAAAGAAGTTCGACGCCAGCGTCGTCTTGGGCAACATTGCGACTGCGCAGCGGTACGAAGCCTACCTTGAGAATTCGACCACGATCAATGCGTTGATCGCAGCGGAGCCCGACAGTGTGTTCACTGCGGAGTGGGCGCTCACCTTTGCCAGGGCAGCGGAGCTTGGGCTAACGAAACGGCATGAAAGCGACTGGTACGGCGGGTTCAGCTTCCTTCTCAAGGAAGCCGAGACGAACGCTGCAAATGTGGGATTTGGGTTCGACTACGATCCATTCTCAGACAAGGTCAGTCGCGTGACCAGCGTGGGCGATTACGTCCTCGGCGATGCCATCGATGTCGCTGGGCAGACGGTGATCGAAGCCACCGGTGGCGACGACGTGCTCGATCTCCGCTCCGGCACGCTTGCCGACCAGCGCGGGCTGACGGTCAATGGTAAGCTCAGGAACGACATCGCAGTGTCGTCAGGTCCGGAAGTGAGCCGCGACTTCGCGGCGAAAACGCAGACAAACAGTTCCACGACGGATCTGTGGCTTCGTTCGGCCGCGTCGGTGGCGATCAACGCCGATAGCGTTGCCGAGACCGACAAGCACTTCGACGTCGCGCTGACCGCCGCGACCGGCATGAAGCTCGTCGGCCCCGCCGCGAAGGTGACGATCACCGAGGCGGCCAACCCGACGCTGATGGTCGGGCGGAGCTTTGCTTATGAGGCGGACGGCCACTCCGTCTTCCGCATCAGCCTTTCGAAGGCTGCCGCGGCCGACGTGACGCTGGGGCTCGCGCTCGCCGATGGTCGGGCCAAAGGCGCCGGCGTCGATTATGGTGCGGCGATCGAGGTCTCCGCCAATGGAACGTCAGGCTGGACCAGCGCGACTTCGCTCACGCTGACAGCGGGAGTGACCGAGTATTTCGTGCGGGTGCCGGTGGTTGCCGACAACGGCACGGATGCCGACGGCAAGCCGACCAATGTCGAAGGCAACGAGACCTTCCAGCTGGTGGCGACGGTCACGGCCGGTGGCACTGCCCTGGCGAACGCCAAGCCGACAGTGTCCGGGGTCGGCACCATCCTCGACGGTTCGGGCGCGGAGCCGATCGTCTGGGTGGACGATCTCGTCACGCACGAGGCGAGCGGCGCCGCCAATCTGTCGGTTGCGCGCAACCGCGCGACTGCCGACGTCAGCTACAGCTTCGCCACCTCCGAGCTGCTGTCCGTCGAGATCGACGTGGCGGCCACGGTTGATGGCGGCGCTGGCAACGACACCATTCATGCGTCCAATCTCGGGGACAACATCCTCGGAGGGGCCGGCAACGACACGCTTTACGGTGGCCGGCTCGACGACTGGCTGCTGGGCGGCGATGGCGACGACACGCTGGATGCGGGTGGTCAAGGGGGCGGCCTCGGCGGCGACGGCAATTATCTGCACGGCGGCGCCGGGAACGATACGCTTCGAGGGCGCGAGGGATCGGACTGGCTCGAGGGCGGCGACGGGACGGACACGCTCGACGGCGGAGCCGGCGA
>JADDQD010000244.1:0-8580 GCA_016781555.1 Pseudomonadota bacterium | reverse complement strand
TTTGGTCCGGCTCGGAGACCAGGGAGACATCGCCGAGGAGGACATGGTCGGCGCGCCTGTCGCGGACGCGAACCGCAGTGGCGATGCGATTAGCCAGCGCTTTGCCTCCCTCGCCGACGGGACGTTGGACGAGGACTGGATCGGGGACAAATCCGCGGGCGTGGTCGAGGGGCAGCTCGTCGGCGGCGAGGATGCGATCGTCTTTGCGCACGGGATCGCGGCCGGCGACATCATGCTGAAGCGCGATCCTGCGAACCTCAACCACATGCTGGTGCTGGTGATGCAGACCAACGCCACCACGGGGGCGACCGAATTCAGCGGCACGATGCTGAGGGTGAAAGACTGGTTCTCGAACCCGTTCAAGCGGATCGAATGGCTGAAGTTCGCCGACGGCACCGAAGTTCGGATTGCCGACATCACGAGCTTCGTCATCGGCGGCGCTGGCAGCGACATCCTGGTTGGAACCTTGGGCAACGATTTCGTGTACGGTGGCGACGGCGACGACGAGCTTTACCTCCTCGCCGGCGACGATATCGGCAGCGGTGGCACGGGCAATGACATGGTCGCGGCCGATTCCGGCCGTGACCTCCTGATCGGCGGTATCGGCAGCGACACTCTGGTCGGCGGCAGAGGCGCGGATGCGATCTCCGGTGATGCGGGTGACGACGATCTCTATGGGGGCGCGGACAACGACATCCTCGCCGGCGGCCGGGGCGACGATCACATAGCCGGCGGCGGCGGCGACGACGTCTTCAAATATAACCGAGGCGATGGCGCGGACACGATCATCGACGATTTCGCCAACAGCTGGGCCGTGATCTGGCAGGCCAACGGGACTGCGGTGGGTCAATGGCTGAACGGCTACACGCACGATGCGGCGACGGGAGAGGTCAAGGATCCGAGCGGAACCGTGATCCGCAAGAACTTCGGAACCGCCGCCGCGCCCGATTATCGGTGGATCGGCCGTTTCGACTATGACAGCCTCAGCCAGACGCTGAAATATTTGGTTCCCCCCGCTCCCGGAGCCGCGTCCGTCAGCAATGCGAACGCCACTGCGGCCGGGGACATGATCGAATTTGCCCCGGGCATCCTCATCCAGGACATTGTGCATCGCCGCGACGGCAACAATCTCACCTTCTACATTGGCCGCGCCGACCAGGATGTTGGGGATGCCGCCGGTGCCGACAGCATCACGCTCAAGGACTGGTATCTCGCTCCGGGATCCATCGAACGGCTCGCCTTCTACAGCACCGGCGTCCTCAATCTTACCACAACGAGCATCGTGTCCGGCACCGATGCCGCTGATGCAGCGCTGAATGGCGGCGCGGGCGCCGACTGGGTCACGGCGGGCGCCGGCGATGACGTGGTGAGCGGCGGCGACGGAGACGACATCCTCGCCGGGAACAGTGGAGCCGACACGATCAGCGGCGATGCGGGCAAAGACGTGCTCTATGGCGGCAGCGGTGACGACGTGCTGGCGGGGGGCGCCGGCGCGGACGTCCTGATCGGCGGAAAGGGGAGCGATACCGCGTCTTATGCAGGCGCGGCTGCAGTCAAGGTCAGCCTCTCGAAAGCTTCGATCAACACCGGCGATGCAGTCGGGGACAGCTATCATTCGATCGAGAACCTCGCCGGCGGAGATGCCGCAGACGTCCTTCTCGGGGACGAGAGCGAAAACGTTCTCGAAGGCGCGAAGGGCGATGATCTTTTGCGCGGCGGCCTTGGTGACGACACCTACAAGTGGAATCCTGGCGACGGGTCGGACACCATCACCGAAGGCGCACTGTCCTTTGCGGAAGGGAGCACGTTGGAAACGGTCGATGTTGCTGCGGATGCGGGAAATGACACGCTCGAATTCGGGTCGGGGATCAGTCTCAGCGACCTCAGCCTCTCCTGGTCCGGCTCGAACCTTCTGGTGGGCGTGCTGGGCGCCGCCACCGCAACAATCACCCTTGCGGAACAGGACAAAGCGGGCGGGCGGGTAGAAGTGCTTCAGTTCCGCGACGGCCTGTCGGCAAGTCTGACCAGCCTGGTGCTTGGTACCGACGGGGGTGCCGGCGACGACCTCATCTTCGGAGACGCAGCGGCGAACACGCTGCGGGGCGGAGCCGGCCAGGACGTCATCTCCGGCGGAGCGGGCAACGACACCCTCGACGGAGGCGACGGCGACGACGTAATCGAAGGCGGCGCGGGGGCCGATGCAATTTCGGGAGGCGCCAACAGCGCTGCGACCGTCAGCGGCTGGGGAGACACTGCGCGTTATGCGAGCTCGGCCGCGGCCGTTACGATCGACCTTTTCGTCACCACTGCGCAAACCGGCGGCGATGCCGAGGGCGACATTCTCACCGGGATCGAGAATGTCGTGGGTTCGGACGCTGGAGCGGACGTCATCCGCGGCGATGACGGCGGCAACCGGCTGTTCGGCCTCGGCGGCAACGATACGCTTCACGGCCGTGGCGGCGATGATGTCCTCGTTGGCGATGACGGCAACGACATTCTGGATGGCGGCGATGGTGACGACGCCCTTGAGGGCGGCCGCGGCGACGACCAGCTGACCGGTGGTGCCGGCAAGGACTTCCTCGCCGGCGGCGAAGGCACTGACGCGCTCCAGGGTGGCGATGGCAAAGACCGGCTCGAGGGCGGGAGCGGAAACGACACGCTGGCCGGCGGCGGCGATGATGACGTGCTGAGCGGCGGCGCGGGCAATGATCGCCTTGAAGGCGGCGCGGGGAATGATCAGCTCGCCGGCGGCTTGGGCGAGGACGCTCTGGATGGCGGCCTTGGCGACGACAGCTATTTCGTAAATGGAGCCGAGGGCAACGACACCATCAGCGACACTTCGGGGGTGAACAAGATCCTCTTCGACACGTCGATCGATCATCGCCAGCTCTGGCTGACGCAGGTCGGCAATGACTTGAGGATTGCAGTCATCGGCGACAGCACGGCTGTTACCTACAAGGATTTCTTCACCGGGACGGGGCTTCTCAACAAGATCGAGGCTTCAGGCCATTCGCTGTTCGTCAATCACGCCGATGTTCGAAGCCTGATCGCGGCCATGACCGCGCATTCACCTTCGAGCACGCCGGCTGAAATGCCGAAATCCATTGCCTCGATGCTCGCCGACAAATGGGACGAAGGACTGAAAGCAGCGCCGCGAGCTCCTGCGAAGGCGCAGAAGATAGAACTTTCGGAAGCAACTCTCATCACCGGCTCTTCAGGCGTCGTCGATCACGACAGCGCAACCCTGACTTACGCGATCAACCCCCATCGTCCGCCATTGCTCGGCACACTTGAACTTCTCGATCCCGCAACCGGGCAGGTGCGCTATACTCCAAAGACTGGAGCGAGCGGCGAAGACAGCTTCTCCCTCATCGCGACGGACGCTGACGGGAACAAGGTTGCGGTACCTGTCGCAGTTACGGTCTTTGCTGCCGGCACCAACCGGTCCGCCAGGCTGCCGGAGGGCGGCTATTCGGTCACTCACGCCGAGAATAGCGCGGTTGGAACGGTCGTCGCCACACTGACAGCTTCCGATCCCGACGGCCCGAAGGAGGAGCTGGATTACAGTTTCACGGGGGCTGCGATCACGGAATCCGGTGGCCGCTTCATTTCGGTTTCGGCTGATGGCCGTTACTCGCTCGACCGAGACAGCGGCGAAATAAAGCTCCTGCTGGCAGCTGACTATGAAGCCCAGCGCGATGGCTTCACCTATGGCGTGACGGTCAAGGACCGCAATTCGGGAACCGATGCGTCATCGGCGGCAACCAGCGTAACGATCGCTCCAACGGACGTAAACGAGGCGCATAGCCTCAAAGACGCGAGCGTGGTCATTCCCGAACTGGCGATTGCGTTGGGGCCGTTCATCCCTGTGGGTGACGAAAAGGGGCGGGCGGTCAATCTGCGCACTCTCATGCTCATTGATCCGGAGGGCACGAACATGCGCTGGGGCTTTGCGCCCGGCACTGACACCGGGCCGTTTTCGCTCAACCCGGACGGCACGCTCCACATGGTCGGAGCGCTCGATTTCGAAACGAAGAGCAGCTTCACCTTTACGGTCCAAGCGACCGACGGGGAGCTTGGCGTCACCAAGTCAGCCACGCTGACGATCAACATCAAAGACGTGGTCGATGAGAGTTCGCTCAGCCCACCCCCGGTACGCTCCATAGAGGCGCCGATAGCCTCCGGAGATGCACCGTCAAGCGGGGGGTACTACCGCGCAACCCTGGATTCCATCACTTTGGATGACGGCTCCCGGTATACTGAGACTGAGTTGCAGCAGCGCTATGTCTCGGGTCAGGGGACAATCAACGACGATGTTATTTACGGAACTCCGTCCGCTGAAACTATCTTTGCGCTTGCAGGCAATGATGTGATCCATGGCGGGGCCGGCAACGACACGTTGTTGGGGGACATCGGCGACGACATTTATGTCTTCGACCGGGGAGATGGCCAGGATCTCATCCGCGAGCCTGAGGCCGCCAAGTTCGGCGGAAATGACGCGATCCGCTTCGGGCAGGGGATCGCTCCAGCCGACGTGACCGTCACCCTCGCCGACGGTGGCAGGGATTTGATCCTCTCCATAGCCGGCGGTACGGACCGGGTGACTATTGATGATTTCACCGTCAATCCAACCCGCCGGATCGAGCGCGTGCACTTTGCCGATGGCACCACTTGGGGTGTGTCGGACTTGCTTCAGAAGGTGTCTTCGTCAACTTCTGGCGCCGACACTCTAAACGGAACCAGCGCTTCCGAACTTCTTTGGGGTGGCGGCGGCAACGACACCCTCATTGCGGGCAACGGCAACGATACGGTGATTGGCGGGGTCGGCAACGACATGCTGCACGGCGATGGGGGCGACGATACATTCGTCTTCAACCTCGGCGATGGGCAAGATGTTATTCGGGAAGACGGCCCCGGAGGAGGATGGGCTGGGTTCGACACCGTTCAATTCGGCGAAGGCATAGCCCCTGCCGACGTGGCCGTGAGTCAAGCAGACGGCGGTCGAGACCTCATGCTGAGCATTAACGGCACGACAGATCGGGTCACGCTAGATGAGACGGTAGTTAATGGCGACCACAGAATCGAACAGGTGAAGTTTGCCAACGGCACGATCTGGAGCCATGCAGATTTGATGGCGATGGCTCTTGCACCCCGGCCAGGCAGCGACCCCTATTGGGGTGACGGAAATGGAAATACCATCTCAGGCGGCGACGGGGATGACTCGATTTGGGGCCGGGCGGGTAACGACACTCTGAAAGGCGACGGCGGGGCTGACACGCTTTACGGGGAAGACGGCGACGATCTGCTCGAAGGCGGGGAAGGCGGTGATACGCTAAGCGGCGGCAACGGCATTGACCGGCTTTTCGGCGGAGCGGGTGCCGACAGGCTTTCCGGCGACGCTGGCAACGACAGTTTATCGGGTGACGACGGCGACGACACTCTCATCGGCGGCATTGGCAATGACAATCTCGATGGTGGCGCAGGGATCGATACCGTGGACTATGGCAGCGCCACCGCCGCCTGGACCATCAACCTTTCCGCGGCTTCCTCCCAGGCGACCTCCGGCACCGAAGTTGATACGATCGCGAATGTTGAAAACGTTACCACCGGCGGCGGGGCGGATACGATCGTGGGTACGCTGGTGGCCAACGTGCTGAAGAGTGGAGGCAATGATGACCGGATCACGGGCGGCGGGGGCAACGATATGATTGACGGTGGGGCCGGCACGGACGTTGCCGTCTTCTCGGGCCTCCAGTCGAGCTATACGATCACCACTGCCAATGGCACGGTTCAGATCGTTGATGATCAGCCCTCTGCTGATGGTGACGACGGCACCGACACCCTTGTCGGTGTTGAGAAGGCTGAGTTCCAGGGCGGAGTTCAGGTCTCCCTCGCGGCGCCGATCATCCTCGACCTCGATGGCAACGGTGCAAAGCTCGTCGCCCGCAGCAAGTCCAAGGCTTCGTTCGATTGGGACGGGGACGGGACGCGCGACAAGACCGGTTGGATGGGCAAAGGCGATGGCATGCTGGTTTACGACCGTGACCGCAACGGGACCGTTTCAGGGGCCAACGAGCTCTCCTTCATCGAAGACACTCCCGGGGCGAAGTCGGATCTCGACGGTCTGAGGGCATTCGACTCCAACGGTGACGGAATATTCTCCTCTTCCGATCAGGCTTGGGCAGATTTTAGAGTGTGGAAAGATAAGAACTCGAATGGAGCGGTCGACAAAGGCGAGTTCCTAACAATGGCAAAGGCGCGCATCGCTTCGATTTCGCTTGCCGGAACGGCGACGCAGCAAAACTGGGGGATGGCCGACAATATCGTCATCAACCACGGTCGTTTCACTCGCACGAATGGCAAAACCGGCGCACTGGCGGATGTCGCACTGAATTATGTGAGCTCAAGACAAGGTCAGTCCGCTGCAACCCAGGCGGACGCACTCTCCAGCTTCGTCGCATCGGCTGTGCCTCAGTTGAGCCCAAGCTTTGAGATGCTGGACGCTGGTGGTCTTGCCGAGCTGAGCCATGGGCTCGTGAGGCATGCCTATGTGATGGAGGAAGGTTTCTACGAACGGCAGATGTTTGATCGAGTCGCCGTGGATGAAGACACTGTTGACAGTCTGCAGGGGGAGGGTTCGTCCACCTCTCAGATGTACAGCCGAGATAGTCTTGATGAGGCATCCGAACCGCGGACCGGCGGTTCGATGCGAGCTCCAAACGAACTCCTCGACACCGCAGCACCTTCCGCGCATCCCCCGTTGCAGATAGGGTCAGACGCAACGGAGGCAACGGCCCGCCATGCTCATCTCGTGGATGCTCTGCGGCGCGGGCTCGACCAACCTCGCTTTGCCGGCTGGGGCCCGGAACGTGTCGAAATGTTCTCTTGTTGCGCGGCTACCTGTGAGGAGCTTTCCGATCCCGAAGTCGGTGGAGCAGCGGAAGACGCTGGCATAGCTATTGATGTGCGCGTCGCGCACATGGTCCAGGAGATGGCGAGCTTTGGTGCCCGTGTTGGTGAAGGCGAATGGAAGAACCGGCTGCAGCAACTGGATGGACGTTATGAATATTTTGCTGCCTAGAGGTCATCATGGTTGATGTTTCCGAACAAAGTGCCGCTCCGGCGAACGCCGCCCCGACCGTCAGCCACCTGCTCGGGGAAATGACGTGGCTGCTGACGCAGTCGCCCCTCCACAAGGCGCTTGCCATTGCCGACCTCGAATGGCTGATCATGCCTGCTTTGGTGCACCGCCAGTTTTATATATTTCGCGACGGTGACAAGCCGGTGGGGCTTGCCCTTTGGGCCAAGTGCAATTCCGAGGCCGAGGCCAAGCTCGACCGGGGCATGATCGAGCCCGAAAACCGACTGACGTTGGATGAGTGGAATTCAGGCAACGCCATCTGGCTCGTGGACCTGATCGCCCCCTTCGCTGACAACCAGAACAAGCATCGTGAAATCATGATCGCGGACCTGATTTCAGGACCGCTTGCTGATCAAAGCTTCAAGTTTCACCAGACCGATCCTGTTTCCGGGCGACGTGCGGTTCGAACTGTCGGAGCCGACGCTGGAGAGAAGCTCCGTGACGCCCTCGCGGCGGCGGCGGGGACGGCACGAAACTGATTTGGTGACGCAACATGGGGTTGCGGCACCCCCGGTTGCTCCTGCCACGGTCAAGGTTCACCCAGGCGTCGACAAAAAAGATTCAGCTTCGGGATTAAATCGCGAACGAGACTCGTTTGCCTGAATGTCGACCATGGCTGATGCGCGTCGAGCGCTGAGCTGATCTCGTGCAGCCGGCGGATTTTCTTCTGAACTTCGTCGCGCTTGGCTACTGCCTGCTGACGAACCTCGGCGCAGTCTGCCAGCGGATCTGTTCTCAGCGCCAGGAGCTCGCGGATCTCGCGCAGCGTGAAGCCGAGGTGCTGGCCTTCCCGAATGAAGCGCACGCGCTCCACCGTTTCCGGCGCGTAGCGGCGCGCAGCCCCACCTATTTTTGGTGGCTGCTCGATCAGGCCCTGGCGTTCATAGAACCGGATCGTCTCAACGTTCACACCCGCTTCCTGCGCCGCCTTGCCAATCGTCAGTGCCGCCCTCATTACCTCCGCCTTCGCTTGGAATGCCGATGTAACCGCCGTACCATAGTACGGAGTCAAGCAGGTTTTTTGCGCCTATAGAGCCCGACTGCGATTGCAGCTTTGGCACGTCATCGCGCTGCCGCATGGCACGAGGTCCGACTGATCAGCTTGCGATGAATTTTCGGGGTTGACCCCGGACTACGGTACGGAAGCTAAGGAAGCACGCGGCGGTCGGACACGGGCCGGCGTTCGAAGCCGCGCTCGCGCGCATCGGCGCCACCCGCGCTCGCTCCGCCTCTCGTGGATATTCACGAACTAGAGGAGAACGACCATGACATAACAGCAATCCGACCAAAGTTGCATCGAGGCCTGCTTCGAATGCGTCACCGCCTGCGAGGTGTGCGTCGACTGCTGCGCAGGCCTCGCTTTTCGCCGACGCTATGCGAGAGCTAGAGGTGACGAATGCCGTCCTCGTCGGCCATAGCTGGGGTGTTCTCCCCGCCCT
>JADDQD010000115.1 GCA_016781555.1 Pseudomonadota bacterium | reverse complement strand
ATCGCCATCATGAACGCTGACGGCTGTGCATGTGAAGTTGGTGCTTGCGGCCGAGGCCGCGAGCATGCTGAGCATGATAGCTGCGGGCATGGGGTCTCTTGTTGAAGAAGGAGAGGTTGGGCTGCGCCGCAGCGCACTTCTTGTGACGATTCGAGGCTCGCTCGCTTGGGATCAGTTCTCCGTTTCGGGCCGGATCTTCAGATCCAGCCGAGCAGAGCGAGGAGAATGAACGTCAGGCCAGCCGAAATAGCGAGCGACCCGAGGCAGCCCAGGCGGTTGGAAAAAAAGAAGAACATCTAGCTATCGACCTGTCAGTTCACGTGCCGGGTTCACCTTCCTCGTCCGGAGGAGCTTCCTCTTCCGCCGCAGGCGGCGGGGGTGGGGGAGCAACGGTGGGGATTTCCCGCGGCGGCGCTGCAGGAGCGTCGTTGCTCGGGCGCGGATCCGCTGTCACCGGCGGCGGGGCCGCATCCTCGCGCGGGCGCGGTCGCGAACGCAGCCGCGGGATGGTAGCGACGGGAGGTGCGGCTTCGGCCGGCCCGACCTCGACCACTGGCGGCTCGCCGGTCGCCTCCGGCTCGGCTGGAGCCAGATCTTCGTAATCGGCGGGCGCCAGGGCGGCGCTGCCCTCGACGTCGTAGTCGCCGACCGGGTAGTTTTCACTTGTAGGAACGACGTCTCCCACTGGTGGCAAAACTTCGCTGCTCTGGGCCGGCAGCGGCGCTGCGGCCCCACCCTGGGTGCTTTTCACCGCCTCGGCCATGAAGCTCCGCCAGATCTGCGCGGGAAGGCCGCCGCCCTTCACGTCGCCAACCGGCTTGTTGTCGTCGCGCCCGATCCACACAGCGGTGACGAGGTCGCCCGCAAAGCCGACAAAGAACGCATCGCGGCTGTCCTGCGTCGTGCCCGTTTTGCCAAAGGTCGGGATGGGAAGCGCCGCGCCTCGTCCGGTGCCCTGACTCGTCACCGCCCAGAGCAGCTCCATCATCTGCCGCCGCGTGCTCCCTTCGAACGGCGTAACGGCGGTGTCTTGGCCGGCGTCCGGAAGCCCGCGAGGCCGTACCGGATAACTGCCATTCGCGACCGCTGCGAAGGCGCCGGCCATCTCCATCAAGCTCATGGTGGAGGTTCCGAGCGGAAGGGTAGGGCCCTGTTCGAGTTCGCTGGTGACGCCGAGGTCGCGCGCCGCCTCGATGACACGGTCGCGGCCGACCGCTTCTGCCAGCCGTATGGCGGCGACGTTGCTGGAAACGGCGAAAGCTTCGCGTAGGGTGATGATCCCGCGATACTTGCTTTCGTAATTTTCGGGCGTCCAGTTGCCGATCCTGATCGGCTGATCCGCGATGCGATGTGCTGGCGTGTAGCCGGCCCGAAGCGCAGCCAGGTAAACGAAGAGCTTGAACGTCGATCCGGGCTGCCGCTTGGCCTGGGTGACGCGGTTGAATGGGCTCTCGCGGTACGAGCGACCGCCAACCATTGCGACCACGCGCCCGTCGGGACGCATTGAAACCATCGCGACCTGCGCACCGCTAAGTCCGGCGCCGCGGATAGACCGTGCAGCCAAGCGCTGAAGCCGGTCCTCAAGGGTCGTCTGGATGCGCTGCTCGCCGTAGCGCGGCTCCGATTCCCCTAGCTCCGCAAAGACCCAGTCGGCGAAGTAGGTGCCGTTCGGCAGGTCCTTGGCGGGCCCACGGTTCAGCGTCACCGCCGGCAGGCGCCGTGCCTCGTCTTCGGCGAGGAACCCCGCGCTGACCATCGCCTGCTGAACGAGCTTGCCGCGTTGGCGTGCGCCTTCGAGGTTCTTGGTCGGCGCGAGCTTGGACGGCGCCTTCACCAGCCCGGCGAGCAAAGCAGCCTGCTCGACCGTCAGCTCTTCGGGTTTGCGACTGAAGTAATGGTTCGCCGCGGCGCGAAGACCATAAACGTTATCGCCGAAATAAACGCTGGAAAGATAACGGGAAAGGATCTCGTCCTTGCCCAGCCACGTCTCCAGCCAGAGAGCCAGGATCGCCTCCTGAATCTTGCGCGCGGCGGTTTGATCTGCGGAGAGAAAGGCAAGCTTGGCGAGCTGCTGCGAAATGGTGCTGCCGCCTTCGACAACTTCGCCTGAGCGCAGGTTGGAAATGCCCGCCCGCGCGATGCCCCACGGATCTATGCCGAGATGCTGATAGAAGCGCCGATCTTCGATCGCGAGAAACGCAGCGGGAACATGCCATGGGAGCTCGGAAGCCTTGACCGGCGCGCCTGTGACCGAGCCGCGCCGCGCGATCGGCAAGCCCTCGGCCGAAAGCAAGGTGATGCTCGGGGCCGTGATCGGCTGGAGTGACTTCGAAAGCGGCGCAGTGAAGGTGAGGAACAGGATCAAAAGAGCGAGGGCAACGCCTACGCCAAGCGCAACGCGCCGGGCGATCCTGCCCCGGCGTGCCGGCGGCTGCTCGACGATCTCGTCGCCATCGCGGATGAAATCGGGGCCCTCCGAGGGATCGGCAACCACGCCGCGCTCGATCAGCACCAGGAGGGCCTTGGAAGGCTGAGGGGAAAAGCCCAAATCATACTCAACTCGACTACTCGACTATACAAACGTCCGCCCAGCTCGAACGGTGCGAAACGCCAATGGTTTCGGGGGCCGCCAGTGCCGCGAAAATATATGTGAGCAACTGGGCGCTCGTTACTTCCGTGCGGCGGAGCTCTGATTGCGAATGTTTTTGAACTCGGAACCGGCGCGCCATTGCGGCCAGCGGCGCGAGAAAGCGAGCTCGCGCCCAATTCCATAAAGAAGCGCGACGTCCTGAGCGGCTCCGCGCAGGTCCCAGTCGGGGCGCCACTCGTCGCAGGTTTGGTGGTAGCAGTTGGCGGTATAGTCCTCGACCCACCGGTTTCCTGCTTCGCGCCCACCGTTCACGAGGTCGGCGCCGCCGCCAATGCCCATCAGCAAGAGCACCGGCACGCCGCGTTTGGCCAGCGAGAAGTGGTCGGCCCGGTAGAAAAGCCCCCGTTCGGGTCTGGCATCGGGCGTGATCGTACGCCCCTGGCGCGCGGCAGTGCGTGCAAGATCGTCCTCCAACTCGCTCTGGCCCTGCCCGATCAGGATGACGTCGCGGGCGGGGCCGGCGGTCTGCAGAATGTCCATGGTGAGGTTGGCGGCCATTTTTTCGTGGGGGAAGAGTGGGTTCACGCCGTAATGCTCGGAGCCGAGAAGACCGCGTTCTTCCGCCGTCCAGGCGGCGAACAGAATGCTTCGCTCGGGACGCGGACCCTGCGTGAAGGCGCGGGCAATCTCAAGCATGCCGGCGAGGCCTATCGCATCGTCCACGGCACCGGGTCGGACACGGCGACCGCTCGCGTCGGGAGCACCGATCCCATAGGCATCCCAATGGCCCGAATACATGATCGTCTCGTCGGGATATCTGGTTCCCGGCAGCTTCGCGATCACGTTGTGGCTGGTGACGCGGGTCGTTTGCACCGGGATGTCCGCCGAGAGCCTCGCTTGAAGCGCCCGGGGGCGGAAACCGGGAGTGCGCGCCTCC
Organism: Pseudomonadota bacterium; assembly: GCA_016781555.1. Classification (GTDB taxonomy): domain Bacteria; phylum Pseudomonadota; class Alphaproteobacteria; order Sphingomonadales; family Sphingomonadaceae; genus Allosphingosinicella. The sequence goes on along the minus strand of JADDQD010000115.1, from coordinate 9,870 downwards.
CGCTTCAGCGCCTCGAGGTCGAGGCCGGAGCGTCGAAACAGATCAGCTGCCAGCTGCCGCTGAATCCAGCCCTGAAGGAGCACGGGCTGAATAGCGCCTGCAGGACGAACGATGTCGTAATTCTCCCCGCCGGGAGCCTGAACGGTGCTCCAGGGATAGCCCGCGCCCGGGGTTTCGTGAACAATGATCGCCGCGATTGCGCCCCGCCGGGCGGCCTCCTCGAACTTGTAGGTCCAGCGGCCATAATAGGTCATCGCCTGCCCGCCGAACTTGCCTGCGGCGGGTTCACCGGCGGCGGCTTCGAAATCAGGGTCGTTGACGAGGAAGACCGCGACCTTGTTCCGCAGGTCGACACCCTTGAAGTCGTCCCAGCCGCGTTCGCTCGCCGAAACGCCATAGCCGACGAACACCATGGGCGCGTTCTCGATCCGCGCACGCTCCACCGGCCGGATGGTGCTGAGGTAGACGTCTTCGCCAAGCCGCATCTGACGCCCGCCAACGTCGACGGTGCCTGGAAGGCGGACTTGGGTGCGGATCAGCGGCACCTGCTGCGTCCAGCCGTCATTGTCCCCGGCAGGTGCGAGCCCAAGCTGCCGAAACTGCTCGCTCAGATAGGCGATCGTCTTGGTCTCGCCCGCTGTCCCGGGGGCGCGTCCCTCGAAGGCATCGGACGCGAGCGTCTTGGTTATGAGGTCCAGGCGATTGGGATCAATCGGGGCGCTCGAGAACTGGGCGGAGGGCGTGGCGCGATCGGCAGTCGCAGCGCATGCGTAGAGCAAGAGGCTCGGCAGCAGGGCAGCCAGAAAAGAGGCAAGCTTCATTGCAAATGATCCCTCGCGTTCATGGCGCCATCAATGCGGCAGGGGAACGGGTGCACGGGAGATAACCGCCGACTACGACTTCGTGTCCCTCAGATCAGCGCCACAACCGCAAAGCCGCCGGCAAGGGCTAGAAGGAAAGCCATGCCGACCAGGTTGAGACGGCGCTCTATGAAGTCCTGGATTGGAGCGCCGTAGCGCTTCAGGAGAGCGGCAATGATGAAAAAGCGGGCTCCCCTGGTGATCAGCGCCGTCAGGACGAAGAGCGGGAAGTTGAAAGCGGCGAGGCCGCTGGCGATCGTCACCAGCTTGAAGGGGATCGGCGTGAGCCCCTTCACAAGGATGATCGCTGCGCCCCATTCCGCATACCAGCTTCGGAATTCCGTGGCACCTTCCTGGAGGCCGTAGACACCGATCAGCCACTGTCCGACGCTGTCGTATAGGAAATAACCGATTGCGTAGCCAAACATACCGCCGGCGACGGAGGTGACGGTGCAGACCGTGGCAATCAGGTAGGCTTGGTCGCGCCGCGCGAGGATCATCGGCACAAGCATCACGTCGGGCGGGATGGGGAAGAACGAGCTTTCTGCAAACGAAACCGCGGCCATGCTGCGGATCGCGTGGCGGTGATTGGCGAGCCGCAAGGTCCAGTCATAAAGTCCGCGAAACATCGTGCACCATCAACCTTTTAAACGTCGGCACCGCGCGCCGTGCCGGGCGGGGCAATAGTGGCAAAGGCGGCGGGGAGCCAGCATTTGCTTTAGCCAGCACTCACTTCCGGTGCGGAGAGTAGGTCCGATGAGCAATTGACGAGGCGGCTGCACCGGCCAGGCTAAGCTCCCCTTCTTTTGGCCAGTTGATCCGTTTTCCCCGCTGCAGGCGGCTCAAAGCTTCCGGAGCAACTGTGTGGCCACGGCAGCCCAAGGAGCATTGTTCACCACCATCTGGCGCTGCCCGGTTCCGAGCGGGATGATGTGGAGTTTGTCGCCATCTCGGCCAATGAGGCGGCCAAATACGAAACGGCCACCAGAACGCGGGAGGAGCAGGTCACGGTTGACCGCCCGGCCGAACTCCTCCGGCTGGAGGCGAACGCACCAGATTTCGTCCCCGGGCCGATAGTCGCCGATCCCAGCCGAGACGGTGACTGCAACGAGCCCCGGCTCCGGCTGTGGCGGGATGACGACAGTCTCGCGGCGGGGAGCGTGCGCGCCATCGTGGCCGAGCGTCGCGGCCACGATGACATCCTCCCTGTCGGGCAGCTGTACGAGATCCCCGGCGTCCACCTCCAGCGCCTGCGCGATGCGGTTAAGCCAGCCCACGGAAACGGTGCGGGTGCCGGTCTCAAGGCGGCCGATCGTCTGCGGCGTGGTGGGCGGATCGCACCGCTCCGCCACGTCCTGGAGGGTCATCTGCCTGGCGCGACGGACCTCCCGGATCCGAGTGATCATCGATGGCTCCTGTACCGCATGGGTTAGATAACTCTGCTACGCAGGTGCCGCTTTGGCAAGTGATTAGGCACGGAAAGGTCGAACTTCGCCATCTCCGAACTTGACCAAGCCAAGCCGCTCGCGGAGCATCCAGCGGCTGATCATCAGAAGCGCGACCACTGCCAGACCGGCGGCCAAGCCGATCCAGATGCCGACGCCCTGCCAATCGAGGCCGAAGCCGAGCGCCACGCCCGTGCCAAGCCCGATCACCCAGTAACCCATCGCGGCGTAGACCATCGGGATGGTGGTATCGTGGAGGCCGCGGAGCATGCCGGCGCCGACCGCCTGTGCCCCATCAACGATCTGGAAGAGGGCAGCGATGGTCAGATAAGAGACGGCAAGGGTAATCACCGGTGCGTTCACTGGGTTGGTTTCGTCCAGGAACAGCGCGATCAGAACTTCGGGCATGGCAATCATCATCATGGCCATCAGCGCCATGAATCCGACACCGAGCACGAAGCTCGTCCAGCCAGCGCGCGCAACCGCAGCCGCATCGCGGCGACCATAGGCCAGGCTCACTCGAACGGTCACTGCTTGAGCAATCCCAAGCGGAACCATGAAGCTCAGCGCGGCAATTTGAATCGCTATCGCATGGGCAGCGAGCGGCGCGGTGCCGATCAGACCGATCAAGAAGACGGCGGCGCTGAAGATGGCGACTTCGAGGAGAAGGGTGACCGCGATCGGCAAGCCAAGCTTCCAAACTTGTGCGAAACGCGGCCAGTCGGGACGCCAGAAGCGACCGAAAAGGTGATAACGGCGGAAGCGACGGTGGCGCAGAACCACCGCAGCCAGGGCTAGGAAGGTAAGCAGGTTCGTTATGCTGCTGCCGATGCCGGCGCCGGTCAAGCCAAGCGCAGGAATGCCATATCCTCCAAAGATGAGCACGTAATTGAGGCACGCGTTGAAGACCACAGCGGCGGCTGCCACGAGCAGAGACGATATCGGGCGCTCGAGCGCTGCCACGAACGAGCGTAGCACAAGAAAAAGGAGCGCGGGAAACAAGCCCCATTGAAGCGTTCGGACGAAGCGCGCCGCATCGGCAGCGAGCGCCGGATCCTGACCGAACGCGAGGAGAATGGCCTCGCTATTCCAGAGGATCCCCGAGATGGGCAGGCAGATCGCCGCCGCTGCCCACATCGCTTGGCGCACGGTGCGGCGCACGTCGCGAACGCTGTGGCGACGCGCGCCGAGTTCTCGCGCAATCATTGGAGCCGCGGCCGTGACCAGTCCCATGCCGAAAACAAGCAAAGCCGTGTAGAGGTTAACCCCAAGTGCGCTTGCGGCGAGCGTCCGTGGGCCGACCCAGCCCAGAAGCACGACGTCGGTCGCGTGAATAAGAGCCTGCGTGAGATTGGTAAGCACCAGGGGGTAGGCGAGAAGCAAGGTCGCCCGCATTTCGGAGCGCCAGAGCGTCGTTTCGGCGGAGGCGGCGCTGCGAACGAGCATCGCACGCCCGCTAAGCTTTCTTGTTGCATGAAGATAGTGGCTCCGCTTGAGATGGAGCATCGCCTCAGTTAAGCGCATTTCAGATCGCAACCAAAGCGGGTCCCCCCACATGATCGTTTATGGTTCGTCCATGTCGCCCTACGTGCGCAAAGTGCTCGCTTTTGGGGCCGAAAAAGGAATCGAACTGGAGGTCCGGCCGATTGGGCTCGGGAGCGACGATCCTGAGTTCCGGCAAGCAAGTCCGTTCGGTAAGATCCCAGCTTTCCGGGACGGCGACTTCACCATCTCTGACTCCTCCGCCATTGTGGCTTATCTGGAGGCGATCAGACGCGATCCTGCCTTGATACCGGTGGAGGCGAAGGCACGTGCGCTCACCATCTGGTACGACGAGTTTGCAGACACGATCATTGGCGCATGCGGCACCAAGATATTCTTTAACCGCATCGTGGCGCCCCGCTTTCTCAAACGGGAGGGGGATCTCGCGGCGGCGGACAGGGCGGAATGCGAGGAACTACCGCCGCTTCTCGATTATCTCGAGAGAATGATTCCTGAAAGCGGATTTCTGGTCGAAGACCGGCTGACGCTTGCTGACGTTGCGGTGGCGAGCCCATTTGCCAACTTTCGGCACCTCGGCCTCGGCTGGGACCTGTCGCGCCACGGCAAGGTCAAGGCCTACGTCGATTCAATTCTGGCGCGGCCAAGCTTCAAGCATTGGGTGGAGCGTGAGGCGGCGTTCCTGGCCCGTGCCAGCGCACCATAGCCGCTCGCGGTAGTCCGACTCTCAAGGAGCCCTTGGCAAGGAGCCGCCACCGCCGACGGTGCTGCAAGTCGGGGCGCGCCGACTGGTTGCTGGTCGATGCATTCCCTCCCTTGCTGCACGAACAAGAGCTTCACCAAGTTCATTCGGGGCGGGTGAATTGCTGCTCCAGGAAAGCAGCGATCCGCCGATAGGCGTGGACCCGGTTGGAAAGCTTTGAGATGCCGTGCCCTTCGTCAGGGAAGCGAAGATAGGTGACGGTTCCGCCCGCCCCCCGGATTGCCTCCACAAAGTGGTCGGACTCCGTCACCGGATCGCGCGGATCATTGGCCCCGTGCAGGACCATCAGCGGCGTCTTGATTTTGGCCGCGTTGTTGATCGGTGACAGCTTGGCGAAAAAGGCGCGCACCTTCGGGTCCGAAATGTCGCCAAATTCGATACGATCAGAAGCTTTCAGTTCTGGGCTCGCACCCTCAAGCGCCTTCACCCAGTCCGAAACGCCGACCGACGACACACCTGCAACGAACATGTCCGGATAGGTGCCAAGCACAAGGTTCGTCAGGTACCCGCCATATGAGCCGCCGCCGACTGCGACGCGATCACCGTCCACCCGGCCGGTGGAGCGCAGCCACGCAACGGCGTCAGCCAGATCGCCAGCTTCGTTCAACTTGAGCTCTCGGTCGTTCAGCTCCGCGAACTTGCGCCCCTGGCCTGTCGAGCCGCGATAGTTGAGATCGAGCACGGCAATTCCCCGCGCCACATAATATTGTTTGTCGGCTTGATAGCTGGGCACGGCGAAAGAGCTTGGACCGCCGTGCAGCGCAAGAAAGACCGGAGGCTTGTCCCCGCCGAGCGGCTTGTCCGGCATGTACAGCAAGCCGGTGAGGGTCGTTCCATCGCGCGCTTTAAACGAAACCGGCTCAGGCACGACCATTTTCGCCATGTCGAGCCCAGCATCGTCGGAGGGAACCGCGAGAGCGAGGCGATTGGTGGCGAGGTCCAGCGTATAGACTTGCCTACCGGTGCGCGGACTGTTGACCAGCATCCCGAGTATGGGGGCAGCATGGGGGAACCTTAGCGACAGAGTTCCGGCGGGAAAGTCCGGAACGGGAAGGTCACGGCCGCTTTGCAAGTCGCGCAGGTGGAGCTTGTTGAAACCCGTTTCGATGGTCGTCCAGGCGAGGTAGCGGCCGTCGGGGCTTAGTACGACGGCGTCGATGTCGTGCGGCGGTGCAGCGACCGTGGTCAGGCGCCGGCGCGCAAGATCATAATAAGCGACCCGGCTGAAGTCGCTTCCCTCGTCGGTGGACAAGTAGAAGCCGGAGCCATCTGGCACCGGCGCGATGTTCTCATATACAGCGGCTCGCTTGGGTTTGAAGATCGTCCGCAAAACGGCCGTCCGGCTGTCGAGCAGGTGGAGATCGTTACCCGTCTCGCCGCGCGTCTCCGAAACAACCAGCAGCGGCGTGCTAGGCAGCCATGCCCGTACGAAGAAGCCGGCTTTGCCTTCGACAACGCGGCGGCTCTGGCCGCGAGCCACGTCAGCAACATAGATGTCGAAATCGGTGCCGTTTCGCTCGGTCGAAGAGTAAGCGAGCTGCGTGCCGTCGGGCGAGAATGCGCCCATTGCCCGAAAAGCAGGCGACTTGGGCACAACAAGCCGTTCGCTCCGCCCATCCAAGCTGATGAGGTTCATTGATACCCGCTCGTCTCCGCCAGTATCAGCCCCATAGAGAAGACTGCCGGCGCGGGGTGACGAGGCGATCCAGTCCACACCCAGGCCGTAGCTCAGCTGCTCAGGCCAGCCGCCTTCAGCGGGAACCGTCCAGACTTGCGGTTCGCCGGTGACGTCGCTGAGATAGGCCACTTTCTTGCCGTCGGGCGCAAGCTCGAAGTCGCTGGCGCCGCGCACCATGAGGTAGCGGGTTATATCCGGTTCAGGATGCCCAGCCGGAGCAAGGCCCACCGGCTCCGCCTTCACGATATCTGCCGGGTGTGGCCATTCCGGCGCAGCGGCAGCCAACGCAGGGTAGGCAACGGCAACAAGAACGATCTTTTTCAGCCACATGCACTTAGCCTCGGTTTGATGCGCCGAGCTTAGCCAGCCTATGGAGTATGTCCACTGGCTCCGGCATTCCCGCACGACCTTCGCCTCGGGGGGCGGTGAGGCAGGCCGCCTTTTCAGAAAAAAGGCTTATCGCAGTGGCCATACTGCAAGGATCAGCGGGACGCCTACCACCACCACGAGCAGCGACAGGGGCGCGCCCAGGCGAGCATAGTCGGCAAATCTGTAGCCGCCCGGTCCCATCACCAGCGTGTTGCACTGATGGCCGATCGGGGTCAGGAAATCGCACCCTGCGCCCACCGCAACCGCCATCAAGAAGGCCTCCGGACGATAGCCGAGGCTGGTTGCGAACACCGAGGCGATCGGGGCCATAACCAGCACTGTTGCTGCGTTGTTGAGGAAAGGGGTCACCGCCATCGCAGCGACCAAGATAAGCGCAACTGCGCCCCACGCCGGAAGGGTCGAGGCGGTGCTGGAGAGCCATTGGGCGATGACGTCGGTGCCGCCGGTCGTCCGGATTGCGTCGGAAACAGGGATGAGACAAGCGATCATGATGAGGATCGGCCAGTCGATGTGAGAATAGGCTTCGCGCGCGGGGAGGGCACCGGCCAGCATTATGAGCGCCGCGGCCGAAAAGAAGGCGACAGCGACGGGTACGACGCCAAGGGCCGTAAGGATCATTGCGGCGCCCAGGATGGCCAAGGGGATCAGGCCGCGGCGGGCGCTGCCCAGGCGGAGCGCTCGTTCAGCAAGGGGGAGGCAGCCAAGGTCGCGAACGCGCTCGGGAAGGGTGGAGAGCGGGCCTTGAAGGACGATAACGTCGCCCGGACACAGGTTGATGTCGCGCAGGCGAACAGTCAGGCGCTCGCCTCGTCGAGATACTGCGATGAGGTTGACGCCGTGACGGTCATGAAGCGCCATCCGGCCCGCATTGGCCCCCACAAGAACCGAATCCCGGCGGATCACTGCTTCGATCACACCAATATCGGACGCGGCCCTCTCGGTGGCGGCACCGCGGTGCTGGCCTTCCAGTTCAAGTCCAGCCGCGGCGATCGTGCGTTCCAGCGCTTCTGGTTCGCCTTCCAGGATGAGGACGTCGCCGGCGTTCAGGGTCGCGTCGGGGAGCGGGATGGTGCGGCGGCGCTCGCCCCGGTGGAGACCGGTTACCTCGACGGCGCCTTCCGCCAGCGCCTTGAAGGCCGCTACTGTCTGTCCTTCGGCCGGCGAGTTTGTCGGAATTCTCGCTTCCGTCACATAGTCGGTAATGTTGAGCGCTTCGCCGAGCGTCGGCGCCGCCCGTCGATTGGTCGGCAGGAGCCGATAGCCGAACCGGAGGAAGATAAGCCCGGTGACGGCGAGCCCGAGCCCCACGGGCGCATAATCAAACATGCCAAACGGTTCACCGGTCATTTCTTCGCGGACCCGGCTGACGATGATGTTGGGAGACGTGCCGACCAGTGTGATGAGGCCACCAAGCAGGGAGCCGAAGGCCATTGGCATGAGGTAGCAGGAGGGAGAGGCGTTGGCGCGCTTTGCCATCTGGAAGGCCGATGGCATCAGCATCGCGAGCGCACCGATGTTCTTGACCAGGGCGGACAAGAAGGTGACGGAACCGACAAGCACGATGAGTTGCGAGCCCATGCGATTGAAGGGCGCCGTGATGCGGCCGATAATGGCCTCTATAATGCCGGACCGTGATACGGCGGCGCTGATTACGAGCGCCGAGGCAACAATGATGACGATGTCGTCCGAAAACCCCGAAAACGCATCTTCGGCGGGAACGATGCCGACCAGAACTGCAGTCAGAAGAGCAAGAACGGCAACGAGGTCGTAGCGGATACGACCCCATATAAAGAGCAGCATCATGCCCGCGAGTACCGCGAAGGCAAGTATCTGAGGGGTTGTCAAAGACGGGCCTTTTGAAGTGGATAGACGGTGAGGAACGCGCCTAGGACGAACGACGGCAGCCATCAACGCCAGTGCCGCAATTTTGGCTCCATGCCGAAAAGCTTATGGCCGGGCCTTTTCTCGCTTAAGTCTCTCCGGGAGGAACGCGACCAATGAGGCCGAAGCCCGTGGCTGCATTCGAGCGGATCTTCCTGGGCAGCCTGGCCCTTGGCGTGGTGCAGGCGCTCCACGGATGGGATGCGCTTGCAGCCCGCGGGTCCGCTCCGGAGATGGTGGGCTTGCTGGTCCTTACCTTCGGCACCCTTGGCGGGCTTGCGCTGCTGGTCTCGCGCGCCCGAAGTCGCTCGGCCAAATGGGTGCTGGTGCTGTTGTGGCTTATCGGCCTGCCGATGTTCCTTAGCAGCTGGAATGCGGGCACGGTGATCGGATGGCCTTCAATGGCGATGCTGCAGGCCATGCTGCAGATGGTGGCGCTGGCGCTGTTGTTCACCAGATCGGGGCGGCACTGGCTAAGAGCCCCCTGATCCGGCAATCGATAGCTTCGCCCGCTGTACAGTGCGGTGATTGGGGAGCGGCTTTTCTCCGCCCAATCCGCGCCGCGTAGAGGGTCGAGAACGCCGGTTGGTGCCGGGTAAGCTGCTTGGTTCCAAAAAGCACGAGGTGCCGAGCGGGAGCAGTCATCCAGCCCAGTCGAGGGGCTCGGATAGCGGGATGTGAAACCAAGTGCTTCAGGAGCAACGATAATCAAGCGAGCAATGGAGAAGGAGCGCGGCCGGAGGACTGAGGCATTAAAGACACACCGGCTATTTCATTGAGCTTTGTTGTTCTCACCATGAAACCATCTACCATGCGTCTCGTTTGAGTGCCCGTTCTCCAAGGCTCCAGACAAACTGAGGCATTTGGGCAACAGTGTGGGGATAAGCGTGCTTGCGCGGAAACTCCGCTTACCGTATTGAGTTCAGGGTCGGTCCCGTTGGATCGCAAAAGAAAGGGGAAAGATTTATGCGGAAGCTCGCCATAGCTGTGGCGTTGTCATCAACCGTGCTCGCTACGCCTGCATTTGCGCGCGATGGCGCCTGGTACATTGGTGGCGATCTCGGCCCGATGATCGTCGAAGATCTCGAGTTTGATGTCGGTACGAACCAGGGTGGAGGCACCCGGGGTGGCACCGGGGGTGGCACCCAGAACGCCTTCTCCGTCGACCATGAGTATGGTTATGACGGCGACGTCGTGGTCGGCATGGACTTTGGCGCTTTCCGCGTGGAAGGCGAAGTTTCCTACAAGAAGGCGCGCGTCGACAATCTCGAAAGAGATCCGGGCTTCGGCACGCGTTTCCCCGGGCAGGGTTCTCGCGACACCGGGCAGTTCCTCGAGGCGGGTGGCAGCACC